>JBEKLQ010000140.1:0-8008 GCA_050010115.1 Acidimicrobiales bacterium | reverse complement strand
AGTCCTGGGCGACCAAAGCTCAGATTCGCCGGGCTGTCTTCGAGTTCATCGAGGTCTTCTACAACCGCCAGCGGCTTCACAGCTCACTCGATTACCTCAGCCCTGCCGAGTACGAGTCCAGGATCCACCACCACAAGGAAGTTCAAGCGGCATAATCAACCTGTCCGCCAAATCGGGGCAACCTCAAGGGCAAGCCAACCAGAATGCCATAGCGGGGGAATTGAGGCGAGGCACTCCTCACATAGGTGCCCTCACCTGGACTTACTCAGCGCGCTCGGAGGTACTCGAAACCCCAACCTTCTGATCCGTAGAGCGATCCCGAGCGTCCAGAGCATCCGTCAGCGTCTATCTGGGCAGCTCACGTCCTGTGGATAGTCCGCGCTATCAGCCCCAGTCTTGTCTGTCACGTTGAGTTGAGTAGCAAAGGAGTAGCAAGATATGGCAGTCAAATTGACACAAATACTGCCGTGCTCGCCGATCTCAACCACCTGAGTGCAACACGGTTCCCGGCGCTACTGTATCCTGACCAGATAGCCCCGGCGGCCGGAGCAGGTGGTCCCATAGGGCGTCTTATTTGGTCGCAGCGCAACGTCACGAGTCTGCCTCCGGAACTCCTTTTGGCAGTACGGGCACTGGATCACGTAGACGGTGCCCGGGCGGCTCGCCCTTCGCGGCGTCGAGCGAATGGCCGGATACACCGGGGATCGGCGCGCCGGTGGCGCGGCCATAGGGCCCGCAGCCGAGAACTCTACGGCGTACACCGGTCGGAACGGCCGCGTGGTGACCTCGACGCGCTGCATCCTGTCGACCCGGTAGGAGCGATGCTCTCGGTTGTCGACTCGCACCGCGTGGAGGACCAGGTTTCCCTGCTGCGTGCGCCGCAGCGAGTAGGGCTCGATCAGCCGGACCGAGCCGTTGTAGGTGAGGGCCACGCACAACCGGTTCGTCGCAGCGAAGCGGACTGGTTCAAGGGGCACACCCTGTCGCCAGGTCGCCGCCGTTGGCGGAGGTGTCCAGGTCAGGTCCTCGCCGGCCTCGGTCGCAATCGCGGCCAGCGCCGGGAACTCGGCCTCTCCATGCAGCCAGGCGAACAGATCGGGCAGCTCGGCGAGGAACGCGTCGAGCGGGGGGAGCGCGGGGAGTTGATGTCCAAGCATGTTGGCCCACTCCGACTCCAGCTCGGCACGATGAGGCGCCGCAGCCACGGAGTCGAACGTCGGAACGTCCACGCTCCGGATCCGACACTTCTCGATCAGAACCTCGCGGACTAACTGGCCGTGGAGACGCAGGTCGTTGCGCCGGAACAAGTTAACGATGTCGTAGAGGTCGCTCGGCCGGCCTCGCTGCCCCATGGCTCGCAGCTTCTCGGCGAAGATCTCCTCGAACGAGTAGCAGCGCACGGTGCCCGGGTCGGGCAGACCGTCAGGGTAGGGGTGCGCCACTGGCCGGAGCACGGGTGGCCGCACCACCAGTTCGTCCGCAGCGAGATCGAGTTTGATGCTCGCCAGCCCCGGCGTCTGACGTGGACCGCGGTAGTAGATCGTGCCCTGAGTGGCTACTCCTGACGGCCGCAGCCGGAAGCGCGGCGACTCGAGTGTGAAGTCGATGCTCGACTCCTCGGCCACACGGAGGAGCATGCGCTCGACGTGCGGGCGTACGTCGTCAGGAGTCACCACCCCGCCCGGCAGCACTGTGAAGTCGAGGTCCTCGGAGAACCGGTAAGTCTCGATGTAGCACTTCTTGAGGCAGGTGCCACCCTTGAAGACCCACTGCTGCCCGAGCGTCGGATCCGTTCCGATGCCCCAAAGTACCCAGCCGAGGACGTAGTCCTTCTCGACCACCTGCTCGGCGAGTCCCCACTCCCGCACTCGCTCGACGAGGTCCGCCCGGGTGATCACCAGTCATCCTCTCGCTCGTCGAGGGCGACGTTCACTCGCAGACCCCAGCGGCGGACGATTCGGCCCGGGGTGTCGACAGTCGGATCGAGCTTGACGATCCCGGCGCTCCGCCTTGCCAGGCAGGCGTCGAACAGCGGGCCGTCAATGCCTCGTAGTTCAAGCATCCAACCGAGGCGCTTGAAGATGCTCCGGTGGCCGACTCGGTCGCCATACTCAACGAGGAGGTCGTCGTCTCGGTGCTCGGAAGACAGGTACTCCGTGACCACCGAGGCCACGTGTCGGATACCCCCACCGAGCGACGGGTCATCGAGCACGTCGACCACTGTGCGGCTCGGGTCGGACAGTGGGATGCGCATCTGGTGGCGCCACACCGATCGGAGTCCGAAGTCGAGCTTGTCGGCGCTGCGCTTCGTCACAAGGAAGGGCATCTCTTGCAGCATGTGGTGACGCTGCCGAGTATCCCGTGCCGTCACGACGAGCACAGGAGCATGGGCTCACGACGATCCCGAGCTGGCACTTCTTCACGGGTCCCGTGGCGAGCCTCAAGGCTGTCTGGCAGGACTACAACGTCCAGGTGGTAGCACCGAACCCGAATGCCGACATCATCCACACCTCGATCATCTATTTCATCGACCCTTCGGGCCGGCAGCGCTACGTCGCCTCGCCCATGGCGGACCACACGGCCGCCGGCAAGGCGTATCTTCCGGCTGCCGATCTGGCGGCCTGGGGTAATGGCATCGCCAACCTTGCAAAGAGCCTCGTCTCGTAACCAAGACGCACCTCGGGTGCTCGAAGTCGATCGCCCCGTTCCACCGCTGGCGTCAAGATGGACCCCCAACCGCGGCCGTCTCTCAGCTCGAAAGCGTGGACGGCCACCGGACAGTCATCACGGTTGGGCCCTGCTCGGCGTGCCAAGAGTGGCCGATGCCCGGACCCCCACATCGCGAAGTCGCCTTCTTGCTCCAGGACGTAACTCTCCACCGACAGGTTGACCGGAATCTGCCCTCCACAAGTAGGAGCACGTCCGTGTCAACGACACGCCGATGAGATAGCCCATCTACCTGGACTTATCCAGCGCGCTCGGAGGTACTAGCCCCAGCGGAGCTCCTCTCGCACTGCCACCAAGGGCAATACGGTGATCATGCGAGCGCCAAGTTCCAACGCGTTTTCGAATGCGGCCCCGGTCGCCGGTGGCGGCGGCGACCCGAAGCAGGCCTCGAATAGTTGACCGCGGTGCGCGCTCGCCTCAACATCTCTCGCCGTTGAGGAGGCGGTCCAGATCATCAGCGACGTCTTCGTCGTCGAGGGCCACGGCATGGGAATAGTGACGCAGCGTCGTCGTCGGGTCGCGGTGACCGAGCCTCGCCTGAGCCTTCAGTAGCTTGCCTTGGTCCACGAGATGCGTGGCGACGCCGTGACGCAGTCGGTGCAAGGCCGGCCGAGCCACGCCGGCGGCGACCCCGAGCCGGTGGAACTTGTGCGAGAGCGCCTCGGCCGTCATGTAAGTCGCCCTGGTCGAGTCAGGCGCAAACAGCCAATCGTCCTTCGCCAGTCCCGGGCAGCGCTGCTGCCAGCTTGCGAAGTGGTCGCAGATCAGCAGGGTGGTCGTGGCGCCGAGCGTGAGCCGTCTCGTACGACCCGTCTTGGTCGAGCCGAGGACACCGTGCGACAACCCCCGTTCGATCGTGAGCACACGCCCATGCAGATCGCCGAGGCGCAGCACCGCCAGTTCGCCGCGTCGGGCGCCCGAATCTGCGGCCAGGCGGACGAGCAGCAGCCCCTGCTCGGCGGAGAAGAGAGCGCGCTGAGGACACCGCGCAAGGGGCTCGAGCGAGAGGGCCTGCCGGGCGGAGGCAACGATGGCCTCGGCGGACCGGAGCAGTCGACGGACCTCGGCGATGCTGTGGTGCTGGCGAGGTGCGGGGCGCGGAGGGCCTCGCATTTCCGCCAGCGGGTTCGACCGAAGGACTCCTTCGGTCACCGCCCACGACACGGCGGAGCGGAGCACGAGCCACCGCCCTGACACCGTGGACACCGAGCCCCGGCCTCCTGCCAGCGGAGGATGGCTGCTCGTACCTCGCCGGGCGTCAAGGTGATGAGCGGCCGGCGGCCGAGCGGGTCATCGATTAAGGAGCGCACGACAGGACGGTGCGAGGCTACGGTGGCGGGTTTCCAGAGGTGCGGAGCGTCGAAGAAGGCTTGCATCAGGTCGGCGACGTTCATGCGGGCCGCCGAAGTCGTGACGGAGAAGCGGCTGACGCCGAAGTCGGTGACGAGCTCGCGGCGACGTTGTTGAGCGAAAGCTGCATCGCCACGGATCGTGAACGAGCGCTGCTCACTTTGGCCTCTGACCGGGTCGAAGCCGACGACGACCCGCACGTCCCACACCCCTGGGCTGCGTTCCCGGATCGAGCCCGTGCCGCGTCGCGCCCTGCCTGACCACTCTCCGTCATCCCTATAACTCAACGTCATCCCTATAGCTATAGGGATTCCTATAGGGATGACGCTCGACTATGAGGATCTGTCGAGCCGCACCGCGAGGCTTCTACCAGGGAAGATGTTCAGCGCGCTCGGAGGTACTCGAAACCCCAACCTTCTGATCCGTAGTCAGATGCTCTATCCAATTGAGCTACGAGCGCGGGTTGCTGCGGGCGAGAGCTACCTGCCCGATGTCGCGACGGATGATGGTACCCGAAGCCTCCGGCCCCGCTGACCAACCGAACCTCACGAGGCCGCAGCGAATCGTGCCAGCAGATGCTCGGCCTCACCGAGCGCCTCGAACAGGGCAAGGGCGTGAGCAATCCGGCCGGACGCACCCTGCAGGTCGCTGCGGCGGATCGCGATGCCGAGGGTCCTCAGCATGCTGGTCGAGCCCTCGATGTCACCGAAGCAAGACGTGAAACCCTGGAGGGCAGCTCGCGCTGGGTTCGTTTCCGAAGCGCTCACCGAAATCATCGTGCCGCTCCCGCCGCCGGAAGCCACCGGCCAGGGAGTGGCCAGCCGGTTCGGTACGCTGGGTCAGGGATGCTGCGCCGGATCGGTCACCACGATCGCGGCCGCCCGGGAGGTGCTGTGGCTTGAACTGCTCGAATTGCGGTGCGCTGGTGGCACCTGACGCCGGCTTCTGCCGCAACTGTGGGGCGATCCTTCGCGGGAAGGCGGCGAGTGCCACAGTGATCCCGTCCGCGCCGTACAACGAGCCGGCGCCGCCGGCTACTGGCCCTGAGCCTCCCGTGCCTCCGTTGGCGGAGGCAGGCTACTGGGCGCCACCCCAACAGCCGCTGCATGGAGGTCCTGGATACCCGTACAGCGGCGGCCCGGCGTATCCGCCGAGCGCTCCCGGTTCCGGCGCCCCGGCCCACCCGGAGCAGGGCTACGGTCAGCCGGGGCCGGGCTATGGCCAACAACCACCTCCCGGTTACCACCCCGGCCAGAACACGTCCTCGAGCTACCTGGGATCCGGAATTAGCCAGGCCTATCCGGGGCCGACCCAGCAGTACGGCTACCAGACGCAGGGTATAGGTGTCCCCACTGGGCCGCACACAGTGCCGACGTGGGGTGGGGGAACGCCGTGGGCAGGAGCGGTGATCGGCGTTGCCGACCTGCGGCAGAAACGGCGCCTCCAGGCGCTCGACTTGACGGCCTTCTTCGGAGCTGCGGCGGTTCTCGGGTCGCTGTTCATGCCGTGGTATCAGATCGGCGCCAGTGGCGACGGGCTGTCCATCGCGGTCTCGCTCACCGCGTTGGGCCAGCACGCGGGAGGCTGGCGATGGGCGATATTCGTGTGCTCGCTCGCTACCGCCGTCGAGTTGCTGGCGACGCTCTTGATCTTCAAGGCTCGGGTGAGAGCGGACTGGCCTCACCGGAGTGTCCTTGGTCTGCTGTGCGCGGCGAACCTGGCGATGGTGATCGCGGCGATGCTCTCGTCGCCGTTCAATGCCGCCAACGGCACCGAATTCTTCGGTGGCCTCAGCACCTCGCTCGGAGCGGGTGCGTACGTGGGCCTCATTGGTGCAGTTGTCGCGATGAGCGCAGGAGCCGCACGCCTCTTCACAGGCCCACCGGCGCTGACTCGCTGACGGGCGGATGCGCCCACGGCAGACGCCGGGGGGCGTCACAAAAAGCGGAGAGGGAGGGATTTGAACCCTCGGACCCGTTACCAGGTCAACTCATTAGCAGTGAGTCCGATTTGGCCGCTCTCGCACCTCTCCAACGGACGCAAGGCTACTACCTGGACACTTCGCGCCGCCTGGCCAGCATAGGTGAACTCATTCCGTACTTTGTGGCACGAGCAACTCGCCGGCCGGCCCCGCCCGCCCGCTGTCCATAACCGTGTCCATAAATCCGGAACCGCCCTACTCTCGGTTTGGCGGGGATGCCTGGATTGTCCCTCGGGCTTTCACCGCGAGCAATTCAGCCCGCTGTGGCCGCCCCCACGGGTGGTTCCTCGCGGATCAACCAGAGTCGGTAGCGGCCAGGGCCGGTTCGGCACCAGGCTCCCGAGCGCCTGACCACCGGGTCTCGACCCGGCCCAGCCTCCAGTAGACGAGCGCGATGATCCAGACGAGGACGAACAAGAGGACGATGGCGAAACCGGCTTTGTTGATGTTGAAGTTGGCCATGAAGCTCCAAAAGCCGCCGTGGATATGCAGCTCGGTCGACAAGACGCCAAAGATTTCGATGGTGCCGACCAGGAACGCCACCCCGATCGAAAGCCCGGTGATGACCAGGTTGTAATAGACCTTGCGTACCGGGCGGGCGAAGGCCCAGCCGTAGGCGAAGTTCATGAAGCAGCCGTCGAGGCTGTCGAAGAGCGTCATGCCACCGGAGAACAGCAACGGCAGCGAGAGGACGGCGTACCACGGGAGGCCCTCCGTGGCAGCGGCCGCCGTGGCGGCGAGAAGCAACACCTCGGTGGCGGTGTCGAAGCCGATCCCGAAGACGATGCCGACGAAGTACATATGCCAGGTCTTGGTGATCGAGCGCATCCATCGTCCGAAGAACCGATACATCAGCCCTCGGGCCTGGAGCTGGCGCTCGAGCTCCTCCTCGTCGAAGAGCCCTTGGCGCATCCCTCGGAAGACCTTCAAGATGCCGGCGAGAACGACGAGATTCAGCGCGGCGATCAGGTAGAGGAACGTCGCCGCCATCGAGGTTCCGATGACTCCGCCGAGCGTCTCGTAACCGGAGCGCGGGTCGACCATGGCGCCAAAGACTGCTCGGGCTGCTATGGAGAGGCCGACGCCGACGGCCATGATGATCGAAGAGTGCCCGAGGGCGAAGAAGAAGCCCGTCCCGAGCGGACGCCTCCCGTCGGCCATGAGCTTGCGGGTGGTGTTGTCGATCGCCGAGATGTGATCGGCGTCGAAGGCGTGGCGGGCACCGAGGGTCCAAGCAGTAAGCGCTACCCCCAGTCCGAGCCCGAGGCCCTTGAACTCGAAGTGGTGGGGCGCAATGGCGAACACGAAGATGCCCCATCCGAAGACGTTGAGCGCCAGGACGACGAGTCCTATCGAGCTGAGCCGGACCCACTCAGCTCCAGTCAGGACGTTCCGCTTCCGACTGGAAACAACGGCACGAACTGTCTTGGTCGGTGACCGGACTGGGCATTGCAGCGATCCTCCCTTGCTCCGAGGGCTAGTCACATCGACGTCGCAGCCAGGCGACCGGACTCATCCCTCGAAAGGGCTTGACCGTTGCGGGACAGTGCCGGACTTTCACCGGACTTCGCTGAGCTGCTCGTCACTCCGGATGTCCGGAGCGAGACGGAACCTACGAGAGAAGGACTTACCTGTCAAGCCTGATCAGTTGATCAGGTATTTGGTAATGCGTCTGGCAGACTCTTGGCATGCACCTCGTACCTGCGGAGCGCGCCCATCGGCGGATCATCGACGGAGAGAAGGTCTGCCAAGCCATCGAAGGACTCGGCGACCCTGGGGTGGTCCAGACTTGGGCACGGCGATTCAGCGTGCTCGCTGACCCGACCCGGTTGCGCCTACTTAACCTGGATCCACCGATTAACCAGGGCTGACGCGGCTCGCGTATCCGCGTAAAAGACCTCCTGAGCTGGGAGAATGACGGTGCTTAACGTCGCCAGATCCCCACAGCTC
>JBEKLQ010000139.1:0-8155 GCA_050010115.1 Acidimicrobiales bacterium | reverse complement strand
GGCCATGAGGTGGCGCTTGCCCTTTCGGGCACCGAGGAGCACTTCGATCGCCTCTCGGGTGAGCTCCGACACCGTTGTGTCACGCCGCTCAGCTTCGTGCCGCAGGCGTGCGTCGAGTTCGTGTTCACTTACGCGGTCACTCCCTGACACTCCGCCAGCATCGCGTCGGGCTGCCATCGACTCACGGTTTCCAGCATTAGTCGCCGCGGCCTCCGACGGTAGGGTGGCTCATGGAGCGCACGTACATCTCAGTGGTCTCGGTCCCTGTGAGCAACCCGGACGCGTCGAAACGGTTCTATGTCGACGTGCTGGGTTTTGTAGTGGAGATGGACAACTCCGAACCGGGGATGCACTGGGTGATGCTCCGGCCGCCAGGCTCCGAAACGGCCATCACCTTGACCACGTGGTTCGAGACGATGCCTCCGGGCTCGCTGCGGGGAACGGTGCTGGCCGTGCCGGACATCGAGGCGGCGGTTGCCGGCCTGAAGGGCAAGGGCGCCGTGGATGACGATGTGATGATCGAGTCGGCTCCGTGGGGGAGGTGGGTAACGATCGAAGACCCCGACGGTAACGGCTGGGTCGTTCAGCAGAACGCCGACGGGCCGATGGACCTGGGACGACCGGAGTGACCCGACGTGCCCGACCCGTCTGAGGGTCGCTCGCCGAGATCGTCCAAACCTCGCGCCGCGCCGCAGGCCCGTTCGGCGGCTCGCGGCCGGGACGGCCGGACCGTCTATCGCGCCAGGCGAATGTCGGTGCCGCTGCGCATCGTCTTGGTCCTGGTCGTCGGCGCGGTCGCCGGCCTCATCGCCGCGCAGGGCCACGGTTCACATACCAAGGCCTCGACCACAACGACAACATGCACGCCCCGGGCCGTCTTGTCCAAGTGGTCGCTCGCCAAGCTCGCCGACCAGACGATCGTCGTCCCTGCGGAGGAGACTGACGTCACTGCCCTGCTGGCCGGGGCGAAGGCCGGCTACGGCGGCGTGATCTTGTTCGGGGCATCTGCGCCGTCCAACCTCGGCCGAGGGCTCGAGACCTTGAGGCGCAACGTGCCGGACCACCTCGGCTTCGTCGTGATGACCGACGAGGAGGGCGGCGACATCCAGCGAATGGCGAACCTCGTCGGCTCGATGCCGTGGCCGAGCCAGATGGGGGCGACGATGCCGCCTTCACAGATCCAAGCACGGGCGCGCCAGGTAGCGTCGAAGATGTCTTCCAACGGCGTCAACATGGACCTTGCTCCCGTGATCGATGTAGATGGCCGGGCGGTCGCGCCAGGAGCCTCGGATCCGGATGGGTTTCGTTCGTTCAGCGGCAACACGTCGGTGGTCGAGGCGGACGGTGTGGCGTTCCTGAAGGGGATGCTCGAGGGCGGCGTCGTGCCCGTCGTGAAGCACTTCCCCGGTCTTGGCGGCGTCAGCGGCAACACCGACGACGGGCCGGCGAGCACATTGTCATGGACCAGCTTGCAGAAGGTGGCGATCCCCCCATTCGTCGCCGCCAGCAAAGCGGGCGTACCGGCAGTCATGGTGTCGAATGCGATCGTCCCTGGCTTGACCGGGCGCACGCCGGCCAGCCTCTCGTATTCGGCGGTGACGCAGGAGCTGAGGCGACACCTTGGTTTCAAAGGCCTCATCATCACTGACTCGCTGTCGGCGAAGGCGATCTCGGACGCACCGTTGTCACTCTCGGTACCGGAGGCAGCGGTCCAGGCCATCGAGGCCGGCAGCGACATGATGTTGTTCGGCTCGAGCGGTTCGACGAGCCGTGATCTCGCCCTTGCCGCAAGCATCAGCCACTCGCTTGTGGCTGCAGTCGGGTCGAAGCAGTTGAGTGAGGCTCAGCTGGTATCGGCAGCCGCGGCCGTCCTAGCCGTCAAAAGGATCAACGTCTGCGCCGGCTGAGTTATCAGTGGAGCGCGACCGTCGGCGCGGGGAAGGCGTCGTGACAGCGACCGCAGCCGGCCCCCGTCAGGCCGGCCCCCGCCAGCGCCTACTGAGTCGCCTGGGCTCGGATGGCCGTCATGAGCGCCGCCACTGTGGCGCTGAGCGGCCGGTTGCGCGGGTAGCACAGCGCTATCTGCCGAGGCCCGAGAAACTCCTTCGGCGACAACCACACCAACGACGCATCGATCGCCCGCCTGGCAGCGAGGCGGCCGATGCAAGCGTGCCCGAGGCCAGCCGCCACGAGCCGCTGCAGGGCGAGGTTGTCGTCGGTGCGGTAGACGATCCGCGGTGCGATTCCCCGGCGCATCCAGGCATCTTCGAGCTCGGCCTGCACTTGCCACTTCCGGTTCCAGGCGACGACGTCGAGCCCGTCGAGCACGTCGAAGCTCGGGCGGTCGAGCTCGGCGATCGGGCTGTCCCGACGGGTGAGGATCACCCAGGCGTCGTCGAGGATCGGCACTGACTCGACCCGATCATCCGGCGTGGGATTGTGGGCAAAACCCAACTCCAGCCGCCCCCGCCCCAATGCGCTTGCCACAGCCTCGAAGCTCTCGTATTCGGAGAGGGCGACCTCGACGCCCGGATGGTCCTCGCGGAACGCCCGCAGCGCAGACGGCATGACCTCCGCCGCGGTCGTCTGCGAGACGCCAACTCGAACTCGCACCCTGGCGGTCCGCTCGGCCTCCTCGGCGTCGGCACCGATCGCCTCCACCTCCGAGAGGGCCCGCCGGGCACGCCGGCATACGGCCTCACCCACCGGTGTGAGCTTCACCTGGCCGCGGCCACCGGGACGGGTGAACAGTGGCCGCCCGAGCGCCTTCTCGACGTTGGCCACCTGATGTGACAACGCCGACTGCGTATAGCCGAGCTCGGTCGCCGCCCGCCGGAAGGAACCGGTATCCGCTACCGCGAGCACCGCCCGCAGCCCACGCAGATCCACTCCCGGTGTGATCGACCAGATTGATCGTAACGCACTCATCTCTTCCGATTAACACCCATTACTGGCATATTAAGATGATATGACGAAACTGGTCAAGCAGGTGGCAATCTGAGATCGAGACACGAGCGGGCACGAGCACAAGACCATGGCGACAACGACGACTGACACGATCGACCCGGCTGCCGTGGACAGCCCGAGCGACCTGAGCAGCTCTCCTGGCAACAACACACCGAGACAAAGCGTTGGCGGGCTGCGACCGCTCCGCTTCGGAATCTATGCTCTCGTTCTCGCCAGTTCCAGCTTCCAGATGGCGATCGTCCCGCTACTCCCCACCTACGCCCGGCGCTTCGGCCTGTCGGGCTTCCAGGAGGGGATGTTGTTGGCGGCCACCGCCTTGTCGACCGTGGCCGTGTCGCTACCTGCGGGTGCGTTGGCGGACCGCTTCGGTGCCCGGCGGCTCACGGTGGCAGCCGGGTGGCTGATGGCGATTGCAATGCTGGCCGAGGCGTTCGCGCCGAGCTTCTCGGTGCTCCTGCTCTCCCGGCTCCTGTTCGGCGCCGGGTACGGCATCGTGTGGACCGCCGGTCTGGCATGGCTCGCCGGCGTGTCGCCGGAGGGCTCCGGACTGGGCGGGACCGTGGCCTGCTCCGGCCTTGGCGGGATCGTCGGCCCACTGCTGGCCGGATCGCTGGCACAAGTCGTCGGGCTGGCGGCGCCGTTTCTCGTGGGGGCTGTCGTCCTCGCCGGTGTCACGATCGTGATGATGGTGATGCGTCTGCCGAGCGCGGCGATCGTTGCTGAGTCGTCGGGCTTCCGTCATTCAGTCAGTGGCATCCTGCGCAACCGAGAGATCGTCGCCGCGACCGCGGCAGTCATGGCCGCCGGGTTGACTTGGAGCGTGAGCTACCTGCTCGTCCCGGTGGAGCTGCACGCCGACGGCATCTCGACCGGCGCGATCGGCTTCGTCCTGTCTGCTGCGGCAGCCGTGTTCGTGATCGGCAGCATGACGACGTCATCCATCGGGTCGCGTCTCGTGCGCTCCAGGGTGATCTTCATTGCCATCGCTGCGGCCGCTCTCGCGTTCACCCCGGGGGTGCTCCGCTCCGGACCGCTGGCAATGACTGCGGTGCTGTGCGGGGCCGCGATCGCACGGTCCGTGCTGTGGAGTATCGGCTATCCGTTGGCGGCCCAGGGTGCCGACCGCATGGGTATCGGAGTGGGCGTCGTGATGGGCTTCCTGCAAGCGGTCTGGGCGACCACGTCGGTCATCAGTCCCCTCGCCGCCGGAGCCCTGACCGGGTCCGCCAGCCCGCACGTGATCATGGCCCTCACCGTGGTTGCCTGCCTCGCGGTGCTGAGTGGCGCGGTGGCCTGGGTCTTCCGGCGCCAGCTGCAGACGCGGCTACGGCTCCCCCTCGGCCGCGCCGCCTGACGGCGACCAGCCAACGGCGCTACCGTCGGCGCCGTGACGCCATGCGTGTAACCGTTCTCGGAGGAGGGTCATTCGGCACGACCATCGCCTCCTTGACCGCACGGCACCACCCGACCACGCTCTGGGCGAGGGACCTTGTGCTGGCGGCCGAGATCCAGGATAAGAAGACGAACGAGCGGTACCTGGCGGGTTTCTCGTTGCCGAAGTCGCTGGCGGCGACGGCGGACATCGAGGAGGCCGTGGCACATGCCGACGTCGTGATCGTCGGCGTCCCCTCCCACGGCTTCCGGGACGTCCTCCAGCAGGCGGCCCCCTACGTGCGGCCGTGGGTGCCTGTGGTCAGTTTGACGAAGGGTCTTGAGGTGGGGACGCTCAAGCGGATGACCGAGGTGATCATCGAGCTCCTGCCCGGGCATCCAGCCGCCGCGTTGAGCGGGCCCAACCTCTCCAAGGAGATCATGGCCGGCCAAGCCGCCGCCAGCGTGATCGCAACAAAGGACCTGACGGTGGCACGCGCTCTGCAGGAGGTGTTGAGCCGCGGGCTCTTCCGTGTCTACACGAATCACGACGTGATTGGTTGCGAGGTCGCCGGCGCACTGAAGAACGTGGTCGCCATCGCGGCCGGGATGGCAGAAGGGCTCGGCGCCGGCGACAACACCCGGGCGGCGGTCATCTGCAGGGGCTTGGCGGAGCTCACGCGCCTCGGTGTCGCCCTCGGAGGGGAGCCGCAGACGTTCGCCGGCCTGGCGGGGGTGGGCGACCTCGTGGCCACCTGCATGAGCCCCCAGAGCCGCAACCGTCACGTGGGTGAGCAACTGGGGATGGGCCGCCCGCTGGCCGACATCCTCGCCGAGATGACGATGGTCGCCGAGGGCGTGAAGACCGCCAGCACCGCCATGGAGCTCGCTACTCGGCACGGCGTCGAGATGCCGATCTGCAGCGTCATCCAGCGTGTCATCGAGGGCCAGATGACAGCGATCGACGCCTACTTCGGCCTTCGCCCCGCCGGCCACGAGGCCGATCCGGGCTAGGGAGCCAGGCGGCCAGGTCCTAGCCTGCGACGGCGCCACCGGCGGCGTAAACGCCGAGGCGAGCCTGGCCCGACGAGTCGAGCAGCTCGATCACGTCACGGATCGGCCGCCCGCCGCCGGTCACCGCTCTGAGCGCCTTCGCCGCAGCACTGCCTCGTGGTGGCGATCCGGTGGTGAGGACCACGAACGGCCCGTGCCCGGTGGCCGCCAGCACCGACGCCTTGCCGACAGCGCGCCACAGCACGTCGACC
Source organism: Acidimicrobiales bacterium (assembly GCA_050010115.1). Taxonomy (GTDB): domain Bacteria; phylum Actinomycetota; class Acidimicrobiia; order Acidimicrobiales; family Bog-793; genus JAKACA01. The sequence continues at coordinate 2,552 of JBEKLQ010000139.1, read as the reverse complement.
TGGCGCAGCCCACGGTGCCCCGACGTGAACGTCCCGCAGACGTCGAAAGCCCAGGCGGCACCGGCTCGATCCCGGGCGACGAGGTCGACCTCGAGGCCGGCTCCGGGCACGCGCACACGGGGTCTGATGTCGGTGAAGCCGCACTCGCCGAGCAGGATCGCCGCTACTTCCTTGGCCTGCCGGCCTTCGCTCAATGCCACCTCGGTCGGGCCTCCTGCAACGAGCGGTGGTGTCGCCAGTTCGAGCTGCACCGCCGAGCCGACGGGGTCAGCCTCGCCGGCGATCCGGCGCCGGGCCGCCTCGCAGTAGCCGGCGTCGGTGTCATAACCGAGGTAGTGGCGCTTGGTACGGACCGCCGCGATCGCCGTCGAGCCCGAGCCACAGAACGGGTCGAGCACGATGTCGCCCTCGTAGGTGTAGAGCTCGATCAGCCGCTTCGGCAGCTCGACCGGGAAGGGCGCCGGGTGCCCCACGCGCGTGGCGCTCTCGGTGGGTAGTTCCCAGACGTCGGTCGTCGCCTCGAGGAACTCGTCACGCGTGATCGTGGCCAGGGACGGGCGACCGATCTCGATGCGCTGGGCCGGCGTCAGTGCCCGATCGAAACGCCCCTTGCTCGCCAGCACGACCCGCTCGGTCACGTCGCGGAGTACCGGGTTCGCCGGGCTCTGGAACGTGCCCCACGCGCAGGACCCCCCGGCCGCCCGCCCTTTCCACCAGATGACCTCGCCCCGCAGCAGCAGCCCGAGGTCGTCCTGCAGGATGCCGGCGACGTCGGCCGACAGCGAGCGGTACGGCCTCCGGCCGAGGTTGGCCACGTTGACGGCGATGCGACCGCCCGGCTCCAACACCCGCTTGCACTCCCGGAAGACATCGCGCAACAGGCCCAGGTACTCGAGGTAGGTGGCCGGCACGCCGTCCCGTCCGAGCTCGAGCTCGTAGTCTTTGCCGGCGAAGTACGGCGGCGAGGTGACGACGAGGGCGACGGAGCCGTCGGCGACGTCTGTCATGTGGCGAGCGTCGGCCTGTATCACCTGGTCGACGACCGTGGCGGTGCCGAGCTCGGTGCTGTCGCTCAGCTCGGGCGGGCTGAACCTCCCATAGAAACCCGACGCGTCGTGCGCCTCACGCCTCCCCGACCCGAACGTCGAGGTGGCTGTGGGCTGGCGCTTGCGCCGCCCGCCAACCGCAGGCCCCCCGGGTCGGCCAGCCGCCTCAGACATGGCGCCGAGCATAGGTTGGAGCTCCCGGGTGCCGAGGGAGGTACGCCGAGGGAGGTACGGTGCGGCCATGGACACCGAGGCGCTTGCGGCATTGATCGAGCGTTGCCACCGAGAGGTGGACGAGGGCCTGCTGCCCTCCTGCCAGGTGGCGGTGGCACAGGGGGACGAGCTCGTGGCGTACGAGACGTTCGGGGCAGCGGCCCCGGACAGCCGCTATGTCATCTTCTCCTGCACGAAGGCCGTGGTGGTCGGCGCGTTCTGGCTGCTGCTGGCCGACGGCTCCGTGAGCCTCGACCATCGGGTGGCGGAGCTGATCCCCGAATTCGGGTCCAACGGCAAGGACGTGATCACGGTGAGGCAATTGTTGTTGCACGAGGGTGGGTTTCCTCAGGCGCCGCTCAACTTGATGACGGACCGGACCCGGGAAGCTCGGCTCGCGCGGTTCGCCTCGTGGCGACTCAACTGGGAGCCGGGCACGAGGTTCGAGTACCACGCGACGTCGGCCCACTGGGTGATCGCCGAGCTGATCGAGCGCTTGAGCGGGATGGACTACCGCTCGTTCATCTCTGAGCGCTTGCTGGCTCCGCTCGGGCTGAAGCGCTTCGAGCTCGGCGTCGGGCCCGAGCGGCAAGGGGACATCAACAACCTCGAGGTCTGTGGCGAGCCTCCGACGAGCGAGGAGCTGGAGGCGATCTACGGCATGCCCGGGCTGACGCTCGAGGTGCTGCAGGGCGAGGTGACCGAGGCTGCGCTCATCGGGTTCAACCTCCCCGAGGTCCGCTCACTCGGCGTGCCGGGCGGCGGTGGCATCTCGACGGCGGCGGACATGGCGATGTACTACCAAGCCTTGTTGCACAACCCCGGTGGCCTGTGGGATCCCGCCGTTCTTGCGGCCGGCACCCGCGAGATCCATGGCTCGCTGCCTGACCCGCTCACCCACGTGACGTCGAACCGGACGCTCGGGCTGGTGATCGCCGGCGAAGGCCGTGACGCGGCAATGCGGGGCTTCGGGCACACGATGTCGCCGCGTAGCTTCGGGCACGGGGGCGCGGGTGGCCAGATCGCCTTCGCGGACCCGGATTCCGATGTCTCGTTCTGCTACCTGACCAATGGTCTCGACGCCAACCCGCTGCGCCAGGGCCGGCGGACCGTCAGCATCGCCAACCGTGTGGGGAACCTGGTGCCGTTTTCGTGAAGCCGGCGGACGACGGCGCCGGCGCAGTAGCGAGGCCCAGGGTTACGATCAGCCGGTCCGTACGACGGCGACAAGGAGGCACGGGACGGTGGCAGACGGCGGCGACGACCCGGCTGGGAAGCTGCCGACGGTCACGG
>JBEKLQ010000138.1:0-8445 GCA_050010115.1 Acidimicrobiales bacterium | reverse complement strand
GCCGGCGCGCGGGCGCAGGCAAGCAGGACGAGACGGCCTCGCGGGCGCTCGGCACCGAGGCCGGTCCACGACGCAGAGGCACCGGGGCCGGCAAGGCGTCAATGACCGCCCCGGCCACCGTTCCAGCTGCAAAGCCGGTTGCCGCGAAAGGGCGGGCTACTCAGCCATCCACCGAGCTGGCCCGCGTCGCGAAGACCCGGCCGCATCCGGCGTCCCCCAAGACGCCACCGGCGAAGAAGGCAGCTCGGCCAGCCCGCGCCGAGCAGGTGGTCGCCAGGCCGGCCCGCGCCGAGAAGACGGCAATTGAGCAGCCGGCCCGCGCCAAAGCGCCAGCGAAGAAGAAGGCAGCTCAGCCAGCGCCCGCCGAGAAGACGGCAAGTCAGCAGCCGGCTCTCGCCAAAGCGCCGGCGAAGAAGACAGCTGCCAAGAAGTCAGCTCAGTCAGCACCCGCCGAGACGACGCCAGCCAAGAAGGCAGCTCAGCCGGCACCCGCCGAGATGACGCCAGCCAAGAAGGCTGCGGGCAGGACGGCGCTCCTGAGCAAGGCAGCTACTCACAAGACGCCGGCCAAGAAGGCCGCTCAACCGCGTAAAGCTCCTGGTCGATAGGTTGCGTTGGTGTCAGGTGTCGTTCGGCCGGTGGACGTGCTGCCGCACCGGCCTCCATTCTTGCTGTTGACCGAAGTGACCGCTGTTGAGCCCGGCGTCTCAGCAACTGGCTGTTGGGAGTTGAGCGGCGAGGAGAGTTTCTTCGCAGGTCACTTCCCGGGACGCCCGACGCTGCCCGGAGTCCTCATGGTCGAGTCTCTCGCGCAACTCGGTGCAGTCGCCTTACTCACCGACAACCGCTTCGCAGGTCGCCTGCCGCTCTTCGGCGGTATCGACCGCGCCCGCTTCCGTCGCCAGGTCGTACCGGGTGACCGCCTCGATCTCGAAGTGACGATCGGTCGGATGTCGGCTCGAGCGGGCACAGGCCACGGGGTGGCGTCGGTCGGGGGAGCGACCGCGTGCGAGGTCGACTTGCTCTTCGTGCTCGTGGCGAATGCGTGACGGACCGCTACTCGCAGTGACCAGTCGAGCGCGTTGCGCGCGATTCGTCCATCGTCTAGAATGTCAAATCGGGCTGGCGCCTCCGATTGGCAAGGGAGCACGTGACCTCGCCACCGGTGCCGGTCGTTGCGAGGGGTGAGGATTAATGCGGGTGATGGACGTCGGAATGGCGGATTCCAGAGGTCGGGCGGCAAGCGCGCTCCGGAGAATGAGCGAGCGCTGGCGCCACCGCGACGATGCTGGCTTCTCGCTGATCGAATGTGTCGTTGCGGTCGCGCTGCTGGTCATCGTTCTCGTCCCGACGACGATCTTCGTGATCGAGGGCGAGAGCGCCGCGTCGCAAGCGCATCTCGAGTCGGAGGCCACGACCCTCGCAGACCAGGCGCTGAACGGCCTGCAGGCGGAAGCGGCCCGGGGGAACTTGCCGGCGGGGTTCCAGTCCGTGACACAGAGCATTGATGAGGTGAGCAGCCGAAAGACCACCTACACCATCTCCACGACATGGACCCCGATCGTGCAGGGCACGAACAAGACGATCTGCGCTGCAGGCGTCGGAGTCTCCGTGGCCCAGCAGATCTGGCTCGTCACGGCGTCCGTCACCTGGACCGGGATGGGCGGCCAGGCGCCGATCTCCGCCACGACGGAGATCGCGCCCGGTACCGATGGTGGCATGCAGCAGTCTTCGGGTGAGCTGGCGGTCTCGCTCGACAGCGGAGTGGGGACGAACATCTTCAAGGGCGCCGCTGTCACCGCAACGATGAAAGCGGCCTGGACCAGCCCCGGTGGTGAGAGCCAGCCCGGAGTGCCTTCAGGCCAGTACATCAGCGAGAGCCAGACGTCCGTCAATACGACGAACGGCAAGTTCGACGGCTGTCTCATCTTCCAGAACCTCGATGCCACTCCGGGTTGGGTCTACACGCTCTCGTTCGCCGGGAACGGGGACATCACCCAGTCCCAGGAGTACTCCGACGACAACCCGAACGGCGCCTACACGGTCCAGAACATCACGCTGCAAGTTGGCGTTCCTCAGATCATGACCGTGGACCTCAACATCGGCACCCAGATCAACGTCGTGTACACGCAGGGCCCTGCTGGGAGTTGCACCTCGGTGCCCACCGGCCCGCTGACGGTGCCAGCTACGACCAGTGAGATTCCGATCACGGTCAACAACACTGGCCTTACCAGTTACACGAACGACGACTGGGTTGCTTACGCGTCCGGAGGCCTCACCGGTCTGCCCTTGAGCGACGTGTACCTCTACCCATCCTACTCGTCCTTGACGTCGATCTGGTTGGGCGATGGGCAAGAAAGCGAGCAGGCGTCACCCTGCCAGGTGAACCCAGGGTCGGGTCTGGCACAGACGGTGTACTTGCAGCTGTACGACTTGGATCTGGGTGTGACGGGGGCAGGCTCAGGGTCCCAGCTCGTCGCGACGGACAAGGGACCGCAGGCAGGCGAGTACTACCTGTACGCGGCCTCGGGCGGTCACAGCAAGACCGATCTTCCTCTCGGCCAGTACACGATCGCGGAGAGCTCGGGCACCGCTGTGACCTACCTGGTAGGCGGGGTCCCGACTCCGGCAGAGGTCTGGGTCACCGAGGGTGGCAACTGTCTGTCCTCGGCGCCGACGGCACCGAGCCCGTGCAACTCTCCGATCACAGGACTGACGGCGCCATGAGGAATGTACGGGCAAGATCGCTTGAGACCTGGTGGCACCTCCGCCTCAGTCGCCAGCGGAACGACGGCGGGCTGACGCTGGTCGAGCTCGTGGTGACACTCCTCGTAATCGCGATCGTGATGACGCTGACCTCGATGCTGATAGTGAGTGTCAACCAGCAGTCCAGCGACATGCTCGACACGCTCAAAGGCGTCGAGTCCGCGACCGGTGCGGAGCAGTCCTTCATCCAGTACCTCCAGGGCTCGACGGAGCTCTTGGCCCTGTTCAACGGCGCCGGCACCCAGATCGCGCCATCGGACACCGAGATGGACATGGTCGTGAACGACGGGTTCAGCACCACCACCCCGGGGTCGAACAACCCCAACAATTGGGGGAACAACGAGCCCTACACGTCGAACTGCACGAACCTTGACGCCATCTGGTCGGTGCCGTCGAGCCCGGCAGGGGCAGACGCTCAGTTCTCGGTCGGGTCGGACGTCCAGGCGACGGGCCTGCCCAACCAAGCGCCCTGGAGCACGGCCGGGAACGGTGCTGGACCCTACACCTTCAATCCGACCTCGCCGTGCTCGCCACCTTCGACAGCTGCGATCCGCTCCGTGTCGAACTACTACGCCCTTTCGACGCAGACCGACCCGGTCTTCACGTACTGGGCCTGGGGCACGGTCTCGACGTCCACGACCACGACGATCGTCGCGAAGCCCAACATCCCACCTGGTCTCGTGCAGCTCCCGGTGAACGCCGCCGGCGTCATCCCGCTATGTGCCCTCTCCGAGGTGGCCGCAGTCGGCATCCATGTCACGTTCTTGGCGGGCCCACAGACACCGAAGGAAGGCTTCGCAGCAGATCAGCCGACGACATTGAGCACGCTCGTGTTCCTGATCGGGAACGCCACGGCGGGCGCAACCACGAGCACCACCACGACGAGCACCACGAGTGCATGTCCGGAATGATGGAGATGGAATGATGCCCGACCGCGAGGACCAGGCAAGACGTGGACGACTGAGTCGGCTCCGGAGCGTAATGGCGCGGCGGAAGTCGGCGGCCGGGGACTCCGGTCAAGCCCTCGTGATGGCGGTGATCGCAGTGGCGGTGATCGCCGTGCTCGTGCCGATCGTCGGCTCCGCTGTCGCGACGGAGACGGTCCAGGTCAACCGGGCGTCGTTGAGCGAGTCAGCACTGGCGGCCGCCCGAGCGGGCCTGAACGACTACCGCACGTACATCGACAGCAACCCTGCTTACTATGCCTTCGTCTGTGGGGCGCCCCACAACAACCTTGCCATGGGTAGCGGTACGCCCACCTATGCCTGCAACACCTGGGAGCCGGTCTCCGGCACGACCAACGAGTGGTTCCACTACATACCAGACAGGTCGCAGCTCATCCAGAGCGCTACCACCAGCGGCAGTCCAAAGGAGATGCTGCTGGAGGTCACGGGACGGGCCGGCGCGCCGAGCGACTACACGTACCGGACCATTCTGGCGGGCTTTACCCTCTCGGGCATCCTGACGGACTCGTACTACTCCGACTACGAGGTGACCGACCCGCTTCAGCCCAACGCGTTCCCCACCGTTACCGTGAAGGTCGGCGGGGTGACGACGAACAACGTCGCGATGAGCAGCGTCGAGGTCACGTACGCGGAGCAGACTACGCCAGGGACTTACCAGTACTACGGCCCGGAGAGCCTCGTCGATGCTCTCTGCGAATACCACACCTTCAGCGAGAACACGTTCATCGACTCGCTCGGTACCGTGACGAACCAGTGGATCCCCGGCAAGCCGATAGCGAGTTACACGAACCCGTACTACGGGCCGTTCTACGATTCCCCGCCTCTGACGATCAACATACCGAACACGCTCCCGAACGCCACGGTTCCCCCCGATGCCGGCGGCACCATCACCATCCCCAGCGGCAGCGGCACGAGCGTGTGTAGCATTTTGGGCCAGGGGATCTATCCCGGCTCGGTCACGTTCAACGGCATCGCCTACACGAACGATCAACTTGCTCTGTGCGGAGACCCGACCTTCAACGGCAACCCACCGCTCGAGTCCGGAGCGCCCACGCTCCCCTACAAGGACGATTGGCCCGGCTCGGTGTACGAGACGCCCAATGGTTTGCCAGCTGGCTACTACCCGAAGGGTTACACCTACAGCTTCACGGACGGCTGCTCGAGCAGCAGTCAACCGACCTATGGACCGACCGTGTCGGACCGCGCCCCGGTGCTCAACCAGAACCAGGCTTTGCCGACGAACGTGAGCGGCCTCCTTCCCTATGCCGACGGCCAGCAGTCAGGCTCCGTGGGTTGCCTGTTCACCGGGCCAACGATGATCCAGTTCCTTCCCGGCGGCCTCATGAACGTGTGGAGCCCGCTCAGCCAGAACACGAACCCGGATGGCTCCGTGGCCCAGCAACAGGCGTGCGGTACCTACACGCCGGGCCAGCCGTATCAGATGGGCCTCGCCGTTCCCCAGGCCTCGAACGGCGGCGGTGGCGTGATCTACGTCGAGGGGGAGCAGACGACTGGCCCGAACTCGGGGTGGTGGTCCTCCACGGGCGCAACGTGTTCGGCGACGCTCACCACCGGGTGCTATCCGAAGATCATCAGCAACTTGTGCTCCACCTACTCGAGCGCGAGCCCTCCCCCCGCGTATGACGTCAACGTCAACACCTGCGTGCCGTCAGGTTCGAACTACGTGTCTGAGGGCCAGGCGCTGAACCCTGCTGTGACCAGCCCACCGACCGGTGATTCGAAGATCACCGCCGCCACGTGCATCGACCCGTACCTCTCCAACACCATGTTCGGTGGCACCGAGACAGACCCCGGCACCGTAGCTGGAGGCGCTACTACGTGCGAGCAGGGCGACGCCATAGTCGAAGGCGAGTTCAGGGGCCTGCTCACCCTGGCGGCCACCAACAACGTCATCGTCTCGCGTGACCTGACCTATCAGTGCGTCGACGGGGGCGGGGTGTCCAACGCCAACCCGGGCACCACGGCGGCATGCAACGCGGCCGGTACCAACGACGAGCTCGCCCTCGTTCCCGACAACGATCTGGTCGTCTCGATGCCACTCAATGAGCCGTTCAACTCAAACTGCTCGTCATCGACCTCCAACGGGTGCGGGACGGCCGCCGGCCCGATCTGCACTGACGACGGCACCGGCGCCACCCAGAACGTCACGAACGTCGTCCCCTGGAGCTGCGACGTGGACACCTCGTTCTCGACATCCAATGGGGGTCTAGGAGGCAATGGGATCACGATCGACGCAGCAGTCGTCGACCTGACGGGCTCCACGATCGCCCAGAACTTCAGCGTCGCCGCGGTGAACGGCTCGGCGAGCATGTTCCAGAACGGGACGAACATCAACTACTTCGCAGGTTTCAACGGAACCACTGGCGGCGATGGGTACAACCAGATCATCACGTACGACCAGCGCCTCTCTTACGAGAACCCGCCCGGACTGTTGCAAGCGACCAACACCGTGTGGAACGTCTCGAGCTTCGTCGTATGCGGCACGATCGACACGTCTCGGTTCGCGCCGGTCAACCCCAATACTGCGACCGCCTACCAGCAGATCAACTGCCCGAGCCAGGCGTGAGGGCAGCATCACCCGCCTGAGCGTGAGGGGGTGAGGCTCGATCGCCCAACGCCTCACGTTGCGCGCGCCGGGGCGCGCCCGCGACGCTGGGGCGATGAGGATCGCCACCTGGAACGTCAACTCCTTGAAAGCGCGGCTCCCGAAGGTCGTTCAGTGGTTGGAGGTGGCAGAGCCCGACGTGCTGTGCATGCAGGAGACCAAGCTCGCCGACGGTGCCTTCCCTGCGATGGCGTTCGCGGCGGTCGGTTACGAGGTCGCTCACCATGGCAACGGGCGCTGGAACGGTGTCGCCATCGCCTCGCGAGTCGGGCTCTCGGATGTCACGGCCGGCTTCGCGGGCGAGGACCCCGACGCTATCGAGGAGTGCCGGCTGGTCACGGCGACCTGCGGCGGCGTGAAGGTGACGAGCGTGTACGTCCCGAACGGCCGCTCCCTCGACAACGAGCAGTACGAGCGCAAGCTGGTTTGGCTCGAGCGGCTGCGCCTCGATCTCGCCGGCACGCGGCCGGACGAGGCGATGGCGATCTGCGGTGACTTCAACATCGCTCCGGAGGATCGCGACGTTTACGACGCGTCGGCCTTCGTGGGAGCGACCCACGTCAGCGAGCCTGAGCGCGCCGCCCTCGGCCGGCTGATCGACTGGGGGCTCGCCGACGCGTTCCGCCTCGTCTACCCCGACGCCGACAAGCTGTATACCTGGTGGGACTACCGGGCGGGTGACTTCCACAAGCACCGGGGCATGCGCATCGACCTCATCCTCGTCTCGCTCCCGCTGATCCCAGCGGTCCGGTACGCGCTCATCGATCGGGAGGCCCGCAAAGGGATGGGCGGCGAGGCGCCGCCGTCCGATCATGCGCCGGTATTCGTGGACCTCGACTACCCGATCGGCCCGGCGTCCCCGTAACCCTGCCGGATGCCCTGTCCGGCTCGGCGGGCCAGCTGCTCGGGCTCGTACAGCATCCAGTAGGCGTTGCGGGCGTGCTTGCGCGCCCGGTCCTCACCCACCGGTACCAGCTTGACCGGGTCCTCCTCCTCGTTCTCGTGCACGAACACCTCGAGGATGTGGGTCGACGTGAGGAGCTGCGCCATCATGATCCCCTGGGACGCCTCGTGCGCGCAGACCTGGTCGATCGCCGCCCGCCCGGGCATCCCGAGGGCCACGACGATCGCACATCGGTCAATCTCGATGAGGCGCTTGCAGGCCACGGCCAGGTCCTTGAAACCCGGCACCGTACGGCGCACGACCTCAAAACGCTCCCCGTACCCCTCACACGCCCTCAACTCATCGGCGGCGTACCCGCCGAGATCGAGGCGGGCGAACATGGTGTCGACGATTCCGATACGGTCCACGTCAGTCATCCTGCCAGCAATCACGCATGCGGCCGGCCGGTATCTCTGGGACGGTCGACGAGGAGGCAACCGCCGTGGCCTGGGACTTCTCAACCGAGCCCGAGTTCGAAGAGCACTCGAGCACATGTACCGGGCCGCCCGAGCCGCCCGCATCTACGACGGGCCGGACGACGTGCACCGGGTGACCGTTGCCCGGCAGGTGCTGAAACGCTACGAGCGCGTCGACGTGCCTACCGAGCACGTTCCCACCCGGCGGGAGGCGGCGCTTCAGAAGTTCGCCTCCCTGCTGGACGACACTGCGCTCGAGGGCTGAGGGGGCGTCGCTGGCTCGGCACGGCTCCCGGAGCTCGCCTCGATGAAGCGCCCGGAGAGGACGAGGGTGCGACTGCCGTTGTCGCTGCCGTTCGAGCCGTACGAGGCCGCATCTGGCCGGCCGCATGTGATGGTCGACGGCGCTGCGCGCGAGTCGTCGGTGCTCACGCTCTCGCACTGGCCGGAGAGCCCGACTCCGCCGGCGCTCGCCCGGGACGTCTCGGCGGACATCGTGCTCGAGTACCTCGAGGTGGCGTCCGCCTGGAACTCGGGTGGCCGCTTGCCTGGCGGCTTGCGTTCAGCCGGCCGCGCGGTTGCGGCGGCCGCGGCGGCCGAGTGCGTGACGAACGACCACTTCGACGAAGACGGGCTCATGTCGGTCTTTGCTCTGGTGGATCCGCGGAGGGGGCTCGATCACGCCGAACAGATCGTGGACGTCGCCTCCTGCGGGGATTTCGGCGTCGT
>JBEKLQ010000137.1:0-16228 GCA_050010115.1 Acidimicrobiales bacterium | reverse complement strand
ACCTCGTGGCCGGTGTGATGTACGTCTTCGGCTTCATCGTCGCCGCCACGTTGGGCTGCACGGCGGGATCCGTCGATCTCACCGAGGGGATGTTCCGGCACCTGGTGGTGACCGGCCGCTCCCGATTGGCGCTGTACTTGGCGCGCATCCCCGCCGGGTTGGCCATCATCGTGCCGTTGGTGGCGATCGGCTTCACCATCGTCTGCGCGGTGTGCGTCTTCGCCGCCCCGACCAGGCTCAACTACGACGGCGTGAACGTGCCCGCCGGCCTGTCACGCACCGGATTCGAGAACTGGGCCGGGGACCATCCCAACCTGGTCATCTGCAATTTCCCCTACAACGGACCAATCGCGGCGAACGCCCCGTGCGGCAACGGCCCTAACGGCGGCCCGATCGTCAACGGGCCTCCGGGGTCTCAGATCCCCGGGAAGCCCACGCCCGCTCAGCTCAGGGCCGCGGCTATCCAGATCGCCCAGCAGAATTATTCGAGCTACTCCAGCGAATTTCTGTACCCGTCCGACTCCCTGATGATCAAGACCGGGTTGTGGCTCGAGCTCGAAGCGCTCATCGGGTTCGTCGTCGGCCTCGGGCTCGCATCGCTAATGGGGCAGCGAACGGTCTCAGTGATCTTGATGATCGTGCTCGAGCTCGTCCTGACGCCGATCTTCTCAACGGCACGTATCCCTCATCTCTCGAACTTGCAACGCTCGGTGGTCGGTCTTGCCACGGCCCACCTGGAGCCGGGCGGGCTGCCATTGGTATTCGGGGGCGGAGGCGGAGGCGGAGGGCCAGGCGGGGTCCGGGCGGCATCGCTGCTGTTGCCGGAGTCGACCACTGTGGCCGTCTGCGTCATCATCGCCTGGCTGGTGGGCTGGACGGCCCTCGGCGCGTGGCGGATGATGACCAGAGACGCCTGAGGGGCCGCGGCGCCCCGGCCGAACCAACAAGCTCGTGCCGCCCGACGGAGGTGAAGCCAAGCGACCGGCGTCATCGCGTACTGACCGTTCACGGCTTTCCACATGGGCGGGCGGCGTCTCGGAGGGCGACGACCGGCGCCAATCGGTCTCGCTCAAACTCCGACCCGCCCAGGTCGAAAGAGAGCGACATAATCGCGGCACCGCGCCTGGCGCAGACGTCAGGTGAACGCGCCGGAATCGGCGATCGGGCACGCACTGGACCGAGGAAGGCAGTGGTCCTGAAACTTTTGGGGTGATCCGGTGGTCAGCCCGACCGCCATACACAAGGGCTTGTGCCCGCTCGAAGTTCGGGTTAGCGGGGAGTGCGGGAACCGGCGGCGATGGAGGCCGTCTCCGACGGGCGCTCGAGAGGCCAAGATTCGGGCCGACCGCTTCGGATCTCGCTCAGGCGCCAAGGGCTCCGCTCGGCAGGCTCCACTCGGTGGGCTGAACAGTGCCGCTGGCGATCAGTACTGCTCACCGTGACCGGTACACGCTCGCTCGGTGCTGGATGCGATGGACGGTCACGATCCTGGCGTCATCGTCGATGGCGTAGATGATCCGGTAGTCGCCTCGCCGAGCAGAGACGAGGCCGGCAAGCTCGCCAACGAGCGCCTTGCCGAGCTGGTGGGGATTTTCGCTGATCGGGCCGGTAAGAGCGACGAGGGCGGCGTCGCGAACCTTTGCCGGCAGCCTGTTCAAATGGGGGAGACCCTCAGGGGTTATACGGACTTCGTACATCCCGACTGAAGGCTCAGATCCCGGGCAGAGGAGCAGACTCGCCGCGGGCTGCCTCGGCTCGCGAGCGCTTCAAGGATTCCACCAGCTCTGAGTCACGCAAGATGTCGAGCGTCTCTTCCAGCGAATCAAGATCATCCGGGCTGACCAGCACGAACGACGGGCGCCCGTTGCGCGTCACGAGGATCCGCTCGTGTTGGTGTTCGACACGCTCGGCGAGCTCGGAAAGGTGCGCTTTGACCTCGGAGAACGGCAATGTCTCAGACATAGGTCAATATTCTGACCTATCAAAGCTCCGAGTGCAAGCCTCGGCTGACGGCATCCGAGGTCGGTCGGCGTGCGACGCGACACCGTCGGGCTCGCCTCGGCGCTCGCCGGGATCCTGTCGACTTGCCACCCGACTCATCGTCTGCACGATGGGAATCGTCGCGCTGAGCGACTGGTTCCGGTAGGGAGAAAGGCCTGTTGAGCCTGCACGCAGGTTGCGGTCGGGATGTGAGCGCCGACCTAGGGTTTGGCGGTGGGCGGTCGCGTCGTCATCCTCGGGAGCGTGAACGTGGACCTGACGGCGCGTACGGCGGTGCTTCCGCAACCCGGTGCGACCGTCGCCGGATCGAGCTTCGTGCAGTCGGGGGGCGGCAAGGGGGCGAACCAGGCGGTGGCGGCCGCCCGGGCAGGCGCGGAGGTCGTGCTGTGCGCTGCGGTCGGACGCGATCGCTTCGGCGACGAAGCGTTGGCGGATCTCGCCGGTGCCGGCGTCGCCACCGAGCGGGTCATTCGAGTCGAGGAACCGACCGGCGTGGCACTCGTGCTCGTCGAAGACTCGGGCGAGAACGAGATCGTCGCCGTGGCCGGTGCGAATCGGCACGCAGACGGGCGCGGCCTCGACTGGCGGCCGGGCGACGTCGCCGCCGCCGTGCTCGAGGTGCCGATCGCCGCGGTGGAGCCGTTCTTTGAAGAGGCCCGGGCGGCCGGGGCGACCACCTTCTTCAACGCGGCTCCGGCTACCGACGGCGCGGCCGCGCTGTGCCAGCTGGCCGACGTCGTGTGCGTGAACGAAGGGGAGCTGGCCGCACTCGGTGACCGGAGCGGTATCTCCTGCCTGGTGGTCACCCTCGGCGCCGCCGGCGTGCGTGTGGTCGACGGCAACGGCGAGCTCGAGATCGGTGCCCACGACGTCGAGGTGGTGGACACCGTCGGCGCTGGTGACGCGTTCTGCGGCGTCCTGGCTGCCGGCCTGGCGGCCGGGCGGACGTTGCGGGCTGCTGCGGTCCGGGCGAACGCGGCCGCCGCCATGGCCGTGCAGCGGCCGGGAGCGAGGGGCTCCCCGACCTCGAGCCAGATCGACGAATTCCTGAGGAGGCGGGCATGAAACGGATGCTGGTGCTGGTGGACTGCGACCCGGGCCATGACGACGCCGTGGCGCTGTTGGTCGCCAGCCGGTTCTGCGACCTGGTGGCGATCACGACTGTGAGCGGAAATGCGTCGCTGGCGGACACGACCAGCAACGCACTGCTGATGACCGAGCTGTTCGATCTCGACGTGCCGGTGCACCAAGGGTGCGAGCGACCACTCGTGCAGGAGTCGGTGCATGGGCCGTCGTTGCACGGCGAGCACGGGCTGGGTGGAGCGGCCATCGCCCCACCGACCCGGGCCGCCGCCGGCGGTCACGCCGTAGAGGCGATCATCGAGTCGACGCGAGCCCATGAGGGCCTGTGGCTCATCCCGACCGGGCCGCTCACGAACATCGCGCTGGCTCTCCGCCTCGACCCGTCCCTTGTCGAGCGGATCGAGGGGATCTCGCTCATGGGCGGTGGCATCCGCATCGGCAACGTGACTGCCACAGCGGAGTTCAATATCTGGAGCGACCCCGAGGCGGCAAGCATCGTCTTCGGGAGCGGTGCAGTGCTGCGGATGTGCGGGCTCGACGTGACCCACCAGGTACGTGTCGGTGTCGCAGAGGCAGAGCGCCTGCGGGCGATCGGGGGCGGGCGGGCGGAGTTCCTGGCCGACATCCTGACGTTCTTCGCCCAGCGCTACTGCGAGCGGACCGGGATGACGGCAGGCCCCATGCACGACCCGCTGGCCGTGTTGGCGGTCACGCACCCGGACCTGTTCGGTTTCGTCGATCGCGCCGTCCACATCGAGCTCGCCGGCGGTCAGCGGGGAACGACAGTCGTCGATCAGCGAGCACTGGCGATCCCGCCACGGGCGAACTGTTCCGTGGCCGAGACCGTCGAGGCTGCCGCGCTGCGGGAGATCATCGTGCAGACGCTCGAGCTCGCCTGCCGCTGAGACGAGAGGGGAGGCCAGACTCCGTCAGGCCGTTGCAACCCTGCCTGTCTCCGGGTGCGACTGCCGTCGTGGGTGCCGAGTTCCACGCCTCGGGTGCCGGCCGGGCCTACGTGTTCACCGAGACGGCGGATGTCTGGAGGCAGACCACGGCGTCCCCCCACATCCACGCCTGGCATGGTGAGGACCGGGCCGTCGTTGACGTCGCGAACGGTCAACTCCTCGCCGGCAGCCTCAAGCCGCGCCAGGCCAGGCTGGTCCGGACCTGGGTCGAGCTTCATCGGGCCGAGCTCATCGACGCCTGGGAACGTGCCGCCGAGGGCGAGCCGCCAGGTACCATCGAAGCGGTCCCACGACCGTGTACCCACCAACTCCGTTCGTCGTAGGGGTCGCCGTCCTCCGCCCGCATGTCATGCGGTTGCTCTTCGATGACGGCGTCGTCCGTGATTTCCAATACACGCCCGGTGAAGCTCAAGCGTCCTTGATCAAGCCCCTCGATAACCCCGACTTCTTCGCCAAGGTCCGAGTCGATCCCGAGGCGGGCACTGTCGTCTGGCCGAACCGTCTCGACTTGGCCCCCGAGGTCCACCACGGTGACTACGAACCGGAGCCGCTCGGCTTCCACGACGAGACCGCTGCTCGCCAATCAGCCTGATCAAGCGTCTTAGCCCTCCGGGCTTCGGGGTTCGACTCCCGCCACCTCCACTCCGTTGTGGAGATCACATCGTTCGTCCCGGTCAGAGCGGTTCGCGCATGTCCGCTTGGGTATCGCTGTTTAGCCTCGCAGGAGGCGTCGAGCGCTAGACACCCGTCGCCACACCGTCGAGCACCAGACGACTGCTGCCTCCAAGTTGGAACCGTCGGAGCGGTGTGGCCGCGCCGTCAGTGCGCCGTGACTTCGAAGATTTCGTCAGCCACCAGTCCGTGCGCTTCGCGGTGAACGGTGTTGGCGGCCTCCGCGTTTGGTGCTTCTACTAGGCAGAAGATCTTCCCGGCCTGTTCGTCGACCCAATACTGCACGTAATCGACACCGTACTCACCCTGCTTTGCCAAGTCGGCCTCATGGGCCTTCGCCACGTCAGCAGCCGAGACCCCTCCCGCGATGTTGTGAACGTCCATGTAGAGCGGCATGTCTGTCCCTTCGTTTGGATTCCCGTCCTCCGAGGAGGACCGATGCCTACCTTCACCTCCTAACGCGTGACGTCCTGTGCCATTCGATGGCACGGTTTCCAAGGGGAATGGCTGGTGCCTCAGTGCAGCGAACTGCCTCGTCCGGGTCGGCCTAGCCCTGTCCCCGCCAGGAATTGTGTGACGTCTCTGTGCCATCAGGAGGCACAGCTGATTCAATTACGCGATGGGTGGGATCACACCGGCAGCGAGCAGCTCAGGGTCGCTTCTCGAAGTTGCCGAACGGTGCCGTCAAGCCGGGCGTCTGGCCGAGGCTCGCCAGAACTTTCTCGACGCAGCCACGGCAGCCGGCGAAAGCGGGGACAAACAGTCTCTCGTCGTGGCGGCCTTGGGAGCGGGTGGTCTGTGGGTCCACGAGCACCGTGACGTTGTGGAACGCGCCAGGGTCCAGGCGCTCTGGGAGCGAGCTTTGGACATGGCCGAGCCGGGCTCGCTGGACGAGGCGCGGCTCGTCATGCGCACGAGGGCCGAAGCGGTCTACAGCGGAGAACCGATCGAACCGGTGGTCGCTGCCCTGGAGGTAGTACGGGCCTTCGGCGACGACCGGGCCGTGGCCGAGGCTTTGAACATCTTGCACCACGTGTTGCTCGGCCCCGAGTATGCCGACGATCGCTTGGAGCTAGCTGGTGAACTGATCTCGAGCGCTGCCCGGGCGAACGATCCACTGCTGGCGCTGATGGGACTTTGTTGGCGGACGGTCGACCTGTTCCTGCTCGGCGACCCGCGAGCTCCCCAGTCGCTCACCGAGCTGCGCGAGCGGTCGGCGGCGGCAGATTGTGCAGCTCTCATATTCATCACCGAAGTGCTGGACGCGATGTTGCTCGCCCGTGCCGGCAAGCTGGAGGATGCTGAGCAGGCCGCTGCGCTCGCGCTCGAGCGGGGCACATCGGCAGGAGACCCGGACGCTCCGGCGTACTACGGCGCCATGATCGCGGCACTCCGATGGTGGCAAGGCCGCCCAGCGGAGATCCTCGACGTCGTTCGCACGATCGCCGCTTCACCTCGCCTGGGGCTCAACGACCATCCGTATGTGGCGGCCGATGGCGTGCTCTCGGTGACCGTTGGAGACCTCGACGCAGCCGAAGAGGCGCTCGCACGTCTCAACGGAATCGGCCTCGCCAACCTGCCTCGCTCGAGCAGCTGGCTGACGACCCAGTTGCTCGCGAGCGAGACGGCGTACCTTCTCGGAGACGCTGAGACCGCCATGGCGGCCGCCGAGCAGTTACGGCCGTACACCAAGTTGCCCGTGATGCCTTCGCTGGGTGTCGTGTGCCTCGGCTCAGCAGAGTACGGCCTCGGTTTGGCAGCAGTGCTGACCGGCGAACTGGACGATGCCGTCGCCCACCTGCAATCCGCTCTGCGCGTCGACCGTCGCCTCGGCAGCCGGCCGATGGCGACGCTGACCGAGCACGCACTTGCGGAAGCTCTGACGGCTCGGGCGGCTCCGGGCGACGCTGAGCTCGCGAGCGATCTTGAGCAGCGAGCCCAGGATCGGGCGCAGGGCATGGGACTCATCCTGCCGGAGCGCCCGTTGTGGTTGCGCTCGCGACGACGCCGGACGGGCTCCAAGCCCACGCGGCACGCGGTGATCGACCGGGTGGACAGCGGAGGATGGCGCATCGAGGTCGACGGTAGGAGCACCCTTCTCGCCGATCGAGTCGGTATGTCCCATCTTGCGCAACTGGTCGGGAAACCGGGTCAGGACGTCGACGTCTTCGCACTTGTGGCCGACAGCCGGCTCCCGAGAGAGTCAGACGAGCCGATATTGGACGACGAGGCGCTCCGGCAGTACCGGCAGCGGGTGCGAGAGTTGCGCTCCCTTCTCGCGCGCGGCACTGCATCCAGGCAGGAATCAGAACGGTACGGCGCCGAGCTGCAGACGCTGACAGAGGGTCTCCGCGCCGTCACTCGTCTCGGCGGTCGGTCACGGAGCTTCGTCGGCAATCATGAACGCGCCCGAACGGCTGTGAGAAAGGCCCTCGTTCGGGCCATCGACGTCATCGCCTGCACCGAGCCGGGTCTCGGTGACCATCTCGTCAAGTCGATCAGCACCGGTGCGAGCTGCCGTTACACACCGGACCCGCATTGGTCGCTCACCGTTGGTGACGATCTCCAACACTGAGCCGCAGCTTCGCCGCGACCGGCTGGATCGTTTCGACTGCAACGGGTAGTCCTCTTCGTGCGAACACCATGCGGACCGCCCGCTCGCTGATCTCAGCCGGGGAGGGTCGCCGCCCCCGCCCTTCGCTGTTCTACCAGGGGCGACGGCCCCCTCAGCAGCATCCTGTTCTGCGATCGTGCACCGACATTGCGTCCAACCGAGCGGTGGTCTTCGAGGTGATCCTCGGTGTCACTCGCCGGCTGTAGCTCGGTGAGAAGAGACGTCGCTTTCCCTGAGGAGCCGTCCATCCACGACCTGTGCCACAGGATGGCACATCGGTGGAACGCCGATGTCACGCCGTATAGGTGAGGCGGCTGCCTCCATCTGCGAGCTGGGCACCCGCTTGGGTGCAGGAAAAGGGGGAAACAGATTATGTGGATTGCTCTGACGGTCCCGTTCATGGTGCTCGGGTGCGTCATCGCGATCGTGCCGGTACTGTACGGCTCGATCAGGGACCGTCGAACCCAGGCTGCGTTGCGCACTGAGCTCCCGGTCATCAAGAGCACGCAAGCGCCACCAGACACGTTTGAAGTCATGTGTCCGCCGTGTGGTGCCGTGCTGCGTGGCACGCACTCGGGCGAGCTACTTGAGGCAATCAGCCAGCACGCCTGGCGTGTCCACGGCGTCCCACACCCTGGCCAGGTACTGAGAGAAGCCGTTCCGGCAGCGGTCTGAGCGACGCACAGCCGTCCATCAGTGGCTGCTGCACCCATGCCGTTGCGAGCCTCCGGTATGCGGAAGTCACACCAGCTAGGCGGCTTGACCGGAAAGCGCTGAGGAAGCACGTCGGCGTGCCTGCCGCGCTCGCAACCCAGTGATAGCTGCCTGCACCCCTGGGGAGGTAGCGGACCTCGTCTACGGGCAACCGCCAGGTGTCTGCGACTGCGCGTCGTAGGATTCCTTGGTCCAACTCCCGCGGCGGAGGCGTGTCCACGGGCCTCCAGGACTCCACGGTCGCGCAGGTTTGTCGCGCGGATGGACGTCCACGCCCTCCGTTCAGCCGCCGCACGGCAACGACAACCGCAGTGCACTCCCTCAAGCAGGTGAGCGGCTCAGCTTGACGGCGAGATCGGGAACCGCTGCGAGCGGCGGTCCCCCACGCTCGAAGTCAGCGACGGCCTGACTGGCGCTCGATTTCGCGCTTGATGTCGCTCTCCGAGATCGGCCTGCGGCCGTACACGAACCACCCGTGCCCGCCCAGGATCAGCAACCACGCGATGACCGGATAGATGATCGAGAGGTTCCACACGTCATGGATCCCGGAGCTCTGGCTGAACCCGTGGGTCGGCCAGCCGCCGGCGTTGTGATACTCCGAAGTCGCCCAGATGACGACGAGGAGCACCATCCCGATGCCGGAAACAAGGGCATCGACGCGGAAATGGCGCTTCTGTTCGATGCGCTTGATCGCCTGCCCGCTGGTCGCCGGTCGACCGCAGGACTGCTATGCCAGCCAGCGGATCACGCGATGAAGTCGGGCTATCGAGCAAGTGAGCGTCGATGTACGCGTGTCAGCGGTCATGAGATCCTGAACGGAGACGGCGCGTGTCAGCGGTCATGAGATCCTGAACGGAGACGGCCAAATAACTGCGCGCTAGCGGCCACGAGAACCGCGCGCTGGCGGCCATGAGTTCTGCCTCGTTGTCAACCGTCGCCCGGTGGCATCCACCACCTGGGCGCTCCTCCTCGGTGTGCTGAGTGTGTTCAAGCACCCAGTCCCCGAGGAGGAGCACATGAAGTCTGACGAGGAGATCATGGAAATTCTCGAAGCATTCGACCTGACCAAGAGCTACCGCGATGCTGCAGCGCTGGCGGGCTGCTCACCGAACACCGTCGCCCAGTACGTCGAGGCGAGAGAGGCTGGACGCCTCACCTCCATCCCGGCACGCCGCGACCAGATCATCGACGACTACCTCGAGAAGCTCGAGGAGTGGATCGAGGCCTCAAATGGCAAGGTGCGGGCCGACGTCGTGCACGACAAGCTGCTGGCCCTCGGCTACACAGGCTCGGAGCGCACGACGCGCCGTGGGGTCGCTGACGCGAAGAAGTCCTACCGGGCCGGCCGGCGCAGGCTGTACCGGCCGTGGGTGCCCGAGCCCGGTATGTGGTTCCAGTTCGACTGGTGCGACGGGCCGGTCGTGGGCGGCATGCGCACGTGGCTGTTCTGTGCGTGGCTTTCCTGGTCGCGCTTTCGCGTCGTGCTGGCCGTGAGCGACAAGACGATCCCGACGCTCATCGCCTGCATCGACCAGAGCCTGCGGCTCTTCGCGGGCGTGCCCACCTACGCCTTGTCGGAATATGTTCCGCGGAACATATTCCGACTTCTGTGCCTGGACGCGTTATGTGGCCAGCTACGACCGATGGGCCGGACCGCCGGCATTCGCCGGTCGCCACGGCCACATAACGCTCAGAGCGATGACAGCCAGCTGAGGAGTGACTCGTCGGTCCTCCAGACGGGACGAGGGCGCGGTCCCGCCGAAGTACCGGGCGGTTCGGTATTCCGGAGTGCCTCGATCTTCGCCCTCGTGTTGATCTCGGCGTAACGGTTCGTCGTCGTGAGGTCGGCGTGGCCAAGCCAGCCCCGGATCACGTTCAGCTCGACGCCCGCCTCAAGAAGGTGGACCGCCGCCGTATGGCGGAAGATGTGCGGGCTCACCCGCCGGTTGGTTCGGATGTCGTCGAGGTGCCCCGCGTGACGCCGCACGATCTTGTAGATGCCGAAGCGCGTGAGCGCCTCGCCAGTCGCAGAGCAGAACACGGGAGCCTCCGGTATCGCCGGCGTGCCTGACGATGCGAGTAGCTCGACAAGCAGATCCGCACTCTGGCGCCACAACGGGCACGTCCGCCACTTGTCGCCCTTCCCGTGGAGACGGACCAGGGCTGGCTCGCCGAGTTCCACCTGTCCGACTCGTAGGTCGGCGACCTCCTGCACCCGCGCCCCAGTGTTGTAGAGGAAGAGGAGCAGGGCGCGGTCTCGCAGGGCGAGGCGACCGGATCGGGGAAGGCGGCGGAACAGTGCCTCCGTCTCGTCACGTTCGAGGAAGTGCGTCTCGGCGGGCGCCGCTCGCTTCATGGGGATGGCGGCCACCCGCTGGCAGACGTCGAGCATCTCCGGCTCTCGGCTGGCGATGTAGTCGAACAGCGTGTGCAGGGCCGCCAGACGCTGGTTCCGCGTCCGGACGTGATTGCCGCGTTCTGTTTCGAGGTAGCGGAGGAAGCCGAGGACCCGCTCGAAGCTCAGGTCCTCGACACCCAGCTTGGTGATCTTGGATCCCTTGTCCGCGGCCACAAAGCACAGCAGGAGTCGGATGGTGTCCCGGTAGCTGCGCACCGATGCCGGCCGGAGCCCCTTCACCGTGACCAGGTGGTCGAGGAAGAAGGAATGAACGAGCGGCCCGAGCCGCTGCGGCGCCGTCATGGCTCGTCCTCCGACCATGCCGCTTGGGCGAAAGCTTCAAACCGCCGGCCGGCCTCGGTGAGCAACTGGGGCGTGATCGTCAGGTAGACGGCGGTGGAGGCAGGGTCGACGTGGCCCATGAACGTGGAGAGCCGGTAGAGCCGCGCCTGTGGGTCGAGACCCTCCCGGTACCACCGCAGCAGGCACCCCACCGCGAACGAGTGGCGGAGGGAGTGAAGACAAGGTGGCGCGGTGCCGGTGGGGATCGGGAGAGCGAGCTCGGTGACAAGACGGTGGAACGTCTGGCTAGCAGTACAGGGGTTGATGCTGTTTCGACCGTCGAAGCTGAACAGCGGGAAGTCGCCGGCCCCACCTCGGCGTTCGACCTGGCGGGCGAGCAGCTCCCCGACGCGCGGCCCGTGGGGGACGAGACGGCTCTTGCCGAACTTGCCACCCCGCACGATGAGCAACTGCCGGTCGGCGTCGACATCGCCGACGCGAAGGCCACACGCCTCCCCGGCACGCAGACCGAGGCCGTAGCAGAGGGCGAAGACGGCGTGGTAGGTCGGCCCGCGGCCAGTCGCCCGTGGATTATCGGGGAGGGCGGCGGCCGCGTCGAGTAGCTGACGAGCCTGGACGACGTCGAACAGGAACGGCAAGCGCCAATCGGTCTCCCGCCGATGAGTCCGGCGCAGCGGTGACGCCTCCAGGCGCTGTTGGGTGACGGCCCAGTCGAGGAAGCAGCCAAGGATCCCGACGAGCTGGTTGAAGCTGCGGGCTCGGGGCCGTGGCCTGGACGCGACGAATGCATCGAGCAGGGAGGTGGTGAGGCTCCGCAGATCTGCCACGCCATGGAGGTCGGCGAAGGCGAGGAGCAGGCGTAGCGTCGCCTCCTCGCTTCGATACTTCCGGCCGAGGGCACGCTTGTGGGCGAGGAAGTCGGCGACGTCGGTGGCGAGGTTGTCGTTCATCCGAGGACCTCCTCACCGTCGCCGAGGGCGACCTCGCGCAGGGCCTCGACGGCGACTTTGGCGTAGACCTCGGTAGAGCGGGCCGAACGATGCCCGACGAAGTCGCCGATGGTCTTGAGGTCGAAGTTCGCGTCAACGAGGCGCTGGACGGCCGAGTGGCGCAGCGTGTGCGAGCCCGGCCGGGGGACGTTGACGCCAGCCTTGAGCAGATAGGCGCGAGAAAGCGACGACACGGCGGCGGCCCCGATGGGCCGACGGGGAGCGGCGGCACGGAAGAAGACGTGGCGATCCGTCGTCACGGGACGGCCGTGGCGGAGATAGTCGAGGATGGCTTCGCCGACGACGACGGAGAGGGGAAACGCTGTCGAGTGGCCGGCTTTCCGCTCGGGGATCGCCAGGCGCTCGCGCTTCCAGTCGATGTCGTCGAGAGTGAGGGCGGCGACCTCCCGACCGCGCAGTCCGTAGGTAACGAGCAGGAGCAAAATGGCGTAGTCGCGCCTGCCGGCCTCGGTCCTGCGGTCGACACCGGCGAGGACTCGGTTGACATCGTCCCAGGAGATGGACCGGGGGATGCTCGAGAGCCGGTACACCTGGGGCCAGCCGACGGCGGCGCTCAGGTCGCTCGCGAGCACGCCTTCTCGGTGGGCGTAGCGCAGGAACACCCGGAGGACCCCAGCACTGCCGCTGACCGTGCTCTTGGCCAGCCCAGCGGCAGCGCGCTCGACGACGAAGGCGCTGAGGATCGCCGGCGAGAGCTCCGGGATCGACTCGACGCCGATCCGTTGGAGGTAGGCCTCGAAGCGGTCGAGGTGATGGCGATAGCCGATCACCGAGGCCGGTCGAAGGCCGCGCTCGTCGGTCAAGTAGCCGAAGAAGCCTGGCAGTGCAGAGGCGAAGGGCTGGGCGTGGTGAGACCGGCCGGATGGCTCGAACCCGGCGAGCACGACGGAGAGCATCTGTTCGACCGGGCCACGGACCTCCTTTGCCATCGGCCTCGTCGAGCCGGTGCGTGCTTCGTGGAGCGCCACGCGGTCGGCCACGAACGCCCCAACATGGGCTGGCAGATCGCCGACAGCCAGCGCTCCTCGCTCGCGGGCGAACTCACCGAAGGCGAACGCGATCGGGACCCGACGCCAGATGGTCTTGGCGCTGTAGCCCTGGTCGGCGAGCCAGTCAACGTAGGTCTCGATCTCGGCCGCGATCCACGAGCCCCGCAGGCGGTCGATCGTCGATGGCTTGATGAAGTACTGCTCCAGCATGGCAACTTCCTCTCTCTCGATGAGCCAGAGGAAGAACCCTGCCAAAAGGCACCGGGGTTATGTGGCCGCGGCCGAGCGGGCCAGTTCGCTCACCAGGATCTGGTCAGGAAGGACCGGCCCGGGGCCACATAACGCGCCCGGGCACAGAAGTCGGATAACGAGAAAACGGTGACGACCGACATCGTCTGTCGCATCCCCGTTCGCCATCCCGAGCTCGTGAAGATGGGGCGGCACTACGGCCTCACCGTCGCCAGCTGTGTGGTGGCGGACCCTGAGTCCAAAGGCGGGTCGGAGGCAACTGTGCGGGTGGCCGAGGCCGACCTCGTCCCGACAGATGCCAACCTGCTGCCGGCCTACACATCGTTCTCCGAGCTCGTGGATGCCTGCGCGGCCTTCTGCGATCAGGTGAACGGGCGCGAGCACCGGTCCACGAGGCGCATCCCGAACGAGATGCTGGCCGAGGAGCGGCTCCATCTGCACCCGGTCCCTGAGCGCCCGTACACCTCGGTGTTCGGCGTCACCCGCACCGTGGCGGCCAACGTCCCGGTGATCCAGTTCGACGGGGGCGAGTACTCGGTACCCCATCGCTTTCGCTGCGAGGTCGTCTGGGTGCGCCGCCACGGCGACGAGGTCATCGTCACCGCCGTCGATGACGATGGCGCCCGCGAGGTCGCCCGCCACGAGGTCACGACACCTGGTGCTCCCCGCCATGTCGAGGAGCACTTCGGCCCCGCTCCCGAAGGCCCCCTCAACCGCACAGCGCGCCCGAAGACCGTCGCCGACACGGCGTTCCTTGCCATCGGCGAGGGTGCGGGGTTGTGGCTGACCGAGGCAGCAGCCGTCGGCACCTCACGGGTGCGGGTAAAGATGGCCGAGGCCGTCACGATGAGCGTCCTGCACGGTGTCGCCATCGTCGACCGGGCGCTCGGGCATGCCGCTGTGACCGGCCGCTTCGGCGAGGGGGACCTCGCCTCGATCATCGCCCACCAGGCGACGGCCCCATCTCAGCCCACTCACCGGGCCGACGAGTCACAGAGCCTGCAGAACGGCACCTCTGCGTGGGAGGGGTTCGGACGATGAGCACCTACCCCGACGATGACATCTTCCCCGAGGAGGTCGTCATCGACGGCTACATCCTCGACGACGTCTGCTGGCTGCTCAACGCCGTCGAGGAGTTCGCCCGCTTCGGCGACGTCGAGGCGGTCGTCGAGCTGCTCAGGTTCGCCGACGACCGGCTCTCGCCTGACGGGCTCGCCAACGTCGCCGGCGAGTTCGCCTCGCGCGTGCGCCGCAAGATTCAGGCGGCACGATGAGGACGCCGGAGCCACCACCGCTTCCCGACGACCTCGAGCTCCTGCTGCGACGGCTCCGCCTGCCGCACATCCGACGCTCAGCCCCCGAGGTGCTCGCCACCGCCAGGTCCCAGCGCTGGGAGCCGGCCGAGGTGCTGAGGAGCCTGCTCGGCGAGGAGCTCGCCAGCAGGGAGCGATCGGCACTTGCGACACGGCGCAAGGCCGCCACCTTCCCGACCGGCAAGACCTTCGAGGCCTGGGAGCCGAAGGCATCCTCCATCCCGGCGCCAACCCAGATGGCACTTCGGACCCTCGAATGGGTGCGGCGGCGGGAGAACCTCGTGGTGTGCGGGCCGTCGGGCACCGGGAAGACCTTCTTCTTGGAGGCCATCGGCCAGACCGCCGTCGAGGTGGGCATCAAGGTCGCCTGGTTCGCCCTTGAGGATCTCGGCGTGCTCGTGCGGGCTCACCGGGCCGACGACACCGTCACCCGCGCCGTCGGGAGGATCCTGCGCTCGGAGCTGATCGTGATTGATCTATGCCGATCCCGGAACTATGCCGACACGGCAATGGCGGTGATCCCGAAGGCCTGATCCTGGTGGGCTTCTGGCGCCGCTGACAGCGTCGGGGGTCGGCATAGTTACAGCCCTTCCAAGAAGGCGAGGAGGGTGTCGCCCGGTCGGTACCGCCCCGGGGCGGCGGTCGCAGGTGTGGTCCTTTCGAGTGCGCGCTGCTTGATTGTCATGTCGGCGTGCAGGTACGCATGGGTGGAACGGATGTCGGCGTGGCCGAGCCACAGCGCGATCACCGACGTGTCGACGCCCGCCTGAAGAAGTGACATGGCACAGCTGTGGCGGAGGATGTGCGGATGGAGCTTCTCGGCCCGGATCGAGGGACATCGCGAGGCGGCGCTCGAGGCGTGCTTCCGCACGAGGCGCTGGACAGCGTCAATGCTGAGACGACGCCCTGTGCGTGTCGGGAACAGCGGTTCGTCCCGGCGCCCCGCCCGTTCGCGCATCCAGACACCGAGGACCGCCTCGGTGACGGCCGTCAGGGGAACGGCTCGGAACTTGCGACCTTTACCCTCGCAGCGAACGCTGGCACCGGCACCGAGGGTGGCGTCGCCACAGTTCAGCCCCGTGAGCTCCGAGACGCGTAGCCCGGTCTGCACCCCGACGAGCAGCAGTGCTCGGTCGCGGCGGCCCTCCCACCGGCTTCGGTCGGGAGCGTCGATGAGGGCATCGATCTCGGGCGCGCTGAGGAACGACACAATGGGTTTGTCGAAGCGCTTCGGCGGGATGGCGAGGACGCGCTGCATGAGCGCAGCGTGCTCGGGGTGCCGCAGCGAGGCGTAGGCGAACAGCGACCGGATCGCCGTGAGCCGGAGGTTCCGCGTACGAGCGCTATTGTGCCGGTCGTTTTCCAGATGGTCCAGGAAGGCACAGATCATCTCGGCGTCGAGGTCCTCCCACTCGAGGCGGCACGGCGTCTTCCCGGTCTGGCTGTGCACGAAGACCACGAGCAGCTTGAGGGCGTCCCGATAGGAGGCGATGGTGCGTGGGCTCGCATGACGCTGGTTGGCGAGGCGGTCGACGAAGAAGCTCTCCAGTGTCGGAGCGACGAGGCTCACCGCGAGATCACCCCCCGAGATAGCTCGAGGCGGCCGGCTGCGAGCGCCAGCAGCTCGGGAGCAGCCGACAGGTACCAGTACGTCGATCGCGGATCACGGTGACCGAGGTAGGTCGACAGCCACGGGAGACGTGCCTCCACGTCCTCTCCGGACCGGTACCAGCCCAGCAATGTGCGCACGGCGAAGGTGTGGCGAAAGTCGTGGTTAAGCCGAATTCGGCTTAACCACGATTATGCCGACAGTCGCGTTATGCCGACGTTCGAGCGATTCTCCTTTGAAAGCTTGATGATCCCGGCGAAGATGTCGGCATAATCAAAGGGACTCCAGGAACGCGAGGAGAGCGTCGG
>JBEKLQ010000136.1:0-9489 GCA_050010115.1 Acidimicrobiales bacterium | reverse complement strand
CTACGCGCCGAGTGGACGAAACTCCGCACCGTCCGCGGCTGGGTCATCGGCCTGGGCGTCGTCGCCGTGCTCGGCACGCTCCTCTCGATCGCGTCGGCGAACGGCTCTCACAGCGGAACCTGTTCCGGGTCGGGGCCTACCCATGTCGTCTGTTCCGTGGGTCATCCGGCGGTACCGGTCGGCCCTGGCGGACAGGTCGTCGCCGACACGTACGAGCTCGTCCACCAGTCGCTCGACGGCAACGGCGAGATCACGGCGCGGGTAACCTCGCTCGCCGGCTTCATCGCGGAGGAGAACATGAACCGGGCCTCGCCGAACGCTCCGGAACGGCCCGGTCTCGCAGGGTGGGCGAAGGCCGGCGTTATCGTGACCTCCAGCACGAGACCCGGCTCATCGTACGCGGCCGTGATGGCGACCGGTGACCACGGCGTCCGGTTCCAGTACGACTACTCCCACGACATTGCCGGCACGCCGGGTACCCTCTCGCCAAGCGATCCGCGCTGGCTTCGGCTCGCGCGCCACGGCGACGCCCTCACCGCCTACGACTCGAGCAACGGATCGTCGTGGGACGAGATCGGGTCGACCGCCATCACAGGGCTGCCGAACACGATTGACATCGGTCTGTTCGTCACCTCACCCGTCACCTATTCCCTGTCGAGCCAGGGCAACACCACGCAGGCGATCGCTCGCTTCAACCATGTGACCGTAAAGGGCCGCACGACCACGACGACCTGGCAGCAGACGAGCGTCGGCGGCGGCAACAACTTCTACCCGACGCTCGGCTTCGGGAGCGCCCGCCACATCGGTGGCACTTTCCTGATCGCCGGCACCGGCGACATCGCCTCCGGCGTGCTGGCCGGCATGATCGCCCAGAATCCGGCTACGGGTCAGGCGATCATCGGCATCCTCGTGGGGCTCATCGTCCTCATCGTGATCGCGACGATGTTCGTCACAGCCGAGTACCGACGTCGGCTCATCCGCACGACGTTCACGGCCATGCCGAACCGTGGTCGAGTCCTCTGTGCCAAGGCGATCGTCATCTTCGCCGTGGCGTTTCTGACCGAATCGGTGGCGGCCGCCATCTCCATCCCGATCGGCCGGCACCTTTTGATCAGCAACGGGAACTACCTCTTCCCGGCCGGAGCACTCACCGTGGCACGCGAGGTGTTCGGGTCAACGGTCCTCGTCGCGCTCGCGGCCGTTGCCGTGCTCGGCCTCGCCACGATCCTCCGGCGCAGCTCCGGTGCGGTCGTCGCCGGGATCACCCTGTTCGTCGTCCCGACCATCCTCGGCGCCACACTGACCGGCTCGGTCGGCGAGTGGATCTATCGGCTGACGCCGGCCGCAGGTTTCTCGATTCTCGACTCTGTCCCGTCGTCGCCGCTCGTCAGCTACCCCTACACCGTCCAGAACGGCTATTACCCGCTCAGCGCCTGGGTCTCGCTGATCGTGCCGTGCTGCTACGCCCTCCTCGCGCTCGGCGCAGCGGCGATGGTGCTGCGCCGGAGGGACGCATGACCGATGCGCTCAGGGCGGAATGGACGAAGCTCCGCACCTCACCCAGTACCGCCTGGATCCTGCTGCCAACTGTCGTGCTCACCGCCGGGCTCAGCGCGCTCGTCACGGGCACCGTCCACACCTTCGGCCAGTCCCTGGGGGACCCGACCAAGCTCAGCCTCATCGGCGTCGACCTCGGCCAGGCGATCGTCGCCGTGCTCGGCGTTGTTGTCATCTCGGAGGAGTACGGCACCCGGATGATCCGCACCACCCTCGCTGCCGTACCCCGCCGCCCGATGATGCTGGCGGCGAAGGCAACGAACCTCATCGTCCTCTGCACGGTGGCGAGCGCGCTCGGCGTCGCCGGGAGCGTGCTCGCCGGCCGCCTGCTCCTCTCCCACGCCGGCCTCGGGAATGGGTACACCCTCATCTCGCTCGGCAACGGACCAACGGTGCGTGCCGCGGTCGGCTCCGTGATCTACCTCGTGCTCATCGCCCTGCTCGCCCTTGGCATCGCCACTGCGATCCGGGACACGGCGGCGTCGATCGGGGTGGTCCTTGCCCTGCTCTACCTCGTTCCGATCCTCGCGGCGACGGTCCAGGGGTCGTGGCACCGCCACCTCGAGCAGATCGGACCGATGACCGCAGGCATGTCCATCCAGTCGACGACCGGCCTGAGCTCACTCCCGATCAGCCCATGGGCAGGCCTCGGCGTGCTCGCCGCCTGGAGCGCCGGCGCGCTCCTGATCGGCGGCTGTGCGCTCCAGTTCCGCAACTCATAGCGGTCCTCGTACACGCGGCCCACGATCGCTACAGTCCGACCTTGGTGACTGCCACCGCGAAGTTGGTGTACCCCGCGTTCATGTTGCTCGACGGCAACACAGCGGACGAGAACGGCGACATCGACTGGGGCGCACCGGACAAGGGGTGCACGCATTCATCAACGAGCTCGAGCGGGGCCTCGGCACCTATCTCTACGGGGTGTTCAGTCGTTCCGGTCCGAGCGTCTTAGCGTCGACGATGATGGGCACCTGGCCGTTCAGGGCGGCCCAACTTCGCTATCGTTCCTGGTCAAGGTGGCGACGCGGTCACTACTGCGGCGCGCTGCGAATAGTCGTTGCCAGGTCCGGCTTGCCGGAGAGCATCGATCGCTGCCTGCTTCCGACGGCTCAGGACGAGGTGGCGGTAACAGGGGACCTTAGAGCTCGGGTCCAGCCGACCGTACGGGCGTTGGCCCCGCTCCGAACTCGTGGGTGGGGCGTATCGTTCGTTGTTGGGGATGCAGCACCCGCAGAGGCGCGGCCCGGGTAGGTGCGTGACCTTGTCCGTCGCCTTGCTGAGTAGCGATGGCACGCTGGACTTGATCGATCAGGGCAATGAGCTCGGGGTTGGAGGCGATGAATTGGCCTCGGACCTGCTGTGCAGCTGCGAGATGGAGGACCTGGCCCTCGAGCCGAGTCTGCTCGGTTGCGAGCTTGTGGGCCTCAAGTTCGGTGACCGCGCGCCAAGCGTGTTCGGCGGTCTGAAGTACCGCGGCACTGGCCGCCACGTCTTGACGGCTACGGCGGCGGGTAAAGGGTCCTTGCCGGGGCGCCTCGGCTAAGCGAAGGTTCTGGTCGTGGGACCATCGGGCGCGCTGGAGGTCTTCGTAGCCGATCTGGACGGCGGTGTCCGCCCAACGGCCGGTGCCGGTCGTTAGGTCGGCGAGGTCCCGCTCGAGGGCGGCTTGCTTGTCGCGTAGCTGGGCGAGCTGATCAGCGACGTTCGGCGGGACGGTGGCGACGAGCTGGCGGCACTCAAACCGCAGTGCCTCGACGCGCTCGGCGGCGCCGGCGCGGTCGCTCGCCCATTGTTGGCGGCGTTCGTCGTCCCAGGACCAGGCGAGTCGCTGCGCCGCCTCCGACAGATCGGCGGCAGTGGTGTGGACGTGGCTCGCTACGCGCGCTCGGCTCATGGCGACATAGGCGAGCTCCCGGCCGCCGCCGTCATTGAGGACGTGCGCGACGTCCACGGTTGCGCCCTGGGCTCGGTGGCAAGTGATGGCATGGCTGTAACCGAGGCGGTCGGCGCCGATGTCGTGGGGGCCAATGTGAAGCGTGCGGCCATCCCGCGTGACCGCAGTGATCGTCTGCGCCTCAGGATTGACGGCTGTGACGCGCGCTGTCTCTGAGGTAACCCAGGCTCCGTTCGGCCCGGGAGCGAAGGTGATGACACGATCGCCGGCGCGATAGCGCCTTCCACCGGTAGCGGTGAGCTCAGGGCCGGTAAGCCTTCCGGCGCGTTCGAACAGTCCGCGTGCGGCTTGGTTGAGGGCTTCGACGTTGTCGCGCCGGTAGGCGAGCATGAGTGTGTCTCGGCCGGCGTCGACGTCGCTCGCCCAAGCCCGGATCATCTGAGTCACCGCACGGCGGCGGTCGACGGCGGGATGGATACGCCCGTTGCGGGCGTACCAGCTGACCGCCGCGCCGATGTTGCCGTCGCGGAGCTGGGCGAGAGCGGTGCGCTCGGCTGGGTCGGTCTGGCGGAGGTTGTCCGTCAGCGTCCAGAGATGTCCAGGGTGACGCTCGGCGAGGGCAGTAAGGGCTCCGCCGGGGCCGATGGCGCCGAGCTGACGATCGTCGCCGGCGACGATGATCTTGGACCCGGCCCGCTCCACGGCAGCGAGGAGACGTGCGAGGTCGACATCAGAAGTCATCCCGCTCTCGTCGACGATAAGGACGTGCTGGTCGCTCAGCGCGAGCGTGCCGTGATCGAGGCGCCAGCCGAGCGAGGCGATCGTCCGCGAGTCGATGCCGGCGCTTTCGGCGAGGTTCCTCGCCGCCTGACCTGAGGTGGCGGTCCCGATGACGGTGTAGCCAGCGCTCTCGAACCCGGCCCGCACTGCCGCGAGCGTGGTCGTCTTGCCCGACCCGGCAACACCGACCAGCACCTCGAGACGGTGCCCGCTCGTCATCAATCCGACCGCAACCCCGCGCTGACTGCCGATCAGCGATGCACCGAGGCGCTCCTCGAGCCCTGTCACCGCTTCGAGGGCGACCTCGTGATCGACCTTCGGGCCATCGTCGCCGGTCAGCCTCTCTGCCAGCTCAGCGATGCGCTCCTCGTCGGCGAGCACACAACGTGCTGCCCACACCTGCTCTCTGCCACCCGTGACAGTTGGCAACGCGACGGCGTCGTCGTTGGAGAGGACGGTCTCGACGGCTTGGTCGAGGACAGAGAGGGGGAGGCCGTGGAGATGCGGTGCCACCGCGATGATCGCATCTCCGCGGCTAAAGGTCTTTGCTTCTGCGAGGCGCCCGCCGGGGCCGAGCAGCTCGGCGGTGAGGCGCTCGCAGTCCACGACGACCGGCTCATAGGCGCGCCCTGCCTCGTCAACTTGGAGGGCAAGGAGATCAGGTGGGTGCCCGACGACGACGAGGTCCGCCTGCCACTTCGCCAGTAGATCCCCCATTGGGACGTGGTCCTTGCGGTCCCGGGTCGCCCGCGCTGCGACGGATCGCGAAGCGTAGGAGGCGTTGGAGCCGACCGCAGCGATGATCTGTGCCGAGCGGGTGGAGTGAACGGTGCACACCTCGGCCGGGATGCCGGCGATCGCCCAGCTCCCGAGCCGACCGGACGGTCCAGGGTCGGCCACGATCCCGTACCCGAGCCCGACCGCCTTTGCGGCAGCGGCCATCCGCCCGACTGCGGTGGCGGCGTGGAGGTGATCGCGCAGAAAGGCGGTGTCGGCCCCCTTCCAGCCTCCGCGGGCGTCGCGCATGAAAACGGAGTTGGCGATGAGGACGTGATCATGCACCTGGGGGTCGCTGGCCCGGGTCGTCGCGTGGCGAGACGTCGCCCAGATGAGCCCACCGGTTGCCACCCGGATCTGTGCGCGGCCGCGCCGGCCGCCGCTCTTTGTGACGAGGCAGTCGAGATACTCAAGGGTGGCGTCGCGCTCGGCGTCGGCGATTTCGTGCATGTCCTCGGCCCGGCCGATCACACCGAGCTCCGCGACCGACTTGCCGGGTGAGACGACGATCTCAAGACCCGGGCGCAGGCAGGCCGCGAGCCGTCGGCCGCTCACCGGGTCGTGGGGGCCGCCGGCCGAGAAGACGGCCCGGTAGTCGGCGAGATCGACCTCGCCGTCGAGGCCGAGCAATCCGCGGCCACTCCCGCCCCAGACCATCGGCGTCTCGCCGCGGGACGCGTAGTACTCCGCCGCGGCGGCCACAGGGTCGTCGCCGCGGCCCGCCACGGTGTGCTCGTGGTACTCGACCGAGTCGACGCCCATCATCCGCATCCACGCCACGAAGCGCCATCTCCCCAACCGAAGGTTGCAAACGTGTTCGGCTTTGCTTTGGGTTTATAGCAGTTGACGGGTGAAGTAAAGGGGCTGATTTGTGAGCGGTATGTAGAGGACAGTAATGGCAGTGAACGGTGAATAGGTGTGGTGAATTTCTTTGTGTAGACGGCAGTGTGGCTCGGGGTGTGCCAAATGTGGAGGGCAAGTGGACATACATAGCGTGGACCGCCCAGTGGCGACTAAGTGGAGACCTGTGTCCCGCTGTCCTGACTGCTGGCGGTCTCGCCGATACCCAGAAGCCCAGAGAACGGAGCCGATCATGGCCAACACCGACGCAGTGCCCCAGCTGCTCACGATCGACCAACTCGCCGAACGCCTCGGGGTGAGTACGCGCCACATCCGGCGTCTCATCGCGGAGCGACGCATCCCCTACGTGAGGTGGCGGCGGTTCATCCGCTTTGACCCCGACGAGATCGCCC
The DNA here is from genome assembly GCA_050010115.1 of Acidimicrobiales bacterium. Classification (GTDB taxonomy): domain Bacteria; phylum Actinomycetota; class Acidimicrobiia; order Acidimicrobiales; family Bog-793; genus JAKACA01. The sequence goes on along the minus strand of JBEKLQ010000136.1, from coordinate 3,228 downwards.
GCTGGCTCGATGACGCCCGCCACCCGCAACAGACCAGTCACGGCCGTCTAGCTTGACGATGCTGCGATTCGAGTCCGTCAGATCGACAAGGCAGGAAGGGCAGCGGCCCGACCCCCTCCGCCAGGTCGATCTCCGAGCCCCGCTGGGGAGCGTAGAATCGTGTCCATGAGCGAGGCGCGCCACGAACACGAACCGACGGTCGGACCATCGACCATCGAGGAGTTGGCGCGGATTCAGCACGCTCAGCCCGTCGCAGATCCCGACGATCTGGTCGCCGATATCTGGGAGTCAGACGAAGAACTGGACGCATTCCTGGCAGACCTCCGGGCTGCCCGGAATGCCTCACTTGCCTGACAAGACGTGGCTGATGTTGTCATCGATACGGATGTCGCGTCATTGCTGCAGAAGAATCGCGCACCGATGTGGGTTCATCGCCACCTCATCGGCTCGCGAGTCTGGCTCACCTTCGTCACCGTAGGCGAGCTTGCCAAGTGGGGAGTTGTCCGTAAATGGGGTCCAGATCGGCGAGAGCACGTGGACGCGTGGACGGCACGACGTCCCGTCATCCCCTATGACCCGCAGGTAGCTCGGGTGTGGGGCGAGCTCGCCGGCGCGGCGCAGCTCAGGGGGCGACCGAGACCTCAGAACGACACGTGGATCGCGGCCTGCTGCCTTCGATACCAAGTGCCGTTGATCACCTTCAACGTCGCGGACTTTGACGATTTCGTCGCACATCACGACCTCGTTGTGCTGCGAGACGAGGCGTAGCTCCACAGTTCGTCGGCGGCCGTGACGACTATCAGGCCACACCGGCACCGAAGGCGCCGGTTTCGGCAGCAGGCGGGTTCGGGCCACAGCAGAGGTCGCCAGTGGAAGATACGAGACGGAGATTCGCGGTATCACCAACGCCAGGGTCACGTACCACCGGCAGCTTTATCGACCGCCGGACGTCCCGGATTCCGAACCCGTCGAAGTCACGGACTACACCGTCGTCGCCCGACGACAATGATCCGGGGTTGATCCAGTACCTGACAGTCTGGTTTCGTCAGCCCTTGGTTGGAGAGGCCAGAATCCTCGCGTACGCGAAACCCGGTTCTGACGGCTTCGTGGGACGATGAGGAAGATGCGGATGGGTCACGTTGTCGCTCTCGCCACAGTGGCCCTGATTGCCACGGCCTGTAGCGCCGGGCAGTACATTCCGCCCACCACCGAGGCTGGGCTCCCGCCAACGACCTCGGTCCCTCCGATTCCAGCAGTCGTCACGTCGGCCACGCCATCCGGCTGGGTGCCGGTCGCCTACGGCGATGCGCAAGTGTCGGTCCCCCCGACGTTCTCGGTCTTCTATCCCGGCTGGCCCTCCTGCGGAACTGCCGCAGGTGGCACTGCCGCTTCCGGTGCCGTCTACCTCGGGTCCCCGAATCCCGCTCCGATTCCCTGCCCTCCGAACGTGCAGTTTCGTGTGGCTACGAGTGTCGGGATTCGTCAAGGTGACGTGGGGGGCTTCCCACTGCTTGCCAACCTGGCAATCATGCGCAACGGGTTGCGCCTCTACCCGCTCATCAACCACACGACCAGCAAGACGGTCGGGTACTACTCGCCAGCGCTTGGCGTCGAGGTCATCGGCAGCGGTCCTCTTGCCGGGAACGTCTCCGACACGCTGACTCGTTCACCACGTTCTGTCGTCCTCGCCGCCGGCCCAGCACCGTCGGTCCCATCCGGCTGGCACACCGTGAGGTTCGAGAGGCTGACCTTCGACGCTCCCGAATCTTGGCCCGTCAACTCGACGGCGGTGACCGGTGATGACTTCGGACCGCTGTGCTCACCCGGAGTGACCTCCTTCGTGACCACCGAAGTCGCTCTCAGCACGGATCAACGACAATTAGTGCAGCCAGGTTGCCTGATTGCTGGACCGCCCAAGGCCGAGCCACCAGTCGACGCCGTCGAAGTTGACGCTGGCAACATCACCTGGTTTCCCTTCGTCCCCTCCTTCTCCGAGCACTGCCTTCATCCCCACGGCCTGACCGCCTGTCCGGCGACCACCCCGGCGTTCTCGATCCTCGCCCTAAGGGTGACCGTGCCGGGGCGCGCAACGCCATTGCTCGTCTCCATCGGGCTGGCCGGGAACGGGATCATCGCTCGAACGATTGTGTACTCGCTCAGGGCGGCGTGACCACCGGGACGGCAGTGCCGTGTCGTGTGGCTCGGATTGTCCGGGTCGTCGCTCTCCTCACGGTTGCCTTGATCGCGAGTGCGTGTAGTGCTGGTCAGTACGTCCCCCCGACGACTCAGCTTGGCTTCCCGCCGACAACCTCTGTCCCCCTGATCGCGGCGGTGGTCACGTCGGTAACGCCGTCCGGTTGGGTGCCAGTCGATTACGGCAACGTCCAGGTTTCGGTGCCCGCGACGTTCTCGGTCCTGTATCCCGGCTGGATTGATTGCGGAGGCGTCGGCGTTGCCAATGCGCTCGAACTCGGCCCACCGACGGCCTCATCGGTGAACTGCCCCGCCATTCGGCCGAATCGTAAGGCAACGACGGTCCAGGTTCTCCACGGTCGCTCGCCCTTGGTACTTGAAACCAAGCCGAGCACGGTCATCAACCGGCTGAGTGCAGACCCGCTGGTGCACGACGTCGGTGGCAAGGTCCTCGGCTACTACGTCCCAGCACTTGGCATGGCAATCACCGGCAGCGGTCCGCTCGCCGGGACGATCTTCCGCACGCTGACCCGCTCACCACGGGCTGTGGTCCTCGCCCAAGGACCGTCGCCTGCAGTCCGCTCCAGCTGGCACACGGTGACATTCCAGGGGTTGGCATTTGACGCTCCGCAAGCGTGGCCAGTGACGCGAACCGCCCTGCCGGGCAGTGACCTCGGGATTGCCTGCGGGATATACGGAGTGACGTTGCCGGAGACCAAGGTGACCCTCAGCACCGACCGGGAGCCACGTCCCCAATATCCCTGCAAAGCGACCCAAGGGTTACTCGGACCACCCCTGCGACAGACAGAGGGCGTCGAGGTTGATGCGCGTGTGGCATCGGACTTCGCGTTCCCGCTCACTTTCTCCACTCAGTGCATCGACATCCACACCCTGACCGCCTGCCCGGCGACGTCCCCAGCGTTCTCAATCCTTGTGCTCAAGGTGACCATGCCGGGCCGGACGACGGCGGTGCTCGTGTCCATCGGGTTGGCCGGGAACGGGATGGTCGCTCGGGCGATTCTGTATTCGTTGCGG
>JBEKLQ010000135.1:0-9542 GCA_050010115.1 Acidimicrobiales bacterium | reverse complement strand
CAGGTACGTATCGGCACGTCGGCCCCGATACCTGAGCCATCCAGCCAGAAACCCCTCGAAGCTGCTTATGGCGGCCCGGATGCTGCCCTGCCTGAACAGTCGGCGCTGGTGCTCTTCACGTCGAAGGAGGGCCTTCGGGACGTGCGCCGTCCAGCGAGAACGAGGGCTGAGGGAGGGGTGCGTCGGTGACGCACCCGGGCGCGGACCTTAGAACTTGATGGGAGGTGGCGCGTCGACCGTGATCGAGAAGGCCTCCGACTGCGACTCACCCGTCGACCGACAAAGACCCGGAGCTGCCGAACGTGCGGCCCACGATCCGGGCGCTGACGAACGCTGCCGGCCACCCTCAATTCCTCTCTCGTGTGGGCCAACATTGTTGGCCCAAGCTGGAAAGGTGTGTCGCCGAAAGAGAGGCCTTGTGATCAGGAACTCTAGGGTGGAGCTAAGAGGACTTGAACCTCTGACCTCAGCATTATCAGAGCGAACCGAACCCTTGGCGAGCGATGCACTTGATCGCATCAGGTTGCCCTTTATCTGGTGGCACGGGTTTGTTTGTCCGTGCGGCGCCATCATGCAACAGGCTGCGGTGCCCCGCAGGGCATTTCACCGCCGTGGTGCCGGCTCGGTATCGCCTGGACTTTGGTCGACCAGGTTCGCCTTGTTCGGCTACGGCCCGGTGGTTCGCCGCATACCCTTCGGACCCCACCTCACGGTGGGCGCCCTGTCCTGCGTCGCCGACACGACCGTTCGTGACCCCTCGAGACCGTTCCCTCGCGCACGGATCGCGCACGGCGACGGCGTCAGACAGCGTCTGTGTGAGCGGTGTCATTAATTAACGGAGCGTGGTCTTGGCGGTTGTCATCGGTTCGGAACAAGCCTGCAACATTTCTCCGGATGTGCGATCGCTATCGACTGTGGCGGATCGGGTGAGTTGGCCTAACCCGGACCGGGCGGAAGGACGAAGACAATGAGTCGCGGTGGAGACGGAATCTCAACACCCCCGTTATCTGGTAGTTCGATGCTTCCCACCACCATGACAGCACCGAATCCGCGAGCCGTGAAGCTGGCCGCTGATCCCGCTGATGTGTTGAAGGTCCGTCCAGGAGCCAAGACACTTGAGTCGCAGGTGAGAGGAGGTTGTGGCCCTTGTGCCGAAGTCACCACGACGCGCTGATTTTGCTGAATCGAGATCGTCCGGACGGCCCCGCCGGGTGTCATCACGACAGCGATCGGCTCGGAGCGGATTGGCATCTGAGGCGGTAGCTGATGAACGAAAGTAGTTGAAATGGGTTCGCACAGTGCGGTCTCGGATCCGCCGGACGTCGAGCATGCAGCCAGCGCGAGCGACGCTGCGACGATTGAGGAAGCGGCCAACACCCGGAGCGGAAGTCCCCTACGAGCCTCGGGGTTGCCGAAAGGCCAGACCCTCACGCCCCAGTTTCTAGCCGCCGTCCGATCCGCTTGCCCGGGGCGTCCGAGATGGTCGGACGCGCGCGTCTGTCGACACCTGACCTCCCGACCTCTTGAGGGCCATTGAGCAATCGTCGTCTTGCCGGTCGACAACTGATCGGGGGATCAGCTCAGCGGTAGGACCGCAGCGCCGGGGACAGGGCGCAATCACCAGGGTGGAGCAGGGCGACGTCAAAGGCCTCGGCCACCCGGCAGCGCCGCCAGCTGCTCATCGGGCTCGCGATCGTGGGCGCCACCCTTCTCGCCCGCGATGCGTGGTTTGACGTCTGACAGCCTCCGCACCCTCAGATGAGTGGGTCATCAGCGTCGCCTGGGCGCTCCTCGTGGAGCTCCCGTTCGCGGTCGTCCTTCCGCTGGCCGCCCAGCGCCTGCTCCGCCTTACCCTCCAACGGGTGCGCGACCGCACCGGCGCGCCCTCACCTGGCGTGGGCACGAGGTCACACCAAAGGGTAAGGCATGGCCACGGACACACGGGTGTACCCTGCGAACAGGAACTTTACGGTGGGGCTAAGAGGACTTGAACCTCTGGCCTCAGCATCATCAGTGCAGAGGCCTCGATGAGGTCATGGCGTCTTGACCAGGGGATTAGCCATGCTGGCAACCCGGCATCGTCCTTGCGTGACCCACACGTGACCCAGCGCAGCGGTCAGTAAACCGCGGACTGGGCTGGACCGTGCCTAAGTGTTCCCGGGACCGACGAGCCGCCTATATCATCGCCGCGTTCGTAGTGGGCGCGACCGGACAAGAGCTTCGCTTGAACACGGCTCCGTGACGCGTCGGGAGGCGGACGCCGAGCACGGGTACGATGACTTCGTGCCCCGCTCGACGGTTGCCGACCGCAAAGCCACAGCAGATGAGGTGAGGCCTCACAGCGCTGCCATCCGCCAGCTCGCCGTCGATTTCGGCTTGAGCAGCCCCCGTCTTCGCAGCGACGGGGCGGTCGTCGTTCACAGCAGTGAAGCGGGCTACGGCGCGGTGACCCGACTTTCGATCGCTGCATCTGCGATCGTCGGCGAGTACGTCCATGTCATCACCGACGACGTGCCTGGCGCCGTCGACGCCCGGGAGTTGTGACCGCGGAAGAGGCGCTGGACGCGCTGCTTCTCACGCTCGACCAACTGCTCCGGATTCTTCCCCGCAGCAAGTCCGCGTGGGATGAAGACGACGCCATCCGCTTGGCTGTCGAACGACTCTGGATCACCGCGGGAAACCTCGCCGAGGCCTACCGAATCGATCGCGGAATCGCGCCCGGCATCGAGCCGTGGTCCGAGCTCGCCGGCTACCGAAATCTCCTCGCCCATGCGCTTCCCGGTGACATCTCCTCGGACCGTGTGTTCGCCGACAGCACGACTGATCTCACTCGGATCCTGGATGAACTTCGAGCAATCGCCGGTGATCATGGTGGATGATCCAAGGGTTTCACCCTTCTAGGCACAGAGCTCCGGCTCACGGTCGCCTTACCGCTCTCCGCGAGCAGGCTGGGCTGTCCCAGCGAGAGCTCGCTCAACGGATCGGCGTCTCGCAGCCTCGGGTTGCCGCTATCGAACGCTCTCGCCACGTAACGATCGATGTGCTCGAGTAGTAGTCGAGGCGCCGCGAGCAAAGCTCGAGATCTCCGTCGCCCGGGGTAGGCATCGGACATCGCTACTCGGGGCCTAGCGTTCGATCACTACGCCGACCGGACGACAGACGAAGAACGCTCGGACCGCCCACTCTGGATGGGGAAAGAGGGTTCCCGCCAAACAGCGATCTGCCTAAACGACATCAAGGCGATCCCCGAGCGGTCATGCCCCTATCGCCGTACCTTGTCGACATCGCCGCCACACTGACCGTCAAACGTGGAGGACGGCGCGCCGACTGGCCGTCGGCGCACTGAACCGAGAGGCGGATGTCACGAATACCGTTCTCCGATCTGGACTGCCACTCCCGTGAACGCCCCTTCGTCGAGGAAGTCAGGGGACACGATGAAGTCGTGGAAGAAGTAGCCGACCGCCGTGCACACCGACGATGCCGAGCCCGTGGGTCAGGCGACGGTTGCCAAGATCGGTGACTTCGGCGAGGCCGTCAGGATGGACGAGCAAGGTACGGCTGAGCCACTCCTGCAGCCGCAGTACTGGACAGCACCGGAGACGTTCAACGGCTCTCGCTACGCCGTCACCGCCGAGATCTTCTCGGTGGGCATGAGCTTCAGAGAAGTGCTCTCAGGGTCGTACCCCTACGACGACTACACGCGAGAGGAGCTGGCGAAGCGCCTCTCGAAGAATCAGCAAGCGTTGCGAGATCGGCACCTCGAATGCGCCGTGCACGTGCCTACTTCACTCCGCCTCATCGCTCAGCGGGCAAGCCACCGATCCGTGAACCGGCGCTACCAGACTGCCGACGCTATGTTGGAAGCTCTTCTCTCGGCTCGCTTCGTCGACTGGCAATGGCCGGTCGAAGACGACGATGCCCAGATGTCCTGGACGGGTGCATGGCACGGAGAACAACTCCGCGTCTCCGTTCGGTCCGTGCGCGGACGAGGGTGGTGGGCGCAGGGCTTGCGGCACTGCCCGAGCGGCTGGCGGCGACTCTCGGGATGCCCCGACGCTGACGCTCAGACGCCGTTGGAAGCGGCCAGCAAGGTTTTTTCCCATGTAAAGACAACTCGTCAGAACCTGAGCGGCCTCTCTGAAAGTGGCTCGCTCGTCGGCATCGAGCGCTTCAACGATCACGCGCCAGCCGTCCTGCCAGACCGGGTCGATTTCCCAGCAGGCGTGCATCCCGCGCCCAGACGGCCGCACGAATCCGTTCTCGGCAAGGTGGTGCATCCAGGTTTCAACGAGTCGATCTCCCCAGATCAGACTGACCGACCGAGCGCACCCCAACACTGCGGGATCGACGGGCGCCTTCGACTTTGCAAGCCGCTGGCACGCGGCGGTCAGCGGCCACACGCGGGCGGGCAGACGGGAGGGCTCCGCCTCGGCGACGATCATCCCGACCAGAGCCTCCACCGTAAGCCAACTTTGGCCACTACTCACCATATTTAGTCACTTTAGGACCTATGGTGGCCACTATTGGCAGAATGGGGATATGACTTCGGACAACGGCCTTGAGTGGTGGTCGCTCCAAGACGCGCCCGACTACGCAGGCACGACTGCCGAGGCCATCCGGCGGTGGGCTAAGGCCAAGCCGCCCCGTGTGCGCTCTCAGTCGGTCAAGGTTGGCAAACGTAGGCGAACCCTGGTGGCAGCCGACGACGTACGACGCGAGGCTGCGCTCCCCTCGCGCAGGCGGCAAGCTTCAGCCACCCCCGCGGCAAACCGCCGAGAAGGAAATCTGCTCGACCGCGCTGCCGTCTTCGAAGAGGTCGCCCGGCGGAGACGTGCCATCGACGAGCGCCGGGAGGAGATAGAGGTACTGCACCGAACAATCGAGGAGAGGCTGAACGACATTGCTAGGGAGCAGCGTGAGATCGAGGTGATCCTGGCGGGCCCTGCTCTCGTCCCCGATGCCGCACCGCAGCGGTAAGCACCTGCTTGGGCCGTGCTCCTCGATACTGCGCGGAAGCTGCTCACGGCGCCGATCCGACCGATGTTGAGCATGAAGCTTCTGGAAGGTCTGAGTGGACGACAGAAGACGACAGAAGTAGTGGTCAGCGGCTTAGGTCCACACGATGGACGTCTCTGGAAGGGTCCAGCGGTCAGCAGTTCTAGACGCGAATCTAGACTCGATCGTGCTCGGAAGCGCCAATGAACTACTGCTGGCGGTCAGAATCTTCTCTTCGCCAGCACCGTGTCACGCTGAGAGTCGTGATACGTCAGATTTGCCGGCGCCGAATCCCCCAATCCCGGAGTCACCTACCACTCACCAAGCCTTTCCCGAGGAACTCCTCGATGGCCTGGTCTGGACGCCGGAGGCGTCCTGAGTCAACCGCTCGCTGAAAAGCCTCGTCACCGAGAGTCGCCCGGAGAGAGGTACTGGCCTTCGTCGCCATTATTTGCTCGCGCTGTTGAAGTTGCATCCCCCGACGCTCGAGCCACCCTAGACCGGAGCCGAGCAGGAGACACGCCGGCCTTGACTGCTCCAATCCTGTCTCAGCACAGCCCATTACTATCGAGCAATACGCAAGCAAGTACTCATTGCCTAAATCCTTGAGGGCAAAGAGGAACGACGCCAGGATCGGGATCGCTGCTTCGTATGCATCTAGCTGGACGGCGCACTCGGCAAGGTTGAGGTCGGTGATGATGAGCCAAAGCCGGTCACCGTCGCGTTCGAACAGCTGACGGGCCTCCCTGTATAGGCGCTCTGCTGTATGAACCTGTCCCGATTCTCGTTCAAGCTCGCCCAGGATCGTCAAGGCGGCGCCGACTTCCCAGGAATCTGCGCACAGACGCATGCGCTCGATGGCTTCCCTCACGATCGGCCGGTCGACGCCACGCTCGTCGGCGGCGGCGTCGGCGGCAAGAGCTAATGCCCAACCTTCCCAGCGCGCGCGGTTCCGGCACTGCGGCGCGAGCTGCGCGAGGTCCGACAACGTCCGAGACCCGACATCGAGGGCGCCGTCCCACACTTGGGCCAGCGCCGACACGGTAGTCAACGTGGCGCGCAGGTCTGGGTCGAGATCTTGGTTGTCGATCGGCGCGAGCTCGTACCACTTGCTGCTCTCATGGAGATGTCCACGGAGCACCCAGTACCAGCCGAGGGCGACGAGCAGTCGTAGCATCCCGCCGGAGTCGTGCGCTCGGAGAGTCTCCAAGGCGGCGCGCACGTTGTCGATCTCGGGGTCTAGGCGATCGAGCGCCTCCAGTTGCGACACGGTACGAAGACTGGGAGCCAGGTCTTCGACTAGGGAGAGATAATACGTCGCATGGCGCCAGCGGGCGCCGAATGGATCGGGTACTCCTGTCCCAGAGGCGTCGCCCCCGCCGTTCACCCGGGAAACTGCAATCTGGCGATCAGCGGAACCGTCCCGCTCTTCGGCGCCCGTAGCAGCAAGCCTCGCGGCAGCGTACTCGCGGATCGTCTCCAGGAGTCGGTAGCGGGTCTTGCCCGTTGGGAGTGCTTCGGCCTGTACCAGGCTCTTGTCCACGAGGGAGCCGACCACGTCGAGGACAGCGAAGGCCTCGACGTCGGCGGCTCCGGCCACCTCTTCGGCAGCGCGGAGGTCGAATCCTCCGGCGAACACGGACAACCTCGCCAGAACGGTGCGTTCGCGGTCGCTGAGGAGGCGGTAGGACCAGTCGATCAGGGTCTGGAGAGTCTGCTGACGGGGCAGGGCAGTTCGGCTACCAACCGTGAGTAGGCGGAAGCGGTCGCCGAGGTGCTCGGCGATCTCGGTAACGGACATTGCCCGAAGGCGAGCCGCCGCGAGCTCGAGGGCCAGAGGAATGCCGTCGAGGCGCCGACAGATCGACGCGACCGCCGCCGCGTTCGCCTCGTCGAGGACGAACGTCGGGTCCTGCGCGGTGGCGCGGCCGACGAAGAGCCGCACTGCCTCCGATGCCAGTAGGTCCTGAGCGGCGTCGCTGCTGCCGGCCGATGGCATCGTCAGCGACGGGACACGGTACACCTGCTCCCCCTCGATACCGATGGGCTCCCGGCTCGTGGCCAGGATCACGATTCCCGGGCACGACCGCAGAGCTGCGTTTGCCACTTCAGCGCAGGCCGCGATGAGGTGCTCGCAGTTGTCCAGCACCACGAGCAGGTTGCGGTCCCGCAGGGCATCAACCACGGTGTCGAGCGCGGGTCGGCTCGGCTCCTCGCGTATCGACAGCACCCTGGCCATTGCCTGGGGGACCATGGCGGCATCGGACAAGGGCGCGAGCTCCACCAGCCAGACGCTGTTCCCGTAGCCCTTGATGAGGTCCGTGGCCAGCTGGATGGCGAGGCGGGACTTGCCCACCCCGCCCACACCAGTCAGAGTCACGAGCCGCGACTTCTCGAGTAGGGCGCGGACCGCTGCCCTCTCCGTCTCCCGGCCCACGAAGCTCGTTAACTGCTGGGGGAGGTTGTTTCCGAGTTCGGCGTTGTCAAGCGACCGCAGTGGTGGAAAGTCGACCTCGAGACCTTCAGCATGAAGCTGAAAGATCTGCTCTGGCCGGCCGAGATCTTTCAGCCGGTGAGATCCGAGATCGCGCAGGGTCGCGTCGCCGGGCAAGGAGTCTCGGATAAGGGCGACCGTCGTCGCCGACAGCACGACCTGACCCCCGTGGGCGACGGCCGCAATGCGCGCGGCGCGGTGGACCTCGAAACCAACAAGTCCGGTGCCCGTCTCCGATGCCTCTCCCGAGTGGACTCCCATTCGAACGCGGACCTGCTCACCGGCCGGCCAGTCGTGCGCATGGAGAGACCGCTGCATCTCGATGACCGCCGTCACAGCGGCGCTAGGCGACGTGAACACGGCGAAGAATCCGTCACCTTGGGTTCCGATCTCCTTGCCTTCGTGCGCTACGAGACCTGCCCGGACGAGCCGGTGGTGATCGGCGAGAGCCGCCGCGTAGGCACCGCCACCCAGGCGCTTGAGCAGGGCGGTCGAGCCCTCGATGTCGGTGAAGAGAAAGGTCAATGTCTCCGTGAGGACAGCGTACGAGATTGCTCAGACTGTCGCCGGCCTACTCGAAACTGACCCCGTTCGGGGACTCCGTGACGGTGGTGCACCTCGGCTCGGTCACTTCGGCAGGGCGGTCCCAGACGTCCATGGGCGCCTTTCCTCGATGAGGGAGACGGACCCATCGAGCTGGCGAAGGCGCGTCGTGAAGAGCGTGCTGATGCAGTCCTTCCCGATCATCTGTCGAGAGCTCCCTCTTGTGGTCAGGCTCGTTGGTACGAAGGAGATTCTGGACAATGTCCTAGACGCGTGGCGACAATCCCTCCACAAAAGAGCTGCTCAGAGCCAAAACATATCAGATATCATAGTAGAGCATGAAGTATCTGGAGGGTCTGATTGGAGGTCAGAAGACCACAGAAGTGCTGGTCAGTGGCTTGCTTCACCGCTCTGGGTGCTTCTACGAAGGTCCAGTGGGCAGCAGTTCTAGACGCAAACCTAGACGCGGGTCGGCACACGACACCGGGCCTTGCCCGACCTCCACGGTTGGGTCCGTCGCCTGCGGAACGAAACTGTACGTGAAGCGTTCGAGTCCCTTACCGCCCACTCCTTTCCCTCGAAGCGTCGCGACGGTCTCCCTCGACATCCGACGTGCCAACGGTCACGGAGCCACAGGCTCCCGACGTGCTCCGGTACGGACTGGCTTGAACAGCCTGCACTCGTCAGTCGGCCGACTCAGTCAGCCGGTCCCAGGAGGATTGTCTCCAGTCTTGGCGAAGGTCCATAATGGCGATCGTCTCGTCGTCCTCGAAGGCGACGCTGGCAGGAGCATCCCCTGCGATGATGCGACAGAACACGCAATCGGTCACCGACCGAAACTACCGCCGCTTCCTTTCACATCGCAGCCGGGGACAATGCCGGAGAGACCCTGCCAGCCGAACCGCTCGGCCCTCGTTCCAAAGGGGCGCGTCGCTATCGTGGACCTGGCGACACACGGCTTCGCGCAGCGAGCAGCGCGAGAGCTTCGTCAGGTAAAGCGGCATACCTCCAGCGACCGCGCGTCTTCCGGCTTGGCAGCACGCACGTTCAAGATCGGACCATTGTCCCATCGGGCGACTGAGCCCAAGCACCGACCGAAACCAGGCTTCGATTCAGGGCGGGTTTGGGTATCCCTACCCCCGGAACGGTGGCAACGAAGACCCGACCCGACAATCCGAGCCGTCTACCGACTGATATCCGAAGGGTTCTTCTCCGTCTCGGCCATGGGGGAAAGTCGACGCTCAAAGAACAGCCAGTGGCGCTGCAGATGTTCCGGTATTTCCGTCCCCTCGTACGGCGTGCGCTCGACAAAGCCTCGGGAACGGTAGAGGCGCTGGGCGTCGCTCATAAGCAGACGGAGATTGACCTGGCGGCACTTTCCGACGAGCTGTTGAGGATCACGTAACGATGTACAGACTCGATCATTGAATATGTACAGCTGAACCCCGTGGGCGGACCTGAAGAAGGTCCACCAATTTGGCGGGGCCCCTTCGGAAACTGGCGGTGTCGA
>JBEKLQ010000134.1:0-9763 GCA_050010115.1 Acidimicrobiales bacterium | reverse complement strand
AGCTGTTGTCCACCCCCTCCCCCCGGACCCCCCTCCCCGGCTGCTGCTGTTGACCAGCACCCTCAGTATGAGTGTTACACCCCCCACGTAGAGTCCCGATCATGGCCGATCCCGACCGGCTGAAGCTCTATCGCTACGTGACCGCCCCAGAAGCCGATGACTACATCGCCATCATGGGTCGGTTCACTGACGCGCTCCTCGCCGAATGGTCGGCCCAGGACCTGGTCAACGAGGGCGTCGACCTGCCCGTCGAGGTTGTCGCGGCACGGTGCAAGTACCTGGCCGACATGGGCAACCTCCTGCTGAGCCCGCGCGAGATCCGCGTCAAGTCCATTGCCGAGTACCAGAGCCAGCCGGCCAGGTACACGGTGTCCGCCCTCGGGGCGCGTCTGCACCGGGAGGTGGAGGGGTTTCTCGCCGTGACCGGCGGTGCCCGGGAAGTGCCTCGCGAGCTGCTCGCACTCGTCGCCGACGGCCTGTCCACGCTCGACATCCGGTCGGAGCCCGAGGTTCTCGCCGGTGCTGTCTCGACAGTATTCGGGCAGTTCCACGAGTTCGCCACGGCAGTGACCGACTTCTACACCTACATCGGGTCGGTGCTCACCCGGAGCGACCTCGACGGAGACGAGTGGTCCGGCTTCAAGAACCTCCTCCTCGACTATCTCGAGACGATCGTGGAGGGTGTCCGCCGTCACACTCCGGCGATCATCGCCGCCCTCGAGCGCCTCCGGCCAGACATTCCCGAGCTGCTCGCTCGCCTGTCGGACACCGACGGCGCTTTTGCCGCCCTCGAAGCCGCAAGCCCTGGAGGGGAGGACGTTCAGCGATCCCGAGGCCGGGTGAAGGCCGACTGGGACCAGCTCGAGGCGTGGTTCGCCGGCCCGGGAGCCCGCGAGCTCCGCGACGCCGCTCACCGTGCTGTCGGTGCTCTGCTCACGAGCCTCAAGCGAATCAACGCCTCGGCAACGCGGGAGACGTCACTGCGCCGGCACTTCCTCAAGCTCGCCGGCTGGTTCGATGCCGCCACGCCGGCCGACGCGCACGTTCTCGCCACCGCTGCCTTCGGCCTGTATGGCGCCAGGCACCTCGGCGTCGTGCTCGACGACGACGTCGCCGAGGCGATCCCGGCAGCGGCGAGCTGGTGGCGTGCACCGGCGGCACCGGTAGCCGTAGGCCTTCGCGAACGGGGCGAGCGCACGACACGTGGCCGTACGGCTCTGGCTGCCGACCACGCCGCCCAGAAGGAGCGCCTCGTCACCATCCGGGGGCTGGAGGACGAGAGCCGCGCCGCCGCTTGTGCCGAGTTGCGCGCTCTCGGCGCTCGCCTCGACGAGGCGCAGCTATCCGCCTCAGCCTTCGCGGTGCTCCTCGAGCTGCTCGCCAACGCCACCTCATCGGGTCGTGCCACCCTGCCGGATCACCCCGTCACGCTCTGGGTTGCCCAGTCCGAAGGTCGGCTGCTCATTCGCTCGGACACGGGCAACTTGACCGTGGACGGCCTGGCCCTGTCCATCGGCTCGCCTCCCGCCGCGCTGGAGCAGCGGAAGGAGACCGGGTGATCGCCGACGAGCGCCGCGACGCGGCGCGCCGTCTACTCAACAGTCCCCTCGTCCTGGCCCCTCGGGACCCTCAAGGCCATCGCGAGATCCGGCGCCATGCCGACCATCTGAGGACGATGTTCCGTAACTACCTCGGCTACCGCCTGGTCGTCGACGCCGGTTTCGCCCGCTTGTTCAAAGCGGGCCTCGGCCCGGGCAACGGGCGACCGCTGCTGCGGCCCTCGAAGCGCCCGTTCTCACCGCGCGACTACACCTACCTCGCTTTGCTGTGCTCGGTGCTGATCACCAGCCGGCGCCAGATCCTGTTGTCGTCCGTCGTCGCCGACATCCGCCAGGCAGCGGCCGAAGCCGGCGTGGAGCTGGGCGGTGACACGCTCACCGAACGGCGCGCGCTCGTACACGCTCTTCGCCAGCTCATCGAGTGGGGAGTGGTGACAGAAGATGCCGGCGAGGTCGCCGCTTACGCCGACGACCCATCGAACGAGGCGCTGTTGTGGGTCGAGTCGGAGATTCTGCGCCATCTCCTCGCCGTGTCGCTGCGCGAGGTGGACGACCCCGCCGAGCTCGTTCGCCTCGCAGCGAGCACCGGTCCTGAAGCGGTCCGGCATGCCGTGAGGCGCAAAGTCGTGGAGTGCCCCGTCGTCATGGCGGACGAGTTGCCCGACCAGGAGCTCGCCTGGCTCAGGCAGTCCCAGCGCCGGGAGGCACAGATCCTCGAGGACAACGTCGGCCTCCGTCTCGAGATCAGGTCCGAAGGTGTCGCCGCTCTCGACCCGCAGGACCAGCTGACCGACATGAAGTTCCCGCGCGAGGGCTCCCTCGGCCAAGCAGCGCTGCTGGCGGCGGCGGAGTTGGTGGCAGAGCTCGACGCTGGCTCCCTCACGCCGGCAGCGGCGTCCGTCCCGGTGCCTCCCGGACTGCTCGCAACCGTCGTCGACCGGCTGCTCGCCACGTACGGCCACCGGTGGTCGAAGGAATACGTGGGCAACCCCGACCGCCTCGCGCCGGAGGTGGAGGATCTCCTCGTCGACATGGGCCTGCTCGCACGCAGCGCCAGCGGCGACCTGGCGTTGCGTGCCGTGGCTGCGCGTTACGCACCCGAACCGGCTGAGATCGGAGCGCCCGTCGCCCTCCGCCTCACGCCCATGTGCCCTACATGACCTACATGCCCTACATGACTTCATCTGGAGGATCTGGTGACTGATCAGCTGTTCGCGACGCCATCGTTGCCGGCGCCGCCCCTGCTGCCCGCCGAGCGGTTCGGCCGCTGGGTGCTGCACCGGGCTGGGATCAACAACGTCTGGCAGTACGACAGGGCGGAGCTGAGCTTCGGGGGTGGCCGTGCGCTGCTCCGGGGCAAGAACGGGGCCGGCAAGTCGAAGGCACTGGAGATCCTGCTGCCGTTTCTCTTCGACGGCGACACGCGCTCGATCGACGCCACGGGTCGTGACCGGACTTCGGTGTTCTGGTTGATGACCGACGGCCGGGATCCGGGTAATCACGTCGGCTACGCATGGCTCGAGCTGCGGCTCACGAGTGAGGACGGCGAGGAGCGGTTCTGCACGGTCGGAGCCGGGCTCAAGGCTTCGTCATCGAACCGGGTGGCAGCCACGTGGTTCTTCCTCACCGAGACCAGCCGCGTCGGTGTCGACCTCCACCTCGGTGCCGACGTCTCGACCGAGAAGCTCAGGGAGCAGCTGGGCTCCGATGCCGTGACGACGGCGGGAACCGAGCATCGGCGCCGGGTGGCCTCGCGCTTGTTCGGCCTCAACGACGACGCTCGCTACTCGAACCTCCTCCATCTGCTGCACCGCCTCCGGGATCCCAACATCGGGAACAAGATCGAAGCCGGCGAGCTGGCGGCTGTCCTGCGAAGCGCCCTGCCACCCCCAGCCGAGGATGCGCTGGAGCGCGCAGCCGAGCGGTTCGACACCTTGGAGCAAGTCCGCGAGCAGCTCGAGAGGACGCAGCGGACCGCGAGTGCCCTGGGGAGGTTTCTCGACACGTACAAGGGATACGCCCGCACGGTCCTACGTGACCGCTCGCAGGCGGTCCTCGACGCCGACGGTGAGCACCGGCGGGCGGAGCGCGAGTCCGCGCGCCATGTCCGTCGAGCCGAGGAGGCCACAGCCGCGAGGGCAACCGCCGAGGCTCGGGTGGAGCAGCTGCAGGACCAGGAGCGGCGGGCAGTCCGGGAGTTGGACGGGCTGCGTTCGAGCGAGGCCTACCAACAGCACCAGGACCTGATCGACCGCCGGCGAGTCGTAGCGGCGAAGGAGTCGGCGGCCCGCTCCTCGGAGGACAAGGCCGCTGAGCTCGCGCGAGTGGCATGGGACGCCGCCGAGGACGAGCGTGAGGCCTCGGGGCGGGCCCAGGCGGCTGAGAACCGCGTGCATGAAGCTCGGCCGGAGCTCGTCCGCCGAGCGAAGGAGGCGAGGATCGACCCGGCCGTGGTGCCCCGGGATGCGGGTGGGATCGCCATTGCCACTGACGCAGCGAACGGCCGGCGGCGGGTCGCCGAGCAGGTGCGCCAATTGGCCGACGTGGCGACGGACGCGAGGCGCATCGCCGAGCGGGCCGAGGAGCAGGCCGCGCGATCCGAGCAGGAGCTGAGCGAGCGCGAGTCCGAGGCCGAGGATGCCGAGCTCGCCTGGGTCGCCGCGAGCAGCGCCTGGCGGAGCGACGTCGAGACATGGTGGCGTGCCTGTCTGCAAGGCCTCGATGTGCTGGTCCCGGATCCCGAGCCGCTCCGGCGCGCCCTTGGCGACGGCCCGGCCGGTGCCGAGGAGCTGGCCGCCGTGCCGTCGACCGTGCGGGCGTTGCTGTCGCCGTTGCAGGAGTCGGCCAGGACGGCGGAGAGCAAGGCACGCTCGGCCAAGGGTGAGGCGGAGCAATCCCTTGCCGAGGAGGAGGCGGAGCGAGCAGCGCTCGAGGCAACCGCCGACGTGCGCCCGGAGGCGCCCCGGTTCCGGGCGGCGAGACGCGACGAGCTCGCCGGCGCAGCGTTCTACGAGCTGGTCGACCTGGCCGACGGGATATCGGCGACCGACCGTGCAGGCTTGGAAGCGGCGCTGGAGGCTTCGGGGCTCCTGGACGCCTGGGTCGCCAACGACGGGCTGGTCATCCACCCGTCCACTCACGACGTCATCATCCGCTCCGACGCGCCCGAACTGCCCGAGGGTGTGGGGACGCTCGCCAGCGCGCTCGTGGCTACGCGGCCCGACGTGGAGCGTCTCTTGCGCACCGTCGCGCTCGGCGAGCAGCCCGGGCTCCCATGGGTGGACTTCGACGGGCGGTGGTCGATCGGCCCTATGCGGGGGGCGTGGTCCAAGGCGGAGGAGGAGTACCTCGGGGCGGGCACCCGGCGCAGGACCCGTGAGCGCCGGCTGGCGGAGCTGGCAGCGCGCTGCGCCGAACTGCGCGTCGCGCTCGAGCAGATCGACGAGCGGCTCCGCCAGGCCGTCGACCTCCGCCAGCACCTCGACCAGCTGCCGGCCACGCTTCCGACCGACGAGCCAGTACGGACCGCTCGTTCGAGAGCCGAAGCTCGGGCAGAGGCCGCCGGCGGGGCGCGGTCACGCAACGAGACCCACCGCCGCGCCGCCGAGCGAGCCCGGACCTCGGCTGCTCAGGCCGCCGCAGAGGTCGCCCATGCCGCCGCGGGCGAGAGCCTGCCGGTCGAGATGTCTGCCCTCGACGAGGTGATCCGCGCCGCCGGGATGTTGGCTGACGGGCTGCGCGCCTGGGACGTTGCGTGGTCCGACCTGACGGATCGGCGGGCCGAGGCCGAGTCCAAGGCGCAACGGAGAGCGGAACGGAAGACGGCTGCCGAGCAGGCGGCCCACGATGCGCAGTGTTCGCGGCGCGAGCACGACGACGAGGTGTCGACGCTCGCCATGCTCGAGCAAGCGCTCGGGGCGACCGTTGCTGAGGTGCTGGCGGCGATCGAGGCGTGCGAACGTCAGCGTCGCGTGGCCGAAAGCGAGCTTTCTCCAGCCAATGAGACGGCACGTGAGCTCGCAAGACAGGAGGGTCAAGCGCTCGAGAAGTCCTCGGCCGCGGCGGACAAGGTGGGCTCCGCCGCCGAGCACGTCACCGCTACCGGCGAGCGGTTGGAGAAGGTCGCCGGCCTGCCGGGTGTGAGCGAGGCGGCGTTCGGCGTGGAGTGGCCGCACGACGCGGGCGACGTGGTTGCCGCAGCCCGAGAGCTCCGGGCGAGAGTGGGCGACGACGCTCCGGTCTCCGACCAGATCGTGCTCAACCGGCACAAGGACCTGGAGGAGGGCCTGGCCGGCGGGTACGACGTGACCATCAGCGAGGAGCAGGGCGTCAAATATTTCCACGTTGCCGACGACACCGGGCGCCAGCCGTTGCCGACCGTGGCAGCCCGGGTGGCGGCTGAGGCGGCCGCCGCCAAGCACCGCCTAGAAACCCGAGAACGCGACGTCATCGAGCGCTTCCTCCTCGGCGAGCTGGGTGAGGAGCTGAGGGAGCGGTTGCTCGAAGCCATCGATCTGGTGAGAACAGCCAATGCCGCCCTTGTCCGGGTGCGCAGCTCCCATGGCAAGGGCGCCCATCTCGACTGGCGGATGGACCAGGAGGCCTCGCTGGCGGCGCGCACCGCCGTGGAGCTGTTGGTGATGTCCCCCCGCTCGCCAGACGAGGACGCCCGGTTGCGAGATGCCCTCATAGAGCTGATCCGCGGCGAGCGAGAGCGCGATCCCGCTTCCGGCTACCTCGAGCACCTGCGCCGGTCGCTGGACTACCGCGAGTGGTACCGCTTCACCGTGCAAGTCGTCGACGACGCCAAGCCGGGATCAACCCGAGCGATGTCGTCCCGCGTCGGCCTCTCGCAAGGGGAGCAGCGGGTGCTGTCGTATCTGGCGCTGTTCGCGGCTGCCTCTGCGCACTACGAAGGCCTCGGGTCGTCGTGCCCCCGGCTGCTGCTGCTGGACGACGCCTTCGCCAAAGTGGACGAGCCGACCCACGGCAGGCTTCTCGCCTTGCTCGTCGAGCTCGATCTCGACTTCATCATCACGAGCGAGCGGATGTGGGGTTGCTTCCCGGACGTGCCAAGCCTCGAGATCTACGAGGCGCTGCGAGACCCCAGCGTGCCCGGCGTGGCGCTCGTGCACTTCCGATGGGACGGGCACCGGCGTCATCTCGTCGGGTTGTAACCGGGTGAGCGCCTTAGACGACGCCGCCCTTGGGCGGTTGTGGGACGTCGTGGCCGAGCGACTGCAGCGCAACGGGCTCGAGGCTCGAGGTGTCGTGACGCTGTCAGGGCTCGACCGGCCGGAGCGGTACGCCTTGGCCGGCCTGGTCGGGCGACCAATTCCGGGCGACAGCGCACGAGTGGATCTGCGAGCACTCGATGCTCGGCTGCGGGCTACGGGCACAGCACGGAGCCTCGTTGCAGCAGTTGAGTCGCGCCGCGG
This sequence comes from Acidimicrobiales bacterium, assembly GCA_050010115.1. GTDB lineage: Bacteria > Actinomycetota > Acidimicrobiia > Acidimicrobiales > Bog-793 > JAKACA01. The sequence continues at coordinate 2,766 of JBEKLQ010000134.1, read as the reverse complement.
GCCCTTGGTCGATCGCCCTGGGGCGCGCACGACGGCCGCAGCTGAGCGAGCCGCCGTGCGGGAGGCAGCGCGCGCTGAGCTCGAACTGCGCGGCCTCGGCTCGGAAACCTGGGTCGAGAGCTGGCTGGACAGCGTCCGCTCCGTCGTCGGCCGCCTGCCCGCATCGGTGGCCTCGGAGGCGCTCGTGAACGCGGTGGGATGCATATCTCGGCTGCCGAAAACCGGCGCTGGATGCGGGCGAACGGAGCTGGCGAATCGGACGGCGGGTGACAGCCACTGCCTTGACGACGGAAGCCTGCTGTCGACGCTCGTGCTCCGCGCCATCGCTGTGATGGCCTCACAGCCGGTTCCCCAAAGTGCGACGGAGCGGCGGGCGCTCTGGGAGCGTGCCGGCGTCTTGGCCGACGAGGTCTCCACGACGGTGATGACGCTTGGCCTTTCGCCGGTTGGTGGGTCAGCGGTGGCTGAGGCCGTTCGCCTCCGGTGCGAAGCTGGTTGCGAGACACACCTGACGATCCGGGATCTTCGCCGGCTCGACCGCATCGTGCCGGAAGGCAAGGCTGTGTGGGTCTGCGAGAACCCACGCGTTCTCGAGGCCGCGATGGAGGCCGGCAGTGACGCCGCCGTCGTCTGCACGGCGGGCAACCCGACGGTGGTCGTGACCATGCTGCTGGAGCGGTTGGTCACCGACGGTGCACGACTGCTCTACCGAGGTGACTTCGACTGGCCCGGCATCTCGATCGCCAACCGGATCGTGAATGCGTACGGCGCCACACCCTGGCGTATGCGGTGTGGTGACTACGCGGCAGCGCTGGCGGCAGCCGGCACGGGTGTCGCTCAGCTGCCGGTGCTGGAGGGTCACCCGGTGCCGGCGGTGTGGGATGCGGAGCTCACGACGGCGATGCAACGGGCAGGCCGGGCTGTTCACGAAGAGGCGATGCTCGACCTATTGGTCGGTGACCTCTCGTCGGGGTAAGTCGGCTGCTGCGTGATCGAGCGTCCCAGGGCGGTCGGGCGGCTCCGTCGCCGGTGGTCCGGTGAGCTGGGCGAGCGGGCGACCCGTCAGCGGCCCCAGCGCAGCGAGCTCGTCGTCCGAGACTGGCCGACCCCCGACGACGGTCCGGGGACTGCGTCAGGACGGCGCAGAGGGCGGCCGCGGTCTGCTTACTTCCGAGGCCTGGCCAAGAGCGTGCAGGCCCTCCTCGATGGTCAGCAGCGGCGTGGTCTTGAAGGCGCGCACGTCTCCCCCGCTGCTGACGGCCACGGACCACGCCGCAGCTCCCCGGTTGTCGGGGAAGTCGACGACACCCACGAGGTCGTAGTCGCCAAAGCAGAAGAACAGGCTCTCGATCGACCCGCCAAGAGCCTCTGCTGATGGGCGCACGCGCTCGACCACGTGCTGTGGTTCGCGGCTCATCGCGGCCCACGCCTCTGCTGTAAAACCCACCTGAATGAGGTATTTCGACATGGGACCTCTCTGGTCGGCGCCCGAAGACTTGACTGTGTAAGTCTCGCAGTGGGTGCCCCGCGGGTGCAACACCGACTCGCCGGCGCTGTACTGGACCCGCTCGGCGCCGTACGCGACACGTCCCCTGCCTAAGGTCGCGGAGATCGAGTCGGCAGACACCGGCGAGTCTGGCGAGCCGCCGCAGACTGCTATCGGATGCTCGCTCGGGTTTCGGAGCCGCCAGCGCAGGGCCAGACCCATGGAGCTCGGACCATCCTCTGGGGAGCTGTCACCACTCCGCATGGTCCGCACCCTTGTCGCACCAGGAAAGGACACAACGAAACCCGATGCTCCGCCAGAGACAGCCGGCGACCTTGTGAGCCAGCAGCTGCCAACCTTGCCGGTCCGGAAGAGTGACTTTCGCCACTGGTGCCAGCCGCTCAAGGCTGCTTGAATTTGGATTTGGTCACCTCGGCGAGAGGCGGCTTGGGTGATGGGAGTTAGCCATGTCGAAGGGACGTGTCTGGACCGTCGAGATCCTCTTCACGGAGGACGAGAACCACACGAGGGCCGATGCACGGCTGAACACCGGTAGTCGAGAGATGAGCGGGTGGGGCCGCTCGCGCCGCAACCCTGCTGATCCTGATGTACCGGCCATCGGGGAGGAGCTTGCCGCAGCCCGGGCCCTGTCAGACCTTGCCCATCAGCTACTCCACGAGGCCGTCGACGCCATCGAGGAGTTCGAGGCGCCCCCGGTCGATTGATCCATCTAGGGCTCGCCCCACACTGTCCGTCCTGTCCGCTGAAGAGCCGATGCACGAAGGCCAAGGTCCGGTCGTCCTCGGTCGGTGACCACGACTCGGAGCTCGTGGCAGCGCTCAACCTTCGCCGGCTGCTCAACCTCGCGCTGGAGGGATCCGAAGGGACCTGGGTGCTCAACACGACGTAGTGGGCCCTCGGGAGCGTCCCAAGGAGGGAACGACACCTGTGGTCAAAAGACCTACCAGCGCGGCCGGTTCTCACCCTCAACCCCGGCTCTTCGGTGCGGGCTTACCCCCGAGGACCCGGGACCAGACTACGCCGACCTCGCTCGGCCCGAAAGGCTTTGCGGTGCCTTGGGTTCAGTGGAGCCGGATTGTTGGATTCACCCAGCTGTCGTTGGTCCGTGCCGAGTCTCGAACTCGACGGGTGTAAGCACAATACTCATAAGTTAGAACTACACCTGTGGTATTCTTCGAAGTGTGCCACGGGCAGGGTGGGTCAAGCCGCAGGATGACCAGCGCCTAGCCGATCACATCGCGCTCGGGGTGCTCACTCGT
>JBEKLQ010000133.1:0-9776 GCA_050010115.1 Acidimicrobiales bacterium | reverse complement strand
GGGTACCCGGCGGCGTCTCCGTACAACGGTGAGTCGATGATCGAGGACATCGGCGCCACGGCGGTCTCCGACACGGGAATCGGTGGTTCGGCCAGCGTGCCCCCGATCGGTATCGGCAGCCCGCTCACAGGTGGATCGAGCGGCGGCGCCTGGAACGTCGACTGGAGTGACTCGGGTCCCGGCTACATCGACGGCCACAACGACTACAAGTACAGCTCTCAGCCGCTCGCGATGTACTCGCCCTACCAGGATACTTTGGCGAACACCGTCCGCTGCTTCGGCGCCAGCAGCTGCTGACACCACAGAGCATCTAGAACTGAGCTCGGCAACGCGGACCACTTCGGTGGTCCGCGTTGCCGCGTCCGGTACGCCGCTAGCCGTTGCCGGCACGGACCCCGACATCATGCAGGCGGGCTCCGGTACTCGGACCGGAATCACCTCCGCACGGGGAGCACTGCGGCGATGCCAGTTTGACCAACCGGTGAGCGGCCTCGACGGTAGGATCGTGCTGGCGCGCCGGGAAGTCTGGTCGGCATCGAACGAGAGCTGGTCGGCGTCGCCGGCCAGACGGAACGTGTCTGGGGATCGCGATGCCGAAACATGGAGGGGCGAGCAACGGTCAGCCCGATCCGGTGCGTCGCCCGCACGAGCACGGCGGGCCGGTAGCGGCCGCCAGCTACCGGCTCCGGCGAGCCAGTTGGCAGCGCCAGGAGTGGCGCACCACGCTGTGGCTGGTTCCGACGCTGCTGGTTGCCGCGAGCGTCGGGCTGTTCCTGATCAGTCTCGCCCTCGACATCGCCGCCCAGCACCACGTTCTGACGTACCCATCATGGATCCGCACGGTGAGCGAGGCCTCCGGCCGGCAGGTCCTGATCGCCATCGCCGCAGCGGTCATCACGGTGGTCGGTGTCGTGTTCTCCATCACGATCCTCGCCCTCACCTTGGCGTCCCAGCAGTTCGGGCCGCGGATGATGCGCAACTTCATCCGCGATGTGGGCAACCAGGTCACGCTCGGGGTCTGGGTAGCGACCTTCGTGTACTCGGTCCTCGCGCTTGGCTTGATCACGAGCGGTACCGGTCCATTCGGCAACCTGGTGCCGCACCTGACGATCACGATTGCCGAAGGGCTGCTGTTCCTGGACGTCGCTGTCCTCATCTACTTCATCCACCACGTCGCAAAGTCGATCCAGCTGCCCGAGGTGATCGCCGGCATCGCCAGCGATCTGCTCGAGGCGGTCGATGCTGAGTACCCGGTGCTGGCGGGGGAGGCGGGCAAGCGACACTTGCCCGTCTCGAACGCCGGCGAGCTGGCCGTGTTGATCGTGCAGGTCGATGCCGAAGGCGTCGTCATCCCCGCGCTCGAGAGCGGTTACCTCCAGTTTGTGGCCTTCAGCCAGCTCGTCCGGATAGCCGAGGAAGCCGGCGCAGTGATCCACTTGGCGCACCGGCCGGGGCACTTCGTGATCGCCGGCCGCCCGCTCGGGAAGGTCTGGCCCCCGACGGCAGCTCCGGCCGTCGAGCGTTCGTTGGGAAAGTCACACGTCACCGGTCCCCATCGGACGCTGATCCAGGACCCCGTCTTCGCGATCGACCAGATGGTGGAGATCGCTATCAGAGCGCTGTCGGCCGCTGTGAACGACACGTTCACGGCGCTCACCTGCATCGACTGGCTCTCCGCCGGGCTGGCGCGGATCTCGGGGCGAGTGCTGTCCGAAGGCGTGTACCGGGACCGCATTGGGAAGATCCGATTGGTTGAGCTGGCCCCGAGCTACGAACGAATGGTGAACCGTGCTTTCGACAAGATCCGGCACGCAGGTGGGCATATGCCCGCTGTGGCCATCCGCCTGCTCGACGCGATCTCTCACGTCATCGAGTACACCGTCGAGCCGCAGCAGCGAGCCGTGCTCCTCCGCCAAGCCGACATGGTTCTGCGTGCCGCCGATGCGGCCGTTCCCGAGCCAAACGACGTCGCCGACATCCACGGCCGCTACGACCAGCTGGTCGCGCTGATCGCCGACTTGAACGGGCGCCACGGGCGCGACGCCGGCGCGAGTCCGGCAGAGCCCCTTCCGGGTGCCCGGTAGACTCCCCGAGCCATATGCGCTCCACCGCCGAAGTTCTCGAAAGCAACAAGGTCAAACTCACCGTCGAAGTCGACGAGGATGAGCTCAAGTCGGCTGTCGAGGACACGTTCCGCCGGCTGCAGCGCGAGGTCAACGTGCCGGGGTTCCGGCCCGGCAAGGTCCCTCGCCGGCTGCTCGAGGTCCGCATGGGCGGGAAGGCCATCCGGGAGGAGGTCATCCGCCACGCCCTGCCGGACTACTACGCCCAGGCAGTGGAGGAGGCAGCCCTCGACACGATCGCCGCTCCGGAGATCGACATCACCTCCGGTGAGGAGGATGGCCCGCTGGCCTTCGATGCCGTCGTCGAGGTCCGGCCGAAGGTGTCCATCGCCGGTTACGAGGGCCTGCTCGTCACGATCCCGTCCCCGGAGGCCTCCGAGGAGGAGATCGACGCCCAGATCGACCGGATGCGTGAGCAGTTCGCCGAGCTGTCCGAGGTCGACCGGGCCGCCCGCGACGGGGACCTCGTCACGGTCGACGTGCAGGCGACGCGTGACGGCGAACCGGTCGACGACCTCGCCACGTCGGACTTCGTCTACGAGGTCGGCTCCGGCATGCTGGCCGAAGGCGCAGACGAGCGTCTCCGGGGTGCCAAGGCCGGCGATGTGTTGGACGTCGATGCGTCGGATGCCCCGGGCGGCAATGCAGAGCTGAAGATCCTCGTCAAACAGGTGCGAGAGAAGATTCTCCCGGCTGCTGACGACGCCTGGGCCTCCGATGCCTCCGAGTTCGACACGATCGAAGAGCTCCGGGCTGATCTCGCCAAGCGGATGACCGCGTTGAAGCGGTTACAGGCCCGGTTGGCGTTCCGCGAGCAAGCCATCGGCGCACTGGCCGGGCTCGTTCAGGACGAGATGCCGGACACGCTGGTCAACGAGACGACTCAGCGCCTCCTGTCGTCGTTCGTACGGCGGCTCGACGAGCGCCGCGTCAGCCTTGACCAGTACTTCGAGGCCACGAACCAGGACGCCGACGCGCTCGTAGCCGAGCTCCGGACCCAGGCGGCTGAGCAGGTCCGGGCCGACCTAGCGCTGCGGGCGCTGGCGTCCTCCGAGGTGCTCGAGGTCACCGACGACGAGCTCGCCGCCGAGATCTCCCGTCTCGCAGAGGAATCGGGTCGTTCCGTCAATGCCGTGGCGCGCCAGATCGCGGAGGGTGCCGGACTTGAGGCGCTACGCTCTGATGTCAGGAATTCAAAGGCGGTCGAGTGGCTACTCGACCACGTGGAAGTCGTTGACGAGCAGGGGAATCCGATGGACCGAGCGTTGCTGTTGGAGCATCAAGGTTCACCGGAAGAGCCCGCAGAGCCGGGCGACACCACAGGGGTCGCGTGGTCCACGGGCGCTGACGACTCAGTGAGCGAGAGCCATGTCGCCAACGACGCGCTCGATGGCGAAGCCGCTGACGCGGTCGATGAGGGCAACGACACTGAGGAGGGCTTGGCTTGACCGCCTACGGGTACCTCGTTCCGACGGTCGTCGAGCAGTCGAGCCGCGGAGAGCGCGCCTACGACTTGTACTCGCGGCTGCTTCGTGAGCGGATCATCTTCATCGGTACGCCGATCGACGACACGATCGCCAACCTGGTCTGTGCCCAGATGCTGTTTCTCGAGTCGGAGGACTCCGAGAAGGACATCAACATCTACATCAACTCGCCTGGCGGCGACATCACGGCGCTGTTCGCCATCTACGACACGATGAAGTACGTGCGCCCCGACAAGTCGACGTTCTGCTTCGGGCAGGCAGCCTCCGCTGCGGCGGTGTTGCTGGCCGCCGGGACGAAGGGCAAGCGCTTCGCCCTGCCACACGCCCGCATCTTGCTGCACCAGCCCTACGGTGGCGCCGCCGGGCAGGCCACGGACATCGAGCTGCAGGCGAAGGAGATCCTCCGCATGCGCGACCTGCTGAACGAGATGCTGGCCGACGACACTGGTCAGGAGATGGCGAAGATCCACCGGGACACCGATCGGGACTTCATCATGAGCGCGGAGGAAGCTCGGGAGTACGGTGTCATCGATGAGGTGATCACGAACCGGGAAGCCGTCGGCAGCATCGCTGCCGTCGGCGCTGCCTGAACTGGGGGACGAGGTGGCCAAATTCGGGGACGGGGGAGAGCTCGTCAAGTGCAGCTTCTGCGGGAAGTCGCAGAAGCAGGTGAAGAAGCTGATCGCCGGACCGGGCGTCTACATCTGCGACGAGTGCATCGAGCTCTGCAACGACATCATCGAGGAGGAGCTTGCTGAGCCGACGGAGGTCCGTTTCGAGGACCTCCCGAAGCCGAAGGAGATCTTCGAGTTCTTGAACGACTACGTCGTCGGTCAGGAGCAGGCGAAGAAAGTCCTCTCCGTGGCCGTCTACAACCACTACAAGCGGGTTCAAGCCGGAACCTACCGGGAGGGCGATGTCGAGCTCGCCAAGTCGAACATCCTCTTGCTGGGCCCGACCGGGTGTGGGAAGACGCACCTGGCCCAGACGCTCGCCCGGATGCTCAACGTCCCCTTTGCCATCGCCGATGCCACGGCGCTCACCGAAGCGGGATACGTCGGTGAGGATGTCGAGAACATCCTCCTCAAGCTGATCCAAGCCGCTGACTACGACGTGAAGAAGGCTGAGACGGGGATCATCTACATCGACGAGGTCGACAAGATCGCCCGCAAGTCGGAGAACCCGTCGATCACCCGCGACGTGTCCGGTGAGGGCGTACAGCAGGCGCTCCTCAAGATCCTCGAGGGGACGACCGCATCGGTGCCTCCGCAGGGCGGACGCAAGCACCCTCACCAGGAGTTCATTCAGATCGACACGACGAACATCCTGTTCGTCTGCGGCGGGGCGTTCGCGGGCCTCGACAAGATCATCGAGAGCCGGATCGGCCGCGCGGGCATCGGGTTCCGTGCTGAAGTGCGCCGCGCCAAGCACTGGCGGGACGGTGACCTCCTGATGCAGGTCCTGCCCGAGGACCTGCTGAAGTTCGGTCTCATCCCCGAATTCGTCGGCCGGCTGCCGGTCATCGGCGCCGTGTCGAGCCTCGATCAGGAAGCACTGGTGCGGATCCTCCTCGAGCCGAAGAACGCGCTGGTGAAGCAGTATCACCGGGTCTTCGAGCTGGACAACGTGGAGCTCGAGATCACCGAGGACGCGCTTGAGGCGATCGCCGACCAGGCGTTGCTGAGAGGGACCGGCGCCCGGGGCCTTCGTGCGATCCTCGAGGAAGTCCTGCTCGACGTCATGTACGACCTGCCAAGTCGCGAGGACATCGGGCGCTGCGTAGTGGACCGCTCGGTCGTACTCGAGCGTGTCGCTCCGAGCCTCGTACCGCGGGGAGCACCTGGCAAGCCCGATCGGACATCCCGCCGGGCAGCCTCCTGACCCAGCGATCCTGGTTGCGTCGCTCCCGCTCAGGAACGCACCACCGTCGATGACCCCGATGAATCCAGTGGCTCACTCGCGGGCGATGTCCAGTGCACGGTGAGGCCGGGCCGTTCTCGCCACCGGCCGGCGGCTTTGGGGCGACCATCGGTGAGGCGCTCGCGTGGCTCGACCGGCACATCAATCTCGAGGCCATCGAGTCGGGAGTTGCTGGGCGGCACGCGCTGCCGACTCTTGAACGGATCGCCGCGCTCGTCGCAGCCATGGACGACCCGCAGCGCTCCTACCCCGTCGTGCACATCACTGGCACGAACGGCAAAGGCTCCACTGCCAGGATGTCTGCGGCGCTGTTGCTGTCCGAGGGCTTCAATCCCGGCGTCTACACGAGCCCTCACCTCGAGGACATCAACGAGCGGCTGTCGGTCGGAGGGCACGTCATCAGCGATTCCGATCTCGCGCAGCAGATCGCGGCGCTGGCGGAGCTCGAAGTGTTCCTCGGGGTCAAGGCGACCTGGTTCGAGCTCGTCACGGCGGCCGCATTCCGGTGGTTCGCCGATGAGGCTGTCGACTCAGCGGTCGTCGAGGTCGGCCTCGGAGGCCGCTTCGACGCCACCAACGTCGCCGACGGCTCTGTGGCGGTTGTGACAAACGTGGAGCTCGACCACGTGGACATCCTCGGCGGCACCCGCGAGATGATCGCCGCCGAGAAGGCGGGCATCGTGAAAGCCGGTGCCTACCTCGTGCTCGGGGAGCGGGATCCGGACCTGGCACAGGTGTTCGAGGACGAGGCGGCCAAGGTCGGGGCTGAGGCAGTGTGGAGGCGCGGCGAGGATTTCGGTGTCGATGGCAACCGGCTCGCCGTCGGCGGGCGGGTTGTCGATCTGTACACACCGCTCGGGCGCTACGAGGACGTCTTCATCCCGCTCCACGGCGCCCACCAGGCAGACAATGCCGCCGCAGCGCTGGCTGCAGTCCAGGCCCTGCTCGGTATTCGGTTGAGCGGCCCCGTCGTGAAGGATGCCTTCGCCTCGGTGACAGTCCCCGGCCGGCTCGAGGTGATCGGCCGGCGCCCGCTGATCGTGCTCGACGGCGCTCACAATGCTGCCGGCGCCGCCGCCGCCGGCGCGGCGCTGGTTGAGGACTTCTCGGGGCGGCCGGTCGTGCTCGTGATGGGGTGCCTCCGTGGCCGTGACGCCGCCGAGTTGTTGTCGGGCCTCGGTCCCGAGCGGATCCGCTCGGTGCTCGCCTGCACGCCGCCGTCGCCGCGGGCCCAGCACGCCGAGGCGGTGGTGGCCGCTGCGGAAGCACTCGGCCTCGTCGCCGAAGACTGCGGTGGAGTGGCCGAGGCTGTGGAACGAGCTCGTCAGGTCGCCGACGAGGACCAGCTGGTCCTCGTGACGGGGTCGCTGTACGTGGTCGGAGCAGCTCGGACGTTGCTGCGGGGCTAGCGGGGGCTAGCCGCGGGCAGAAGCCTCCTCGCACCCTGGTAGCGTCCCCGACCCGTGAACCGAACCCTAGTCATCTGCAAGCCCGACGCCGTGAAGCGAGGGCTGGTCGGGGAGATCATTGACCGTCTCGAACGCAAGGGCCTCCGGCTCATCGCGTTGGAGTTGCGTACCATCGACGCCGCCACCGCTGGCCGGCACTACGCCGAGCACGAGGGTAAGCCGTTCTACGGCGACCTGATCGAGTTCATCACTGGAGGCCCGTCGGTTTTCCTTGTCGCTGAGGGACCTGAGGGCACCTGGAAGATCGTCCGCACGTTGATGGGGCCGACCAACCCCGCAGAGGCGCCTCCCGGGACGATCCGTGGCGATTTTGGCACGGTGCTCACCGAGAACCTGGTCCACGGCTCCGACGGCCCGGAATCGGCCGCTCGCGAGATCGCCATCTTCTTTCCCGCCTTGTCCTGACTTCGCGCCGAGGCCATCGCCGCGGCCACCTCAAAGCCAAGAAACCCCCCCCACGCTCCACCTCCCAACTCCCGCTTGGTGCCCCCACACAGCGAGTCGCGTCGCTGCGTCCGCTCTAGCGACGGGGCCTGCCTTGTTCTGCACCCGCCGATCCCTTACCCTGGGGGAACCACCCTCGAGTCTTGGACACCTTCTGTTATGCCTGAAAACAGCCTCTCGTTCATGGGCCGCGATATGGCCGTGGACCTTGGCACTGCCAACACGCTCGTCTACGTACGCGGCAAGGGCATCGTCCTCAACGAGCCCTCGGTCGTCGCCATCAACGTAAAGGACGGCCACCCACTTGCCGTGGGCGTGGAAGCGAAGCGGATGATCGGCCGCACGCCGAGCAACATCCAGGCGATCCGGCCGCTCAAGGATGGCGTGATCGCAGACTTCGAGATCTGCGAGATGATGCTCCGGTACTTCATCCGCCGGGTGCACCCGCGGCGCTTTTCCAAGCCGCGCATGGTTATCTGCGTGCCGTCGGGGATCACGGGCGTCGAGAAGCGAGCCGTGCAGGAAGCCGCCGAGTACGCCGGCGCCCGCAAGGCCTGGATCGTCGAGGAGCCAATGGCCGCCGCCATCGGTGCCGGGCTCCCGATCCATGAGCCGACTGGCAACATGGTCGTCGACATCGGCGGCGGTACCACCGAGGTGGCCGTCATCTCCCTCGGTGGCATCGTCGTGAGCCAGTCGATCCGTATCGGCGGGGACGAGCTCGACGAGGCGATCATCTCGTTCGTGAAGAAGGAGTACAGCCTCGCTCTCGGTGAGCGCACTTCAGAGGAGATCAAGATCGCGCTCGGCTCGGCCTGCGAGCTGGAAGAGGAGCTGCACGCGGAGATCCGCGGCCGCGACCTCGTCACCGGCTTGCCCAAGACGGTGGTGACCACCACCGAAGAGGTCCGCAAAGCAATCGAGGAGCCTGTTGCGGCGATCGTCGACGCGGTCAAGGTCACGCTCGACCGTTGCCCGCCTGAGCTCGCGGCCGACATCATGGAGCAGGGGATCGTTCTCACGGGTGGAGGGGCGCTCCTTCACGGCCTGGACGTGCGCCTTCACGCCGAGACCCACATGCCCATCGTCGTCGCCGCCGACCCGCTCAACTGCGTGGTGCTCGGGAGCGGGATGTGCCTGGAGGAGTTCCCGGCACTGAAGGCGGTTCTCCAGTCCTCTTCCAACCGCTGAGAACGGAGTCGTGGTGTCCACGACTCGACGCAACACGAGTCAGCGGCTCACCCTGGTCATCCTCATACTTGCCTCTATCAGCGCCATCACTCTCGACTACAAGGGGGAGGCGAGCCGGGGGATCACCTCGGTGAGACACGCTGCCCTCGACGTCGTCTCGCCCATCCAGCGCGTCTTGTCGGATGTACTGCACCCCATCGGCGACGTCGTCTCCGGGGCGGTGAACTATGGCCGCGCCGTCAAAGAGAACGAGCAGCTACGGGGCCAGCTCGGCACGTTGCGACGCGACGTACTGCAGAACGAGACCGCCGAGCAGCAGTTGCAGGAAGTGCTCAACGAGGAGCACCTTCCCTACGTCCAGAACCTCCCCACGCTGGTCGCCGAGGTGATCTCAGGTTCGACGTCGAATTTCGAGGACACGTTCGAGATCGACCGAGGCACGTCGTCAGGCATCGGCGACGACATGCCGGTCGTGGCCGGCCCGGGGCTGGTCGGAACGGTCGTGTCAGCTGGATCGAGCACGTCGGTGGTGCGTGCGATCACGGATCCGGGGTCGTCGTTCGGGGTTCGATTCGGGACGCCGGGCTCGGTCGCGGTGGCCTACGGTCGCGGAGCCGGCTATCCGCTCGATCTCTCCGGGGTCACGGCCGACATGTCGCCGCACGACGGCCAGATCGTCTACACGAGCGGGATCGCCGGGGCGTCGCTTCCCGCCGGCATCCCGGTGGGCAAGGTGTCGTTCGTGCACTACTCGGGCGGGGCCCTCACGAAGACGGTCCAAGTGACGTCGGTGGCGGATCTGCAAGGGCTGAGCTACGTGACGGTGCTGCAATGGTTTCCCGCGCCATGACCGGCTCTCCGGCGAGCTCGTGAGCGGGCGCGCTTGGGGCCGCGTGGCGATTGTGCTCCTCGTGACCACGATCGTGCAGGTCGGTGTCTTGAACGGCCTGGTGGTCGACGGGGCCCACCCGGACGCCTTCTTGCTGCTGGCGATCGTGGCGGGGTTGGTGGCCGGCTCCCAGCGGGGAGCGGTGGTGGCATTCTTCGTCGGGCTCGTAGCCGATCTGTTCGTGCTGACGCCGTTCGGTCTGTCGTCATTGTGCTACGTGCTCGTGGCGTTCGGTGTCGGAGCCGTGGCCTCCCTC
>JBEKLQ010000132.1:0-9778 GCA_050010115.1 Acidimicrobiales bacterium | reverse complement strand
TTCTTCTCATCGCCGCGCAACCGGGAGAAGGCCACCTCACGCACCGGCAAAGGAATACGGGCGACTCTCTCACCCTCGTCGCTGGCCATCAGGCTGACGAGATAGGCCAGCGAGCACTTCTCCAGAAGAAAGACGTTGAACAGGGCCCGGTCGGGGTCGCCTCCGAGTACCAGCGCGCCGTGGCTGGCCAGGATGAAGGCGTTGTCGCCATTGCCGATCTTCGCTTCGACCTTGCGCCTGAGGAACGAGGTCCCCGACGGCCCGTAGTCGATGATCTCCACGCCGCGGCCCAGGTATCGAACCTGCTCGTCGAACAGCGCCGGGATTGGCTTGCCCATGAGCCCGAGAGCGCTCGCGTAGGGCTGGTGGGTATGGATGACGACGTTGACGTCGGGCCGGTGCCGGTAGACGGCAGCGTGCATCGAAGACTCGATGGAGGCTTTCTTCGTTCCGGTGATCGGCCGGAGCGCGAAGTCGAGCACGCAAATGTCCTCCGGGACCATGTCGGCGTAGCTGTAGCTCGTGGGCGTAATGGCGAATTCCTGGCGTCCCGGGATCCGAACCGAGACATTGCCTTCGGTGGACTTGAGGAACCCCCGGTCCAGCAACCCTCGGCAAATCTCCAAAACCTGCCCAGCAGACGATGAGTACAGTCCCATCGCAGTTCCTTTCGACGACTCCGACGAGCCCGGCGCCGGAGATCAACCTCTCGCTGATCAGCGAATCACGCAAAGGCCGCCCAAAATAGGGCCATTGGACCCTCCTTCAACGTGACTCTCGTCTCTTCCCGAGTCGCCCACCGAGACCTACGGTCGACTTGTAGCCCGCGTTGAGCGCGTTGTTTAAGGAGGAGTTATGGATGAACTGGAACTTCTCTCCCAGCCGGTGGCGCTATTCGAGGGGATTGATCCCGACGAGTACGTGATAGCTACCTACCTGGTGTCATTTCCCGCCATGGTTTCGGTGCCGAAACTCGCGCCCGCCCTCGCTATCGAGCAGAGCACCGGCACCTGGGTGCCAGTGCCGGGCGAGACCCCTGAGGTTCGGGTGAAGCACATCGCGAAGGTGTTGGGCGTCTACGAGGTGCCCGATTCCGAGTTCCCGGAGCCCTCGATGCTCGAGGGGAACCGGGATTACGTCGTTCAGGTCGCGTTCCCGGAGGTGAACTTCGGGTCGCAGATCCCGATGCTGCTCACCACGGTGGTAGGCAACATCTCGATGGGCGGTCGGGTGAAGGTCATCGACCTCAGCTTGCCCAAGCGCTACGTGGCCGGCTTCAAGGGGCCGAGGTTCGGCATCTCGGGGCTGCGGGAGATCCTGGGCGTACCGGACCGACCCCTGTTGAACAACATGATCAAGCCCTGCACGGGCTACACGCCGGAAGTCGGGGCCGGCCTCTTCTACAAGGCTGCACTCGGCGGCTGCGACATCGTGAAGGATGACGAACTGCTCGCCGACGCGTCGTTCAACCCGATCATCGAACGCGTCGACCGCTACATGAAGCTCGAGAAAGAGGTGTACAACGAGACCGGCGAACACACGTTGTACACGGTCAATGTGACCGACTCCGTGCCGAAGGTCTTCGAGAACGCGCGACGCGCTGTCGACGCCGGGGCGAACGCGATCATGGTCAACTACCTGGCGGTCGGCCTCCCCGTTCTGCAGGCGCTCGCCGAGGACGACGAGATCAACGTGCCGATCCTGGCCCACATGGACGTGGCTGGTGCCATGTACATGTCGCCTTGGCACGGAATAAGCTCGCACCTGGTCCTCGGGAAGCTGCCACGACTCGCCGGAGCGGACGTTGTCGTGTTCCCTGCCCCGTATGGCAAGGCGCCCGTTCTCCCTGAGAAGTTCCTGAGCGTGGCGAGGAACATGACCCTCCCCTTGTACGAGTTGCGGCGCACGTTCCCCATGGCCTCGGGTGGGATCACGCCATCGATGGTCCCGAAGGTGGTGGAGGACCTCGGGTACGACGTCGTCATCGGCTCGGGCGGCGGGATCCACGCCCACCCCGACGGCCCCGTGGCAGGGGCCCGGGCCTTCCGGCAGGCGATTGACGCCGTGATGCAGGGCATCTCGCTGGACGTCGCCGCGAAGGAGCACCCGGAGCTTGCCAAGGCTCTCGAACGGTGGGTCGACCCGTTCGGCAAGGGCATCGGGATCTAGCGGATCTACCGGGGCATCGGTCATGAGCCGGGTACCGTCGTCCTCAGACCGATCGGAGGTTGGCTCCGAGGCGCGACCGCCCCCTGGTATGAACCGATGGCTGATCCTGGCCGGCTACGGCCTGCTGGCCGCGAGTACGCAGCTGCTCTGGCTGACGTTCGCTCCCATCACGACGCAGACGGCTCGGGTGATGCATGTCTCGAGTGGCGCCACGGGGGACCTGGCCATCATCTTCCCATTCGTCTACATCGTGCTCGGCCTGCCGACCGGCCGCTGGCTGGACGGCAGTTTCAGTCGGGCGCTGACAACCGGCGCCGCGCTCACCGCAGCAGGCGCGCTGATCCGTTTGGCAGCACCGACATCGTTCGCGGTGCAACTGGCTGGACAGGTCGTGATCGCTGCCGGGCAGCCGCTGGTGCTGAATGCGATCACGAAGATAGCGGCGCAGCACTTCCCCAAAGGTGAACGGGCCACGGCGATCTCGATCGGCAGCGTGTCGCTGTTCCTCGGCATCCTCGTCGCGATGCTCATCGGTGGTCCGTTGTTCGACGCGGGTGGCCTGCGGTTGCTGCTCGCCGTGCAGGCGGTCCCCGCGGTGATCGCTGTCGTGTGGATGCTGGTGGCGCTCCGCACGCCTGCCGCGTACCCGGACAACCCTTCGACCTCTGTGGCGCTCGGGTGGCTGCGGCGGGATCGCTTCATGTGGGTGCTCGCCGGCCTGCTGTTCGTCGGGATGGGCATCTACAACGCGGTCGCCACCTGGTTGGAGACGATCCTCAACCACTTCCATGAGGGTTCCGCGGCAGGCAACCTCGTCGCTCTGATGACGTTCGCAGGCATCCTCGGCGCCGCCAGCTTGCCGCCCATCATCGCCTCGAAGAACCGCAGGCGGGCCATGTTGTCCGTGGCGACCGGGTTGTCGACGGTCTGCTTCCTGGTGATCGCGGCCCGTCACGGGCTCGCCTGGGTTGCAGTATTCCTGTTCGTCGAGGGCTTCGTCCTGATGACCAGCCTCCCGGTCACGTTGGACTGGTCGGAGCTGCACGCCGGACCTGAACGCCAAGGGGGCGCGACGGGGTTCCTCATGCTCGCCGGGAACCTCGGTGGGGTCGTCCTCGCGCTGACAACTCAGGCGCTCATGGGTAGGCCTGACTTCGCATTGGTCGCCTTGGCGATCTTCGGGTTCCTCGGGCTCCTGTTGACTACCCGGCTGCCGGCGCGAGTGTCCGAGCCCTCCGAGCCCTCCGAGGCGAAGCCCGAGTGAGGTGAGCGTGCCCGCCGAGCCGCAGTACGTGCTGGCCATCGATCTCGGCACGTCCGCGTGCAAAGTCGCATTGGTGTCTACTCGGGGTGAGGTCGTTGCCTACGACCAAGAAGAAACCGCACCGTGCCTGTTGCCCGACGGTGGTGCCGAGCAGGACCCCGACCAGTGGTGGGAGGTCATCGGTCGTGTGTCACGTCACCTGCTCGACCGTGGGATCGTGCCGACGGGCTCGATTGAGGCGGTGTGTGCCACCGCGCAGTGGTCAGGAACGGTGGCCGTCGACGCGGGAGGAAGGCCGCTGCGCGACGCCATCATCTGGATGGATACGCGTGGAGCCGCCCAGGCGGCCAAGGCCAGCCGGGGCCTGGTGAACATCCAGGGGTATGGGGCGACGAAGATCCTCCGCTGGATCCGGCTGACGGGCGGAGCGCCGGGCAAGAGTGGGAAGGATCCGATCGCCCACATCCTCTGGTTACGTGAGGAGGAGCCCAACATCTACCGGGACACGGCGGTGTTCCTGGAGCCGAAGGACTACTTGAACCTGCGCATGACCGGCCGTGCCGCGGCTTCCTTCGACTCGATCGCCCTCCACTGGGTGACCGATAATCGAAACCCCTCGAAGGTGACGTACCACCCGGCGCTCCTCCGAGCCCTGGACGTGGACCGGGAGAAGCTTCCGGACCTCCTCCCCGCCACTGACGTCCTCGGTCCGCTGACCCGATCGGCCGCCTCCGATCTGGGCGTCCCCGAGGGGATCCCGGTGGTTGTCGGCACGCCCGACGTTCAGTCCGCTGCCATCGGCTCGGGCGCAACGCGCGACTTCCAGGCTCACCTCTATGTCGGCACGTCCTCCTGGCTGACTTGCCACGTGCCGTTCAAGAAGACCGACTTGTTCCACAACATGGCGTCGCTCCCCTCGGCGATCCCGGGTCGCTACCTCATCGCGAACGAGCAGGAGACCGCCGGGGCTTGCTTGACGTTCCTGCGGGATCGTCTGTTTCTCGCCGACGACGGGCTGGTGCCGACCCAAGGCCTGGAGGCCGCGCGCGCCGATGCCTACCGGAGCTTCGACGAGCTGGGGGCTTTGTCCGCACCTGGTGCCGGTGGGGTGCTCTTCACTCCGTGGCTCTACGGGGAGCGGACTCCGGTGGAGGATGCATCGATTCGGGGCGGCTTCCACCACATGTCGTTGTCGACCACCCGTGCGGAGCTCGTCCGAGCGGTGCTCGAGGGCGTCGCGCTGAACTCGCGTTGGCTGTTGGAGGCGGTCGTACGGTTCAGCCGTCACCGCCTCGACCCCATCCGGTTCATCGGCGGCGGTGCCCGTTCTGAGATATGGAGCCAGATCTACGCCGACGTCCTCAACCGGACGATTGAGGCGGTCAAAGATCCCGTGAACGCGAACGCCCGGGGCGCGGGGATGCTTGCGGCGGCGGCGCTGAAGGACGTCAGCTTTGAGGAGATGTCCGAGCGGATCCCGGTCGCGGCGCGCTTCGATCCGGACCCGAAGAACAAGCCGCTGTACGACGACTTGTTCCGGGAGTTCGTGGCCACGTACCGGCGCGATCGCAAGCCACATCAGCGGATGACCCGAGCCAGGTCGGTCTCCTGAGCAGACCTACTCGCAGCTCGATGTCCCCGCTGGGGGCCGCAGCCCGAAGTCGAGCATCCACCAAACGACAGCCGTCGCGACCGGTGTCACGACCGCTGGTTCACGGACCGTCGGCATAGGCCGGCGCTCACTGCGAGTCGGCGGTGTGGAGCGCCTCCTCCCATCGTGGCGCGGGCTCAAGGTCGGCGAGCGCAGCGAGGACGGCACGATGGAGCTGGTCGATCGCTTCTGCCAGATGCTTGCTAACGGCGCTGAGCTGGACGGCTGCCCGGTCGGACCGGTGGCCAGCACAAGCGATGTGGTCACGGAGCGCCCAAAAAAAGTCGCCGAAGCGAATTCCTCTTGACACCCTTCACTCTTAGTGGTTAGATGACCACATTACTCTTAGTGGTTAGGTGACTACGTACGGCGTCTGTCTCCACCGGACAAGTACTGGTGGGCGAGCGAGGGGAGCCGCAAGATGAGTGGCAGGGATAGCGTAACCATGCAGCTTTCGGTGGCGTGGAAGCGGCGTTCGGTGGCATGGAAGCGGCGTTCGGTGGCGTGGAAGCCCATGAAGGCCTTCGCTGTGGTGGCGATGCTCTGCCTGGGTCTGGCGGCCGCAGGCAGCACCGATTCGCAGATCAGGGGTGGCGCGGCTGCTCAGCGTTACATTGTGGAGGGCGTCAGCAGCAAGGTCGCCGCCGGTGACGTGGTTGCCGCACACGGCGTCGTGCTCTCTGCTCTCCCGATCGTCCATGGCGTGGTTGCCCAGCTGACTGGCGACGAAGCCACCGCCGCGAGACAGGCAGGCTTGCAGGTCTCGCCCGATGTGCAGGTGAAGATGGAGGGCTCGGGCGGGTCGCACCCATCCGGCGTCTTCACTTCGGTTACTGGCGCCACTTCGATGTGGGCCAACGGCATCAAGGGTTCAGGCGTTACCGTGGCCGTGCTCGATACCGGCATCGACGCCAACTTGTCTGACTTTGGTGGCCGGGTGATCGACGGAGTCAACCTCGCCAACCCGAACAACCCTGGCGGCTGGAGCTCGGACGGTTACGGCCACGGGACCTTCGTCGCCGGGCTCGTCGCTTCGGGCGGCCAGTCCTCGAGCGGACAGTACATGGGCGTGGCACCTGGCGCCGATCTTGTGTCCATCAAGGTTGCCGGAGCGAACGGTGTCACCAGCGAGAGCACCGTCATCCAGGGCGTGGCGTGGGCCATCGCCAACCAGGCATCGGACAGCATCAAAGTGCTCAACATGTCGCTCGGCGTGCAACCCCCCTCCCCGAGCGCCTTGGACCCGCTCGACCAGGCCGTTGAGCAGGCCTGGCAGGCTGGGATCGTCGTCGTCACCTCGGCTGGCAACTCCGGCCCTGACAACGGCTCCGTCACCTCGCCCGGCAACGACCCGCTCGTGATCACCGTCGGAGCCCTGGACGACGGCGGGGCGGACATTCCCGCTGGCTTCGCGATGACGAGTTTCTCGAGCACCGGCCCGACTCTCTACGACGGTTGGTTCAAGCCAGACCTCGTGGCGCCGGGGCGGTCGGTCGTGAGTGTGATTCCACCCAGCTCTGCTATCGCGGTAGCGAATCCGCAGGCGGCCATCGGCAAGCACAATTTTGTCGGCTCGGGCACGTCCTTCTCGGCGGCGATCGTCTCCGGACTGGCCGCGCTCCTCCTCCAAGCCGATCCGAATCTCACTCCGGACCAGGTGAAGGCCGCGCTCCTCTTTGGTGCGGACACTGGGCCGGTTGGCGACCCCCTCGTGGACGGCCACGGGATCTCCGACGTGGTGGCGGCCGCGGCCGCGGCGGGCCAGGTCTTCCTCAACCAGAGCGTCGCTGCGGCTGCCGAATCCACCTCGCCGCCGGCAACCGTCTCGCTTCCCTCGACGTGGGCGGCATCGACGTGGAACCCGGCCAACTGGAGCGGACCGGCGTGGAGCGCCTCGCAGCTCAGCACGGCGGGCCAAACCGCCCCCCCCACGAGCCCCGTCAACGGCACTAACTGGAACGGCATCGTCTGGAACGGCATCGCCTGGAACGGTGCCGCCTGGAACGGTGCCGCCTGGAACGGCGCTGCCTGGAACGGCGCTGCCTGGAACGGCGCCGCCTGGAACGGCGCTGCCTGGAACGGCGCCGCCTGGAACGGCGCTGCCTGGAACGGCGCTGCCTGGAACGGAAACGACTGGGGATGAGCGCCAAGTGTCCCGCGTGATGACTCCGGTGACTCTTCCCCGCGCCGGCAAGGCTGTGCTGGCGGTGACTGTCGCCGCCGGACTCCTTTGCGCCTTCCTCACGGCCGAGACCTTCGGCCGCAGAGGCTTCGGTTCGCCGGAGGTACTGGTCGTGCTGGCTGGTCTCGTGTTGGCCAGCTGGGTGTGGCCGATCCTCATGTACTCCGACGGCTCGTCGCAGGCGCACCATCTCGACGAAGGCTTCTTCGTCGTGCTTGCGCTCGTCTCGCCACCCATGGGCACGATCGCGGCCTTCCTGTTGGCGACCGTCCTGGCACAGGTGATCCGCCGGCGGGCCCCCGTCAAGACCGTCTTCAACGTGGCCCAGATCACGATCTCGGTCAGTGCGGGGCTCGCTGTCGTCCACGTTGTGGCGCCGCCCGGGAACCACCTGGGCGTGCCTCAGCTGGCAGCGGCCATTCTTGGCGCCGTCGTCTATTTCCTCCTCAACTCCGTGGCACTGGCCGTCATCCTGGCTGCCACGGGCGCTGAGCGGCTGCATTCGGCCTTGTTCGACGGCATCCAGATCCGGGCTCTGCTGCTGGCGGCCTCGGTGTCGCTCGGCCTGATCGCTTCGCTGGCGATTTCGGCCTACCCCTTCGCCGTCTACCTCGTCGTGCTGCCCTTTGCTGCGTTCCGCCAAGCGCTCGCCGGTCACTTCTTCGCCCGCCACGACCGCGCCCGGTTGCTCGGGCTCTTCGAGGCCACCTTGAAGGTGCACGGGACCATGGGATCGGGAAACGTCGAATCCTCCTTGTCTGAGGCCGCCTCGAGGTTGTTGCGGAGCCCTGAAGCGGCGGTGTTCTCGACGAAGCCCGATGAGGGTGCAATGGCGGCCCCCATGACCGTCAACGACTCGCAGTGCTGGCTGACTGTCAGTGGACGGAGCCGCAGTGAGCCCTTCGACGACGCCGACCGGGCCTTGCTCGAGGCTCTCGCCGCCGTCGGGAGCGGCGCCCTCGTAAACTCCTCGCTCTACGAGGAGCGCCGTCGCGATCACGAACGGCTGGTTGCCATCACCGCCAGCCTCGCCGAAGGCGTGTGCGCATTCGACGACCAAGCCCGGGTCACCTTCTTGAACCCGGCAGCCGAGCAGCTGCTCGGCTGGAGCGAGCGCGAGCTCGCCGAGCAGGACCTCATTGAGTCCGAGCTCGCCATTCTGGCCATCACCGCCCGGCGCTCCATACAGAACAACGAGATCATCCAGAGCGAGCAGTCCACCTTCCGGCGCCGGGCGGGCGAGAACTTCCCCGTCGAGGTCACCTGCTCCCCGATCTGCTCGGGCCAGCAGGTGGCCGGCGCCGTGCTCACCTTCCGCGACATCTCCCAGAAGGTGCTGCTCGAGTACCACGCTTTCCACGACTCGCTGACCGGCCTGCCCAACCGCCGCATCTTCCTCGACCGCCTGCAGCACGCCCTCAAGCGAGTAGATCGAACAGGCGAGATTCACGCCGTCCTGTTCGCTGACATCGACCGGTTCAAAGTGACCAATGACAGCCTCGGCCACCAGACCGGCGACGAGTTGCTCGTCGGCATCGCCGACCGACTTCGGCGCGTCACCCGCGAGGGCGACACCCTGGCCCGCTTCGGCGGCGACGAATTCACGCTGCTCCTCGAGAACATCGAAAGCCCCGAGGTCGCCGAGGCAACAGCGCTGCGAATGTTGGATGCGGTTCGTGCCCCGATGTCGCTCGCCGGTGGGCGCACCATCACGGCCAGCGTCAGCATCGGCGTCGCGCTGGCAACCGCCGGCTCCACGCCCGACGACGTTCTTCACGACGCCGACGTCGCCATGTATCAGGCCAAGCGTCTGGGAGCCGGCCGCTACGAGCGCTTCGACGCTGCCGCCATGGTCAAGCGATCAGCTGAATGGGTCGACCTCGAGATCGGGCTTCGCCGAGCCGTCGAGCAGCATGAGCTCACCGTCCACTACCAGCCCGTGGTCGCTACGCAGAACGGTCGCATCATAGGCGCCGAAGCCCTGGTCCGTTGGGATCATCCCGAGCTGGGGACCCTGCCGCCTTCCCACTTCATCGGGCTGGCCGAGGAGACCGGGCTCATCTTCTGCGTCGGCCGGAAAGTGCTCGAGGAAGCCTGCCACCAAGCCAAGGAGTGGATCGACGAGCATGACCTGCCGTTCAGCGTCGCTGTCAACCTCTCCGCCCGCCAGTTTCAGCAGTCCGATCAGGTCAACGAGATCCGTTCGGTGCTCGAGGCCACAGGGCTTCACCCCTCACAGTTGTGTCTCGAGATCACCGAGGGCCTGGCGATGGCCGACATCGATCACACCATCCACACCCTCACAGATCTCAAGTCGCTCGGAGTGCGACTTGCCATCGACGACTTCGGCACCGGCTACTCCTCGCTGAACTACCTGAAGCTCTTACCGGTCGACTTCGTCAAGCTGGACCGGGCCTTCGTCCAGGACCTCGAGATCGACCCCGTCGACACCGCCATCGTCGCCGCCGTCATGGAGCTCGCCCGCGCCGTCGGCATGACCGTCGTCGCCGAA
>JBEKLQ010000131.1:0-9906 GCA_050010115.1 Acidimicrobiales bacterium | reverse complement strand
CCCAGATCGTCGTCACGGTCAACACCTCCAGCCAGGTCACCAACACCGCCACGTTCACCCAGGCCGCCCCGAACGCCTCCGGCGGCACGACCGGCAGCTCCAACACCGTCACCCTGAACCCGGTCTTGGTGGCGGATGTGACGATCAAGAAGACGGTGCAGAACGCGAGGCCCCAGAGCGGGACTGTCGACACTTACTTTGTCACTTTGCGAAATGCTGGACCTAACACCGCCCAGAACGTGGTCGTCACCGATCCACTTCCAGCGGGGCTTCGTTTTGTGTCCGTGGCCGCCAATCGTGGAATCGTGAGCGAGAAGGTGATCAATGGCGTTGTCACCATCACGTGGAATGTGGGGGCACTCCGTGTTGGAACAGAGGTGGAAATGGTGATCGTGACGCTCGTCACAGCGAGCTCCGGCTCGATCGTCAACACCGCCGTCGAGACCCAAACGACACGGGACCCGTCGGGTCAGAGCAAGAGCTCCACAGCCAGCGCAGTGGTTACCGAGAAGGTGCCCCCGGTCGTCGTCCCACCCTCGAACACCGGCGAGCCTTGGGCAGGATGGCCGTATTGGCTCCTCGTAATCCTGCTCGGCCTGATTGGCGCGGCGCTTTTCGAGGCCGGCCGTCGCCGTCGCCGCTTCGTGCAGTAGTTGTCGGTCGGAAGCCCCCGGGCGACGATTGCCGTCGATCATGACGACGGGGACGTCGAGCTGCGGACAGCCACTGGAGGGAAGGCCTGGAGCAGCAAGACGACGCCGAAGAAGCTCGGTGAGTTCCTGGGTGTCTCATGTCCAGGGGCGAGCGTCGTCAGCACCGGCCGGCGCGAACAACGGGCTCAGCGGCACGCGGCCGACTCGAATCGCGGCCCAGGCCCGCATCGTTCCCTCCGGTACCAGTCTCAAACTGCAGGTGTCGAGTCGGGTTTCTTGTTTCTCGCGAACAGTATGACCAAGACCCCCTGATCCGGGCTGGCGAGGCGGAACGGCCTGGCAAGCGCGACCCGCGCCGCGAAACAGTTGGAGGCCGCCTTCCCGGACGTTGTCGCGCTATGGACCGAGCCGCAGGGCCGACACGCCAGCAGGACAACATGCCGAAGCGGTCCAATTGGTCCGGCACGAGTCACCGAGCAAGACGGCCGGATCTGGGCACCTTCATCGTTCCATCGAACCCAGCTCGGAGCGAACCGACTCCCACGAAGATGACAGGTTGCACGACCATTTGACTAGTGTGCTCGGTCGTGCCTACTCCGAGCCACAATCCGACCACGGGCAGACGGGTGGCCGAAAGAAGTCGTGGGCTCAGATTCGGCGCCTTGCGTCGGGGCCCACGCAGCCGGCGGCTCGCTGGCGTGGTCGTCGTGGTGTTGAGCACGCTAGGTACGACTCTCGCGGTGGCGTCGGCGTCGCCGGGCACGGCAGCGGCGAGCATCCGTTCGGACCGGACCACGGTCATCCAGCTCGAGCAACGCATCGCGAGCCAGGGGGCGCTGGTCCAGTCCCTCGTCAGCCGCTACGACCGGGTCGAGGGTCACATGGCCGCAATCGAGGGGCAGATCGCCAGCGGCCACGTGCGTCTCGTGGTCGACCACCGTGCGGAGACGGAAGCGACAATCCGGCTGCGCCAGGTGGCGATCGACGCGTACATGAACGCCGCCGCAGGGACCTCGACGGTCCTCAGCTCCTCCAGCGCGACGACACTCCAGGAACAGGATGTGTACATGGACGCCGCCAGCGGGACCTTGGACGCCGCGATGGCCACCTTGCATCTCGACCAAGACCGCACCGCGGCGACCCAGAGCGCCCTCAGCTCCGAACAGGCCAGTACCCGAATGATCCTCCGCCAGCTCGCCTCGGCCCGCGAGGCAGCCCAAGCTGCGATCGATACCGACAACGCGATCTTGAGCCGGGTAAGCGCCAACCTTGTAGCCCTGGTGACTGCCGCCAACGAGCGGCGCAAGGCAGCCGAAGAGCAGCAAGCAGAACAGGCGCTCGCAGCGGCGGCAGCACAGCGGGCCGCGACCACCCCAGCACCCTCGCCACCGTCTCAACCGTCTCAACCCGCGCCATCGCCTCAACATGCACCGGGCGGCTACGCCAACCCGCTGCGAGCCATCAGCGACCTCATGCCCGAACGGATCGACCAGGGCGTCGACTACAGCGGCTCCGGCCCCATCTACGCCGTCGGTGACGGGGTGGTGCTGAGCACGGTCAACGCAGGCTGGCCGGGTGGCACCTTCATCGCCTATCGGCTCACCGACGGGCCCGCGAATGGGCTCGTCGTCTACGCGGCCGAGGACATCGACCCCGCTGTGCAGGTCGGCGAGACGGTGGGACCGAGCACCGTCCTTGGTCAGATGTACGAGGGACCAGATGGCATCGAGACAGGATGGGCCGACCCTTCAGCCCTGGGATTGACCATGGCCGCCGAGTACGGCCAGTTCAACGGATCGAACTCGACAGCCTTCGGGTACAACTTTTCCCAGCTACTCCAGTCCCTTGGGGCGCCGGGAGGCGTCCTCCAGAACGACCCGGCGACCGGAGGCCTGCCGCGAGGATGGCCACAGTGGTGATCGCCTCGGCTGAATGGGGGTCCGCGGCTGCGGAGTCTTGGGACGTCGACTCGCCGCAGCAGCTCAACGGCTACACCTACGCCGCCGATGACCCGGTCACGAACAGCGACCCGAGCGGGCTCGCGCTCGGTGTGTCGATGACGCCCCAGCTCAGAGCATGTAACACCGAGCCACCATAGGCAGCCTCGGAGGGGTTTCAGGCGGGATGGCTCAGGTGTCGGGGCCGACGTGCCGATACGTACCTGCATGAAACGGAGAGGCCGCGCCCCCGGCTGCCCTCCGCTCCGGGTGCGCCTTTCCTGGCCCGAGCGTGGGATCATGCCTGCAGCGTCGACATGAACGTGCTGCCTCAGTTGAGGCGCGCAGCGCAGTTCTGGAGCGTTCGTGGCACCGATGTTGCCGCGACGGTGCGGGACTTGCGCGCCAAGGCGGCACCGCACCTTCGAAAGCTCGAGCGCCTCGCTGGCTCATCGCGACTCATGTCCTGGTTGCTGGTTCCCATCGTCGCCGTCGCGATTGGGTGCTCGCTGCTGCCCATAGACAATGCCGTCTCAGCGGGCCGCGATTCCCACCACGGCGTCAGCAAGCTCGCCGCTGCTGTCTCCGTCAGCCGGCTTCAGTTCGGCACTCCCGGGAGCCAGGTCCGAGGGCTTCCCCATGGCCGCTCTGCAACCGTGGGAGTGGTGCCCTTCGCAGCCGCTCCGCCCAAGCATCTGAAGCACGATGCGGTGCCACTCGGTGCTTCGACCGGCGTTCCGGCGGTGGCGATCGCCGCCTACCAGCATGCTCAGATCGTCCTGTCACATACCGACCCGACCTGCCACCTCTCCTGGGAGGACGTCGCCGGCATCGGCCGGGTGGAGTCCGACAACGGCCAGACGTGGGGCTCCGGCGCTCGGATCACCAGCAACGGCACGCTCTTCCCGCCCATCTATGGCATCCCGCTCAATGGATCGAACGGGACTCCGGCGATGCCGGCCCCCGGTGGCGGGTGGGTACGCGCTGAAGGCCCGATGCAGTTCCTGCCGGCGACCTGGGCCGAGTACGCCCAGGACGGTAACGGCGATGGCAAGCGCAACCCGCAGAACTTCTACGACGCAGCTTTGACCACCGGTGTGTTCTTGTGCGCCAACGGCGGCAACATGAACGCCCGCTCGGGTCTCACGGCTGCCATCCTCGCCTACAACCACTCCGACGCGTACGTGGCCCTCGTCGAGTCCTGGATCTCCTTCTACAGCCACGTCGGGGTGACCGCGTTGGCGGCCGCCGGGAACGGACTGCTGCCGGTGGGCACGCCACGCACGGAGTCACCACGCACGAAGGCACCGGCCAAGCCCCACACCGCCGCCCCGCCCACTGCGAGCCCTGCGACGATGTTGAGCACGGCCGCCCTGTTTTCACAAGCGGCCGGCTCGTACTCCTTCAGCCTGCAGGCTCTTGCCGGCACCTCCGAGACAGCGGCCGGGAACGGGGTTGTCGACACCCGTGACCGGACGGGGTCGCTCGTCCTCCAGCTCCCTGGCTCGGGCTCGCTCCAGATGCGGGTCATCGGAGGCAAGACCTATCTGTCGTTGCCGCCGGCCCTCGCCTCGGCAGCCGGAGCCGAAGGTCCGTGGATCATGATGACGCCGACGGCGCTCTCTCGGCTGCCCGCCCCGCTTGGCTCGGGACTCGTCCTTGCGTCCAAGGATCTCGCCTGGCTCGTGGGCCAGCTGTCAGGAGCGACGAGCATGCACGTCGCCGGCCACGCACGGATCAACGGCGCCGCCGCCACTGAGTACGCCGGACAGGCGAACCTTGCTCTGGCAGCTTCCCACCTTCCCGGATCATCGGTGGACCTCGGTCGGGTAGCGGACCTCGCGGGCTCCTCCCACCTCGGCGTGACAGCCTGGGTGAGCGAGAACCGGATCCAGTCGGCAGTGATCTCGCTCGGGAGTTTCGTTGCTGGAGAGGGGCCGGTCAGCCTGCATCTCTCGTTCATGGACTACGGACTCCCGGTGCTCGTGGTAGCGCCGACGGTGAGCCCGATCTTGTCATCCACAACCACGACGACGACGACGACCACGGCGGTCCCGCCAACGACAGTGCCGGGAAAAGGGTGACGCACTCAAGCCACACCGGACCAGAGTGATCCCGGCGGAGCCGGCGCTGTAGCCGATTCCCTATCGCGCCGCTCGAGGTGACGCGTGCTCGGCGAGCCACTGGGTGTTGAAGGCGAACTCGCCATCGAGGCTCCGGCGAACGTCGTTCTTGCCGGCCCAGTCCGCGATGCGTCCTCCGATGATCGGGATCTTGACGTTCACGTTGATCGTGACCTCATGGATCGACTTGCTGCCTTCTGGCGTGAGGCTCATCGTGCCGGAGATGTGGATGGGCGCGCCCTGCACCTCGACGTCGAACGTGCCCCCCCAAGAGCCGTCCTTGCGCTTTTGCCACTCGTCGGTCTGGCGCATCGTGTTCGTCGGCTTGAGCACCCTCTTAGCGAATCCGGGCACGTCGACGTCGACGACCCGTGACGAGCGGATGCGCAGGACGCCGTGGGTCTCCGTGCACTCGAGGACCGTCACCTCCCGATGGTTCATGCTCTCGTACTTCGCGACCGTCGCCTCGGGGTCGCGAAACATCGCGAGCACCGCGTCGACCGGAGCGTTGTAGGTTTGCGAGCCCTTCAGATCCATCACGCGACCTCCTTCGAGATCGGGGCCGGGACTCCGCTGCAGGCGGGACAAGCTGCTATGCCTCGCGGCAGCTTCGGACGGGACCCCTTCACCTCACCGACTTGCATCAGGCACTTTCTGCTGCAGCTACCAGGATGAGGTCAGGCGGCGCGCTCCGCTAGAGGCAAATGGCCTGTTCGTGCGTCGAGGCGCAGTGCCTCGGCGTCGAGTCTCTCGTCGAGGTCAAGGAGTCAGGAGGTGGCGGACCCTTCCGCCTCGCGAAGCGCCGACCGCCGATCGAGGAGCTCCTCTCTCGCGCGGGCCACACGCGATCTGATGGTTCCGATCGGGCAGTCACAGACGGCGGCTGTTTCCGCATAGGACAGCCCGATGATCTGGGTGAGCACGATCGCCACCCTGCGGTCCAAGTCCAAGCCAGCGAGCAGGTCGTCGAGTTCCGTCGCCGTCTCCGGGTGCGGCGTGAGCGCTGGGGCCGGTGCTCCATTGGCCAGCTCGACCCACCGCCGCCGCCGCCGCGCCACTCGCTCGGCGCTGCGCCGCGCGATGACGAACAACCAGGTCCGAGCAGATGCATCACCGCGAAACGAAGGCAGCGCCCGCCAGACAGCCAGGAAAGTCTCCTGCGTGGCATCGTCAGCGTCGTCGCGGCCGACAAGATGGGCGCAGAGGCGCCAAATGGGCGAGTGCACGCTGTGGACGAACGCGGCCAATGCCCTCTCGTCACCGTCTTTCGCCCGCATGAGGAGGGCGCTCAGCTCGTCCACCGCCGCGACCGTACTGCCAGAGGCTCGCTCTAGGGAAGTCGCCCTCGCCGAGCGCTTGGAACTTTTGGCCGTGCTCGAGGCACTACCTACAGGAGACGGGTGAACGCCGCGAGTCCGTAGGACCGAGCCGGCTCGTCCACGACGCACAGGAGAAGGGGGGGACAAACTGCAATGCCAGGCATGAGCTCGGGGCTGCGAACGAACAACCCCACGATCGTCTCGGCCTTCGAGTCGTTGCTCCGGCACCAAGGCCTCGTCGTCCTTGTGCTCCTGGCACTGCTTGCCGTGGCCTGGAACGCGCTCCGCAGCGTCCAGCTGCGGAGGATCGCGGCGGGGAACGCTTCAACTGAGCTCTGGCCTTACGCCGAGCCGGTCGCCCGCCGCCTCCTCCGGGTCTCGTTCGGGCTGATCTGGATGTTCGACGGCATCCTGCAGGGCCAGGCGTCGATGCCGCTCGGCATGACGACGCAAGTGATCGAACCGAGCGCGGCGACATCGCCGGGCTGGGTGCAGCACCTCGTGAACGTCGGCGGCACCATCTGGAGCAACCATCCGATCACGGCGCCCGCTTCAGCGGTATGGATCCAGGTCGGCCTCGGCATCTGGCTCCTCGTCGCCCCACGGGGCAACTGGTCGCGGCTCGGCGGTCTCTCGAGCGCCGCCTGGGGTCTCGTCGTCTGGGCCTTCGGCGAGAGCTTCGGTGGCATCTTCGCCCCCGGCCTCAGCTGGGCGTTCGGAGCCCCGGGGGCGGTGCTCTTCTACAGCCTCGCCGGTGTGCTCATCGCCCTCCCGGAACGGGCGTGGCTGAGCCCTCGGCTCGGTCGAGCAGTCCTTGGGGTCATGGGTCTGTTCTTCGTGGGCATGGCGGTGTTGCAGGCGTGGCCGGGACGCGGTTTCTGGCAGGGACAGCTCCACCGAGGTGCGACCCCCGGGCAGCTCACGGCGATGGTGCAGCAGATGGCACGGACGCCGCAGCCGGGTTTCGTGTCGTCCTGGGTCTCGAGCTTTGGCGCGTTCGATGCCGCACACGGTTGGGCAGTCAATCTCTTCCTGGTGATCTGCCTCGCAGTCCTTGGGATCGCCTTCTTGAACGGCCGGCCGGCGGTCGCTCGCGTCGGCGTGATCGCCGGGGTCGTCCTCTGCCTGGCCGATTGGGTACTCATCGAGGACTTCGGCTTCTTCGGCGGTGTCGGGACCGATCCGAACAGCATGATCCCGATGGCACTCGTCTTCACGGCCGGCTACCTCGCGCTGACGCGCTTTCCGGTCACCGAGCAGATGCCGGTGCTGATCACTGCGGCAGCGCCGATCCGGCCGTCACTGAGGGAACGGTTGACGACCAGGCCGACGTACACGTTCCGGTCCCTCGCTGCCGTCTGCGCAATCGGGATCACGCTCGTCGGTGCCGCGCCGATGGCGGTGGCTTCCACGGACCCGAATGCCGACCCGATCATCGCCCAGGCGATCGACGGCACACCGGATGTCGTCAATCTCGCCGCGCCGGCGTTCCAGCTGGTCGATCAGAGCGGGAAGACCGTGTCGCTGCAAAGCCTGCGTGGCAAGACGGTCGCTCTTACCTTCTTGGACCCGGTCTGCGTCTCCGACTGCCCGATTATTGCCCAGGAGTTCCGGGAGGCGGACGAGATGCTCGGTTCCGCCGCTCAGCGAGTGGAGTTCATCGCAGTCGTCATCAACCCCCTCTACCGCTCGCGGGCTTACGTGGTGGCCTTCGACCGCCAAGAGGGCCTCGAGCACGTAGCGAATTGGCAGTTCCTCACCGGCTCGGCCGCGGAGCTCCGCCACATCTGGAACTCGTTCGGGGTTCAAGTCGCCTACGTCCCGGGCGGGGCGATGATCGCCCACAGCGACATCGCCTACGTGATCGATCCAACGGGTCACACCCGTTACGTCCTGGACACGGACCCGGGGCCAGGGACGCAGGCCTCGAAGTCCTCTTCGGCGGTGCTGCTGGCGAACGCCATCCGCAGCGTGCTCGGATCGTGAGCACCCGGCGGGACGGTCACAGGCCACGCCGACGCCCGTGGAGGGCCGCCACGGGAGCGCTCGCAACGCTGACATTCTTGGCTGCCGCCACTACGGGCTGCGGTACGGGATCCGCCACCAAGTCCTCCAACAAATCGCCCGGGCCGTCGGCGAGCGCCACGGCCACCGGCGCGTCACTGCCGACTTCGATGGAGACCTCGGCCGGCTCCTGGGCCGTGTTCCCGATGGGGCGTCTCGGCCAGCCTCTGAACACCTTCTGGCAGCTCTTCTTCCGGCCGAGCGGTGGTTCTCGCTGGTCCGATAAGGCGTCGGCGCTGGCGGTCGCGACCAACGGAGGCCTCGTGATCGCCACGCCCGACAGCCATTCGGTCGCGGTTGGTATTCGTTCCACGGACGCCCTCAGCTTTTCTCCACTCCTGGTCACACTGGATGCCGGGCGCTCCTGGTCGCCCGCGGCCCCGGTGGCTGCACTCGCGGCCGAGCCCGATGCTCTTGCCGTCGACCCCGGAGGCCGCGCCCTGGCGCTCGCAACCAACGGGAGTGGCGGCGAGGTGCTCGCGAGCTCCGCCGGGCTGGCCAGCTGGAGCCAGGTGACGACCACGAGCGGGCTTGGCGCATCGTCAGCGGGGCGCGCCTGCGGGCTTGCCTCGATGACGGCCGTCGGCTGGGTTGCGGGTCACTCGGTGATCGGAGGCGACTGTCGGCGAGCCGGCGTCGTCGGCATCTTCACGGGGCCTCAGGGCGGATGGCACCTCGCTGGACCGACGCTTCCGGTTTCCCTCGCCCATGGGAGCATCGGCGTGCTCGGTCTGCAGCGAACGACGAGTGGCCTGTGTGCGCTCTTGGCCGTGTCGGCCGCTCGGGGGACCAGCCTTGTGGCGGCGTGGGTGACCGCCGGTAGTGGGACGTGGAGCGTCTCTCCGGCGCTGCAGATCGGGTCCAAGAGGGTGCTGTCCTTCGGGCCAGATGGCCGGATGGGCCTGTTCGTCCTGTCGTCGGGCTCCACCCCGTCAAGGTCCACGTCCTTTGACTCGGTCGAAGTGCTGAGCGGTGCGGGGGCTGCGTGGCGCGGTCTGCCGACCGCGCCCGCGCACACCGCGACGATGGTCTTCGGTGCGGCCGGCAGAGTTGATGCACTCGTCGTAGAGGACACGGTCTTCACCGATTGGGGGCTCGCCCCCGCGACTGGTCGCTGGACGAGGGAGCAGGTCATGAACGTTCCCATTCAGTTCGGCTCCTCGAGCTGACGGTCGTCGGTGGTCGAATGATGCTGATGCGACGAAGGCGCCGCACGCGGTCGCGGGGCTCGAGCACGATCATCCGGTGCGACGTGGCGCGCGAGGCAATCTCCGCACTCGCCGACGATGAGGAGCCCCCGGTTGCCGAGGCGATCACCGCCGCCCACCTCTCGGAGTGCGAGGGGTGCCGTGAGTTCCAGGCGAGCGTCGTCTCACTCACGCGTCAGATGCGCCTGCGTGTCCATGCCCCCACCGCCAGCCGAGCGACGGAAGTCCTTGCGGCACTCGGATGCACGGACCCGGCGTCGGCGTCGGCGTCGGACGAGTACGAGGTGCTTCGTTGGGCGGATCGACGCCGCCTCTCCTGGGTACGGGCGACTCAGTGGGCTGCCGGGGTCCTGCCCCTCGGCTTCGCCGTACCGGCGCTCGCCCTGGGCGTCTTCGTCCATATCCACATCGTCCCGTCACACGTGTTGACTCCCTGCACGATGTCGCTGATTCATCAGGCCCGACGAAGATGACGCCCTCGGGCGCGGAGCGGTCGCTGGCGGCAGCGTGGTTGTCGATGAGTACCCGCTTGCCGAGGGTGCCATGGGCGCCATGCAAAAGTCGCCCTACCGTTGGAGCATGTTGCGTCCTGGAAACTGGAC
>JBEKLQ010000130.1:0-13243 GCA_050010115.1 Acidimicrobiales bacterium | reverse complement strand
CGCCCAGGACTGGCGATGGATCAGCTCCTCTTTCAACGTCGAGAACCAGCTCTCGCCTACGGCGTTGTCCCAACATTGCCCTTTTCGCGAAAGGCTTTGGAGCCCTCCGGCGTTGCTGAGGACCGGCTACGCGCCAGGGAGCAGCCGTATCCCGAGCGCAGCCAGTTTGTGCCGCGAGCGCTGGACGATCAGCGGGTAAGTGTTCAGGTAGTAAGGCAGCGCGGCGCACGCCTGGTTGACGGCAGCGCCGCGGCTGCGGGCGAGCGTGGCGTCGTCGACGTCGAGGGCGTCGAGGAACGCCCAGCGCGACTCGGCTGTGAACAGCGGCGACCACACCACCTGCACATCCACGGCGGGGTCGCCCGCGCATGCCGAGCCCCAGTCAACGATCCCGCACAACCTGCCGTCGGAGACGAGGCAGTTGCCTTCCAGGTCGCCTTGCACCCACACGGGCGGGCGGTCGTAGGTGGGCGCGGCGAGGGCCTCGTCCCACACTGTTGTTGCAGCCCGTGCGTCGATCAGGTGGCTAGCACGATCGATGGCCTGGCGGGTGGACTCGTCGTATTCGTGCAACGCACGGGCCCGGTGAGTGGGCGGTGGGGCACCTTCGGTCGGCACGGTCTGCAGCTGGTGGACGACCTTCGCCAGATCGCTGGCGAACACGACGGGATCGTCGACGCGATCGAGTGCTGCGCCCTCGCCGGGTATCCACCGGTGCACGGCCCACCGGTAGGGGTAACCGAAACCCGGCTCACCGATGGCCACCGGCTTGGGGACGGCGACGCGCAGGTAGGGAGCGAGACGAGGCAGCCACTCCGCTTCCCGCTCGGCCTGCGCTGCCGCCCAATGGATGCGTGGCATGTGCACCACAAGATCGCTACCCAACCTCCAGATCGCATTGTCCGTGCCCCATGGCTCCACGATGGTCAGCGACCGATCTGCGAGATCGGGCATCTGGGCATGAATCAGACGGCGGGCCAGCTCGCTGTTCACCTCGATCTCTTCGTCATGCATTCGCACAGGCACGGCGACCAGCCTGCCCAGCCTTGGCCACCACGTCTAATGGATCCTCGCGGAGCGACCGCAAGCCACTGCGCCCTGCCCATATCGTCCGGGCTGCCACTGATGCGAAGGTGCCCACCAACGCCGCGTCCCGACCAGGCTAGGACGCTTGTCGGCGCAGATGCTTCTGGAGGTGGGCGAGGTGTCGCTGGGCGGCGCGCAGTTCGGCCTCGGCGTCGTTGAGGCCGGTTTGTTCTTCGCGGATCCGTTCGACGATCCACGACCGGGCGAGAGTGGAACCCGGTACGCCGGCAGCATCGGCCAGCGACTGGAGCGCTGACACCTCTTCGGGATTTAGCCGGATTGAGTAGACCGTCGATCGTGACCGATTCGGCCGGCTGATCTTGGCGTCATCGGTGACGAGCGCGTCGCGGTTGGCCTCGGAGGCCTCGGTCTCCTCTTCGATGATCTTCTTGAGATCACTCATGGTCGTTCCTCTCCGTAACGGCGGGTGTCGGTCTCATTGGACCTCCAGCTATTCACCCCGTAGGTCACCCCTGCCTCCTCGACGGTGATGACGGTGATGAGGCATCCCGCCTGGCTCGAGTAGCCGATTGTCCTGACGCTGCGACCCGACTTGCTGGCCGGATCAGGGTCGATTCGAAGAGCATCGGGATCGCTGAGCGCCTCGTTGACCCACTCCACTTCGATTCCATGGCGTTCACGTATGTAGTCGGCCCGGTAGGTCCAGTCGACTTCCACCCTCGGAGTGTAGTACAAAGTACGACGTCGCTTGCAATAGGTGTTGTCTGGGTGCGCCTGACCAAGGGAGGACCACATGACAGCGATCGATCCGATCCGCAGCAGTCGTCACCCAGCCCGATGGCCACGCTATGCCTGACGAGGCCGAACTGGCGGCGGTGGCATTTCTTGCCCGCTACAGCGGGATAACCCTGGACGCCTATCGCCATGATCTGCGTGCCCTGTTCCAGTGGGCCGAGGGTTGTGACCTTCGGGTGCTCGAAGCGACCCGGGCGCACCTGGAGCTGTACCGGGCATCGATGGAAGAGCGCCGACTCGCCGCCTCTACCATCGACCGGCGCCTGTCAACCGCGTGCGGTTTCTATCGTTTTGCCCACATCGACGGGCGGATCGCCTCCAACCCGGCCCAGTACGTGCGACGTCCCAAGGTGTACCCGAGCGAGCAGCGGGGCCTGGACCGGGGAGAACTCGGGCGGTTCCTCTTCACCGCGGAGCGCTTCGACCACGCGCATGCTGCCCTGGCCGTCTTGCTTGGATTGAACGGCCTGCGCGTCTCTGAGGCTTGCGAGACCAACATCGAGGACATGGGCATCGAGCGGGGCCACCGCGTACTGCGAATCATCGGCAAAGGCAACAAGCCGGCGGTCATCCCGCTGGTGCCTCGCACCGCTCGGACGATCGACCTCGCGGTCGGCGAGCGACACCAGGGTCCGATCCTCCTGCGACACGATGGACAGCGCCTCGATCGGCGCACAGCGCACCGCTGGGTCCGCTCCATCGGCAAGCGGGCCGGTCTCGGCTCAGTCCACGCGCACATGCTGCGAGCCGCGTTCATCATGGCAGCCCTCGACGCCGGTGTTCCGCTCCGAGATGTCCAGGTGGCCGCCCGACACGCCGACCCACGCACCACGACCGTCTACGACCGTCGCCGCCAGGACTTCGATCGTCACGCCGCCTACGTCGTCGTCGCCTTCGTCGCCGGCGGCTGATCCAGCCGGACGTCGACCGCTGGGCGGGCAGCCCGAGATCGCCCATAACGTGCAAGCCGAACGTTCACCCCCACTCGCCCTGATCGCCGGGGTGGGGCGACTATTGATCTCTCCTTCAGCTCAGCTTGCGGCCGAGGAAAGCCGCGACTCGGTCCGCCGCTGGGCACTTGTCGCCGCAGGGCTGCTCCTCACCGAATGGACGACCATCACCGCGGAGCCCAGGGCGGCTCATCATCTGCTTCGAGAACGCGAGTACGTATTCCGCCAGTTCCGGGTCGAGGTCGGTCGGCTGTCCGGTCGCGATGGCGAGGTCCCAGGCGTGGGTGAGAAGGTCACTTGTCCGCAACTCGATGAATGCGGTGCCGGGAAGTTCTCCGATGGGCAACTGGTAGGTGGGGGTAAGGGCCTGGGGCTCAGCGAAGGTCTCCTGCGCCGCCTTGGCCACCGGCTCGCTCTACGACTCGCTGGTTGCCCGCTATGACATGGTCGATGAGGGCCTTCACATCCCATTCAGGACACGGCGTGGGTGACGACAGCTGATCGGATGTCACGTTGACAAGCACATGGGCGAAGGTGTCCTGCGCCCGCTGGTGGGCGACCAGTGGGTCCATGCCCATGGACCATACAGTGCATACCGTCGCCACGGTCGGTCCTCGAGGCAACCGAGGCACTGGAGGCGACTCCCGCAGATCTGGCCAACGCGTACCAGGGTCGCCCAATAAGGCGCTGGTCTCGGACGGCCAACGCGACCCATACCGCCGGTTCGCGGGCGTACAGAACAATGCCGGTGGAGGGACCGGCAACGCACGCTAAATCGGCGATCTGGACTGCCGGAACACACCAGCTCATTTGACCGACGGACCACTAGGCTCTTTTGGGTCAGGCGAATCGGTTCAGGCAGCTCTCGGCCAAGGTCACAGCATTCAACCCTAGATCCAGCCCCAGGTTGTACCGCATGCGCGCCGCGGAGGCGAGAGCCCAGTAGAGCCATGCCGTCGAAATTCTCTGGGTCTATGTTCAAATCACCGGGGGTTGCCACCGACAGTAAAAGGGTGGGCAGGGTCGAACAAGAGCGGCGTCCCCGGGACCTTCATGCTCTATGCGGCGAAGAGAACGTCTTCAACCTGCTGTAGCTGCGCCGGGTCAGCCAGCGACCGGATCAGTCCGGATGCCGCCGAGGTGATCGAAGGCTTGCGCACGATCGGTCGGATCATCTCCCCGGCCGACACGTCGCCCACCGGCTGACGTCGCGGAGGACGATCGTCAGCTGAGAAAGCTGGCGGGATTGGCGAAGCTGAACGGCTACTCGTGGCCGATCGTCTCGATCGGGCAGGTGGGGCCGGTCGCGGCGGCGAGTCGTCCGTCGGTCGTGACGAGGACAGCGTCCAGCGCCTCGGCGAGCGCCACGTACATGGCGTCCCAGCCCCGCACAGTGTCTCGCAGGTCCCAGGCCCGGGCGAGCAGGAGTCGGTGGCCGAAGCGCTCGGCGGGCCAGGCCTCGAGGTCCTCGACTGCTTGGGTGGCCTCGGTGCGGTCCAGATGTCCACGCAGGTGCTCGCGCCGGATGACGCCGAAGACCTCGACGTCGATGATGTGGGGAGCTGCGTGGTCGTTGTCAGCGCTCAGTCGGTCCCGGATCGCTTCAGCGCTTGGACCGCCGATCAGCACCTCACACAGACAGGAGGCGTCAACCACCAGCATCCGGCCACGCGCCACGCTGCTCATCGAGCGCCGCCAGGATCTCGACGCGCCCGAGCGGTGAGGAACGCCGCCGGGTGCGCTTTAGCCATTCCTCCACGCTGGGCCGCGCGGCAAGGCGCACGGCCTCGGCGCGCAGCAGCTCGGGGACGCTGATGCCGGCCTCGGCGGCACGTCGAACCAGGCCGGCGTACACCTCGTCGTCGAGGTCACGAATCTGCACGGTCTTGGGCACAACCCTAATCGTAGCATGCGGGGACGCATCTCAACATGCGATCATGCATCTTACCTGCGGTGCGTGTCCCGCGCGACGATCCTCAATCGGTCAGGTGGCGCGGTGGGTTCGCCTCTCCCAGCGGACCTCTCCCTTCGCAGGTTGACGGGGCACGGAGCCCCGCCGGACACTACGTTCAGGCTCTTGCAGACATGTTCTTCGCCGAGATTGAAGCCAAGTACGTCTGAGCGGGGGTTCCGGTGAAGCCGAGCCCCGATGGGCGGCTCAAAGAAAGTCGCTCTTGAGACGCCGCCTGCGCCAGCTCGGCCGGAAGACCTTCTCCTCACTCGGGGTCCACAACTACCGCCTCTACTTCACCGGGCAGTCGATCTCCCTCGTGGGCACTTGGATGCAGTCGACCGCCCAGTCGTGGCTGGTGCTCACCCTCACCCACTCGGCCTCCGACCTCGGGTACGTCGTCGGGCTCCAGACGCTCCCCATCCTGTTGTTTGCCTCCTACGGCGGCGTCATCGCCGACCGGGTGGACAAGCGCCGGTTGATGATTGTGCTGCAGACCTGCATGGGCCTGCAGGCGCTCGCGCTCGGGCTGCTCACCGTGCTCGGCGTCGTGCGCTACTGGGAGGTCTGCGTCCTCGCCGTGGCACTGGGCCTGAACAACACCTTCGAGAACCCCTCCAGGCAGGCCTTCGTCCGGGAGATGGTGGGGCGAGAGGAGGTGCGCAACGCCGTCACCTTGAACTCGGTGACCAGCAACGCCGCCCGTGCAGTCGGGCCGGCGATCGCCGGGATCCTCATCGCCACGGTCGGCGTCGGGGTCTGCTTCCTGGCCAATGCGGCGAGCTTCGTGGCAGTCGTCTCCTCGCTGCTCGTCATGAACCGCTCGGCCCTGCAGCCGACCGAGCCGGAACACCGGGCCAAGGGCCAGTTGCGGGAGGGTTTCGCCTACGCCGCCCACACCACCGACATCGCGGTCCCGCTCGTGATGATGGGACTGGTCGGCATGCTCGCCTACGAGTTCCAGGTCTCCCTCCCGGTGCTGGCGAGGGACACCTTCCACGGCGGCTCGGAGGCCTACGGCTTCATGACGGCGGCAATGGGCCTCGGGGCGGTCGCCGGCGGCCTGCTCACCGCCGCACGGGGCCGGACCGGGATCAGGCCGATGATCATCTCGGCGGCAGGCTTCGGGCTCGCCATCCTGTTCACGGCCCTGGCTCCGGTGCTCTGGCTGTGCTATCTCGGTCTGCTCTTCGTCGGCTGGGCGAGCGTGTCGTTCATCTCCATCGGGAACTCGACGATCCAGCTCTCGGCCGCTCCCAACATGCGCGGCCGAGTGTTGTCGCTCTGGCAGCTTGCCTTTCAGGGAACGACGCCGGTCGGAGGGCCGCTGATCGGCTCGGTGATCGAGGAGTCCGACGCCCGGGTCGGCATGGTGGTGGGCGCCCTCTCCTGTTTCGCGGCCGCTGCCGGCGGGGCGCTCCTCTCCCGCCACCGGCGCGTCACGGCTTCGCTACCCGCAGGTTGAGCTTCTCTGCTGCCGGCTTTTCGCCAATTGTTTGTCAGATCTCCACGAGCTGAATGTCCGGATCGAGCCTTCGAAGATCGCGCGGGTCTGAAGTGACGACCCGTTGCCCACTGCGCCGTCCGCAGATCACCACATGGGCGTCCACGATGTCCGTTGTACCGCTGGCGGCCAGGAGGCGGCCGACGCTCGTAGCGTCGACTCGGTCCAAAGGGACGACGGTCGTCGTCGCTTGGCGGACCAACCGAGCGAGTCGCACCTGGTGCTCAGGCCGGCGAATCGCCTGGGCCAGGGCGGTAGCAGGCACGGTGATCGACGCGCTCGTTTGAGCAGCTCGGGCCAGCAGCACAACGATGCGACGATCGTTGCGGTCCAAAGCGATCAGTCCACCTGTATCGAGCGTGAGGCCCGGCATCAAGCGACCGACCGTGTGTGTTGCTTCCGCGTTCCGAGCATTTCGTCCGCCCACGCCTTCTCGTCGTCGGAGAGCGCCCCGCCGGTTTCCCGGAGCGCTTGAGCGAGCAGCGCCCCCCAGCCGGCGACGTCGTCGAGGGCCACGCCGACAGCGTGCTGTACGAACCCGGAGACGCTGGACGCCTTCCCCGTCTCGACGAGCTCACGAACCCGATCGAGCTGCAAGGCGTCGAGGGTGATGGTGACTTTCTTTGTCGCCATACCAATCACCATACTCTGTTTTCGAAGCCGCCAGAACGAAACGCAACCTCTGCCTCGAGGCCCCGAGCGCCGTTACCGGGCACGGCGTCGATCAAATAGGCATCACGCTGGCCGAACTCGCGCCGCGGGCGACACGTGTCGGTACCTCAGGGCTTGCCCATTTCGCGAAGGGTTTCCTCGATTGCTGACGCCAACAGGTACAGATCGAGAGAGCCGGGCTCTGTCGGGTCGAGAAGGTGAACGCCGAGACGTTCCCACCACTGCCGGGGCCGCTCGCTGAGCGCGGTGACGACGACGGCACGACAGGCTGCTGAGCGGTTGAGCTCGACTGCCGTGGCCAGCACGTGAGCGACGAGAGCGGTTCCGACTCCGAGCCCCGAGTATCGGCGATCGACGGCAAGGCGACCGAGGAGCAAAGCGGGCACAGGACTGGGAGCTTGCTTTGCGAATTTGGTCGACGCGGATGACCGATCAATCCCGGTCATGGACAAGCTGGCATAGGCGACGACGACATCGTCGGCGTCTGCGATGATCCAAGTCGCCGCTGTGTTGCCCCGGCGGTTCTGACCGGCGTAGCGCTGGAGCCACTCGTTGAGGAGCGGCTCGCCGCAATCGAAGGTGCCGCGCTGGTGTCGCTTGTCGAGCAGCTCCGGCCGGCGGAGCTCAGTCAATCCAGGAGAACTTAAGAGGCCGGTCGAACGCAGCCGCGAGTCGCTCATTGACCTCACCGGGTCGCTCGAGTGCCTCCGAGAAGGCCTCCGCGGCCCCTGGCGACAACTCGATCAGCTGGCGCTCAATCAGCAGCTCCTCGGCGCGTGCCTCGGCGGCTTGGAGGACGAAGGCCGACATCGAGACGTGCGAAGCGGAGGCGGCGGTCTCGAGCCGACGCTTCGAGTCTGGCCCGATCCTGATCTGGAGTCGTTCGTCCTTCATGTACTTACAATGGCAGTACGATCTCTGTCTGTCAAGCCCTCCGCACAGAGGCGAGCTCGGCCCAGCCTCCGCTCCCCCTCGACGGTGAGCCGCTGGACGGGCGATCTCCGATGGCCTCCCGACATTCCCTTGCTCAAAGAAACCCCTGCTCGCGCGGGATCAACCCCCCGCGACCCCCACCTGGTTACGCTCGCCCAATCCCACAGACCAACACGAGGAGGACTGCCGTGCCTCGTGCGGCACTTTCCAGCTCATGGGCGACCGCCGCCAGCCCCAAGCCGCGGAGCGACTTCTTCGTCGAGCGCATCGCCAGCCTCGACGAAGCCGGATTGCTCGAGCTCATGACACTGCGGCCCGACCTCGGCACGCCGCCAGCAGCGTCGTTGCAGGATCTGGCGACCCGGGCTAACCGGATCGGGAGCGTGCAGCGTTGCTTGGACCGGATGGACCGCTTCTCGCTGCAGTTGCTCCAGGCCCTGACAATCGCTGGTCCGGACTATGGCCGGGCGCGCTTGCTCGCGCTGCTCGGGCCCGAGGTACCTGAGGCAGAGGTCGACGGCGTCCTTGATCGACTCGAGCGGCAGGCGCTGATCATCCGTCGAACAGGCCGGATGATCCTGCACCCACACGTCGCCGAAATGGCGACTCCCGCCCGGCTCGGACCACCCATCGCGGCGCTCGTTGAGCCCCTCGGTGCCGACGACATGAGGTTCGTCGCCCGTTCGGCCGGCCTCAAGCTCGACGGCAAGGAACGCAAGGCGGATCTCGCCGCCAAGCTGATCGAGGAGCTACCGGTACCTGAACGGGTGCAGCGGGCGCTCGCCTCGGTCTCACCAGCGGCTCGAGAGCTTGCGTGCAGGATCGCAGCCGGTCCTCCGGCAGTCTTCGTGCCCTACGCGCCGCATCTCTACGCCACCCAACGCCGAGCTCAGTCGTTCAACGACATCGACACCCTCGCCCACAACGGACTCATCTTCCCCCAGAGCTGGGACCGTTGCGTGATGCCCCGTGAGATCGGCCTCGTGCTCCGGGGCGGTCGGGTCTTCCCCGACCTCGCACCTCGCCGCCCGGCGATCCGGACCTCCGAGGTCAGTGCTGACCGGGTCGACTCCGCTGCTCTGCGAGCCGCCGAGGGCGCCGTGACGGTGATCGAGGCGCTCGGTCGGCGGCTGGGCACTCAGCCGGCACCGACCCTCAAGTCCGGAGGGCTCGGCGTTCGTGAGCTGCGCAAGCTCGCCGACTCTGCATCGCGCAGCGCCGACGAGGTCACGCTGCTTCTCGAGATCGGGGCGGCCGCCAAGCTCTTCACGCTCGCCCGTCCTGCTCGGAGCCCGGGCCCTGACCGCGAGCCGCCCGCTGCCAAGCGCAGACCCGGCGGGCGGAGCGCCAGGACGTCGAGTGCTGCCGAGCCCAGCGCGGCCATGCCGACTCCCGCTTTCGACGAGTGGCTCGAGCTCTCGGGCCCCGAGCGCTGGGGTGCGCTCGCTTCTGCTTGGCTCGGTACCGAGACCTTCCCGAGCCTTGCGGGGACCGAAGACGAGGAGGGACGGGTCGCACCACTCACGCAGTGGGGTGGGAGCCCTGGAGTGGTCGACCACCGCCTCGCCACCCTGAAGGCACTCGCAGCCGTGCCGCCCGGCAAGGCAGCCGAGGCAGGCTCGCTGACCGCCGCCGTCGTCTGGGACGCCCCGATGATCATCGCCAAGGGCCCCGCCTCTGCGGAGATGCACATCGCTTGGGTCAGTGCCGAGGCCGAACTGTTGGGCGTCATGGCCTGCGGATCCATCTCCACCGTGGGCAGGGCGGTCGCACGGTGCGACATCGGCGAGGCGGTGAGTTTGCTGGAGGACCTCGCCGAGCCGGCCTCGACCGACCTCGTCCTGCAGGCCGATCTCACCGCTGTGGCTCCGGGATCAGCTCCTCGGGACTTCCAACTCCGACTCGAGCAGGTCGCCGACACCGAGTCCGCCGGCGCGGCGATCGTCTACCGCTTCACGGAGGCGTCGGTGCGCCGCGGGCTCGACTCCGGTCTCACGGCCGACGGCATCTGCGAGCTCCTGCAGGCTCACTCGGCCCGCGAGCTGCCCCAGGCCCTCCGCTACCTGATCGGCGATGTCGCTCGCAGGCACGGGACGGCACGGGTCGGGTCGGCGACGAGCTATGTGCGTTTTGAGGAGGCCGCCGTAGCCACCGAGGTGCTCCGCTCCAGGAAGACCGGCGCCCTGCATCTGCGGCAGATCGCTCCCACCGTTCTCGTCTCGGATGCCGGGCCGGACGCCGTCCTCGAGCGCCTGCGCTCCGCCGGTTACCTCCCCGCCCAGGAGGACGCATCAGGGTCCGTAGTCGTGCCGGCGGCGCGGTGCCACCGCGGCTCGCCGCTCGGCCTGCCGAGGACATCGGACGCGTTCGCTGACGAGCAGTTGCGCCGGCAGGAGCACGCTCGGTTGGCATGCGAGCTCTTCGCCGGTCGCCTGGAAGCCGAGTCGGGGCCCGTGCCATGCGGGCGGGCGGCGGCGCCGGCGAGATCGCCGGGGTCATCGTTGATCAAGGCCGTGTTCGGTGGTCAACCCGGCCACCGCGTCACCATCGATGGCCGTCTGGTTCCACAACCTGACCGATCACTCGGCGGTGACAGGTGGGGTGTCGACCCGGACGAAGACGAGCCGATTGACGACGAATGGGACGACGACGAGGACGACGAGGACGGCGAGGACGAGTTGGACCTCGCCCACGAGGGAACCCTCCGGGCACTGGCAAGCGTCGACCAGCGGCCCACGGCGATCGCGAAGACCCGTGACGAGATCCGCGGGTTGCTTCAACTTTCCTTCGCGCACGACTGGATCGTTCGCGCCTCCTCGACCGATGAGACCGGGCGTACCTCGGAAAGCAACGCCACGGTGCTGGGTGTCCTCGAGTCAGACGTGGAGCTGCTGACCGTCAACGGGTTTCGCGCCATCGAGGTGCCGATCGACGACTTCCAATGGGCGCGAGTCCTGACCGAGCAAGAGGAGGATCTGCTGTGAGCGCCGCCGACCCCGGACAGCATCCCGGCGACACCAACGGCTCGCCCCGCGGCGGTCCGCTGGTCGTGCAGTCGGATCAGACGCTGCTCCTCGAGGTCGACCACCCCCACTCCGAGGCGTGCCGGGCCGCCATCGCCGTGTTCGCCGAGCTGGAGCGCTCCCCCGAGCACATCCACACCTACCGGATCACCCCCCTCGGCCTCTGGAACGCCCGGGCGGCCGGTGTCGAAGCTTCCGACGTCACCCGCACCCTCACGGCGTGGTCCCGCTACCCGGTCCCTGACCCGTTGCTCATCCGCATCGCCGAGGTGATGGGGCGCTACGGCCGGTTGGCGCTCGTGACCGATCCCCGCCACGGCCTCGTGCTCGTGGCAACGGACCGTGCCGTACTGGAGGAGGTCGTCCGCTCCAAGGCCGTCGCCCCCCTGCTCGGGCCGCGCATCGATGCCGACACGGTGTCGGTCTACCGCGCCGAGCGCGGCCGGGTGAAGCAAGCGCTCATCAAGCTCGGTTGGCCGGCGGAGGACCGGGCCGGGTATGTCGATGGCGCCGGGCACGAGATTCTCGCGAGGCAGGGTGGGGGTTTCGAGTTGCGGCCCTACCAGGCACAGGCGGTGAGCGCCTTCGCCGCCGCCGGCAGCGGCGTGGTCGTGCTGCCGTGCGGAGCAGGAAAGACGTTGGTCGGGATCGGCGCCATGGTGGCAGCCGCAACCCGGACACTCGTGCTCGTCACGAACACCGTGGCCAGCCGCCAGTGGCGCGCCGAGCTCCTCGCCCGGACCACCATGAGCGATCACGAGATCGGCGAGTACTCGGGAGAGCGCAAGGAGATCCGCCCGGTCACGATCGCCACCTACCAGATCGTCGCCACTCGCCGTGGCAGCCTCTTCCCCCACATGGAGCTGCTGT
Organism: Acidimicrobiales bacterium; assembly: GCA_050010115.1. Lineage (GTDB taxonomy): Bacteria > Actinomycetota > Acidimicrobiia > Acidimicrobiales > Bog-793 > JAKACA01. The sequence goes on along the minus strand of JBEKLQ010000130.1, from coordinate 1,498 downwards.
CGGCCGAGGACTGGGGCCTGGTGGTCTACGACGAGGTCCATCTGCTCCCGGCGCCGGTGTTCCGGATGGCGGCGGACATCCAGAGCCGCCGCCGCCTCGGCCTCACCGCCACGCTCGTGCGCGAGGACGGCCGAGCCGACGACGTCTTCAGCCTCATCGGCCCAAAACGCTTCGACTCGCCATGGCGCGACGTCGAAGCACAGGGTTGGATCGCTCCTGCCGTCTGCACCGAGGTCCGTGTTGCCCTGACCGACGAGGAGCGCATGGCCTACGCGCTCGCTGAGCCCGAGGAGCGTTATCGGGTGGGTGCAACCGCTCGGTCGAAAGCGGCGGTCGTCGAGGCTCTGTGCGCCGACGCCGTCCGGTCCGGGGAGCCGACACTGGTGATCGGTCAGTACCTCGACCAGCTGGACGAGCTCGCTGCACAATTGGGCGCACCGGTGCTGACCGGCAAGACGCCCAACAAGGAGCGGGAGCGGCTGTTCGCCGCCTTCCGGCAGGGCGAGATCCCGGTGTTGGTCGTGTCGAAGGTCGCCAACTTCTCCATCGACCTTCCCGAGGCCTCCGTCGCCATCCAGGTCTCCGGCGCCTTCGGCAGCCGGCAGGAGGAGGCACAGCGCCTCGGGCGGGTGTTGCGACCCAAGCTCGACGGACGCCAGGCACGGTTCTTCGCCGTGGTCGCCCGGGACACCAACGATCAGGAGTTCGCCTTGCGCCGGCAGCGTTTCCTTGCCGAGCAGGGCTATGCCTACACGATTGTCGATGCCGCCGAGGTGTTGTCTAGAGTGTCAGGCGCACCGAACGCGGGCGACGTCCCGGGCGCTGAACGCGCTGAAGTAGCGCCAGCCCCGGCGGCCCAATCGGGCGAGCTCACGATGTAGACGGAGCCAGCTGCGTGTGTCTCATCTCCAGCGCGGAAGAAATGGTGCCCGAGCACTCGGGATCATTCCAGCGCAAGTGAGCATCGCCACACGCTCGCAAGATTCCTGTTATCACACCCGGCTTTGACAATGGAGGATCGACCTGTGAATTACAAGGACGTCCTCAGCTCCATGGGCGGAGTCCCGGAATCAAATGGCCACAAGCCGGTCCGGCGGCGGTCGATATGAAAGGTATGTTCCGCTGCAACCCAGTCCCGAGATCAGTTGGGGCCCTGGCGGTGGCCGCGATGGGTATCGCCGCTGCGCTCGGCAGTGCCACCGCTGTTGCTGCCCAGGTCGGGGACCATCAAAGTACTGACGTCAAGATGACCCTTCCCAGGTCGATCCCGCCGAGCCCGGTGTTCCTCATGCCCGGCATCTGCGGCCACGACGTGCCGAACGACACCGCCACCTGCAACGCCACGATCATCAAGGCCATCGACTTCGCCCGCAAGTCCGAGCCGCTGTACGCCATCCCGCCGAGCTTCTCGCTGGCGGCCTTCGACAAGCTGACCGGGCCCGAGCAGATCTTCGCCATCGCGAACATCGAGCGCACCGCACGCGGCCTGCCGCCGATT
>JBEKLQ010000129.1:0-10254 GCA_050010115.1 Acidimicrobiales bacterium | reverse complement strand
TTCGGGCGCTCGCCCGGCGCCATCGAGCCCTGCGTGCCGAACGACGTGACCAAGGACTTCATCCAGCTTCGCAAGCAAGTCGGGCTCGAGGGAGTGCGCCTACACGACCTCCGCCACTTCGCAGCCACCCGCATGCTTGCCGCCGGCGTGCCGGTGCGAACGGTGAGCGGGCGGCTTGGTCACGCCAACGCGGCGACGACCCTCGGCGTCTACGCCCACTTCGTCGACGCCTCGGATCGCGATGCTGCGGCGATTCTCGGCGGCTTCGTCGGTGCCCCTCCGGCTGCTGCTGAGGCTGGCGTGTCATCAGTGGGCACGGACCGGCCCTCGGCATCTGGGGGCGTTGCGTCCCAGTCCTGAGACGGGGGCTACGCGCTCGAAGCTGACTCGAGGAAGGGATCACCGTGGGCGTGCGAGCCCAGGGTGTCAAGGAGGGGCCGCTCTGCGTGGTGTCCCACTTCCTGGGCGGCCGGGCCGGACAGGTCCTCCGGGAGGCGCGTCCGACCACTGGCATTCTCGGGTCGGTCTGCGCTCCGTACGGGTCTCACTCGCTACCGAGCATCTGCACGAAGGCGGGGAGGTCACCGAACGCGACACCGACCCCGGTGGTGGGACCGGAGTCGGTGTCAGACGGGCGGGAGCGAAAGTGGCGCTCAAGCGGCGGTCAGCTGCGGTTGCCGCTCATCCGAAGGCACGCTCGGGGTCGCAGCCGTAGATCGGAACCCCTTGGTGATCAGGAAGATCGCCAGACAGACCTCCCAGGCGAAGACCGGGACAACACACACGCCGAGGTCGTGGCGGGGCACGCCGAACATGCCGGCCACGTTGGCGGCGAAGACGAGTGGACCACCGATCAGGCCCAGGACAGGGATGAAACGGGCGACGAGCTTGGAGCGATACAGCGCGTAGGCCATCACCGCGGTGTTCAGGCCGCAGACCAGCCCGGGCCCGATGATGAAGGTCCAGTTGTGGACGGCCACGAGCGCCTTGCCGACGGTCGTGAGAGCGGCGGCGTTGGCGGCGGTACCGGCCAGATCGTGCTGGAGCGAGACCACCGCCAGCAGGCTGACGATGCCCGTCAGGATGATTCCCGCCTCGAGGGTGCGCAGGCCCACGTAGCCCATGGCGAGGGCCTTGTTGTGTCGGCTGACGACGGGGTAGAGGGTGACCGCCGTGCCGACGACGGCCGCGGCGAGGATGACCTCGAGCAGGCCGCCGAGGAGGATGCGGGAGTTGGCAGCGCCGTTGCCCAGGACGTATCCCGGGCGGTTCAGCACCGGCTGGTACAGGACTATCGCTGCAACCGAGGTCACGTGGGTGATGAAGAACAACACGCCAGTGGCAACCGCCAGCCCTCTCTGGGGGCTTATGGCGCCGGCCAGCTGCGTCGCGGTGCTGGGGATAGCGGCAGCGGAAGTCATGGATTCCCTATCCCTGAGTGCGTTTCGTGGCTGGTGAGGATCGATGGTGCGTGGGTCGTGTCGACTCGGTCAGCGGGTACGACCGAGATCAGCGGGAGGCCGAGGTCGCGGATCTTGTGGAGCAGGCCGTGCAGTGCGGCTTGGTCGACGACGGCGACCCGGAGGGCCGTGGTGCCATCGCTCTCGTGGGAGAGGCTCGAGACCTCGAGCCGCGTCGCCCATCGGGGACCAAGGTGGCCCCGGAGGCGGATCTCGTAGAGCCCGACCTCTCGCCCGCTGCCAACGCCGGATGGTGTCTGGCTCATCGGGCTGCCAGGTGCTCGACGCGGCTGGTCGCGGGAGCAGCCTCGGGGGCGGTCTTGCGCTGGTCGCGCCACAGGGAGATGCCCAGGCCAATCAGGGCGACACCGGTGGGGACTGCCAGCGGCCGATTGAACGATTCTGGCAGCACCGCGAGCGCGACGGTGGCGGCGGTGCCCACGGCGAGAAGGGCGGCGGCCCACCGAGCAAGGACTCGGGCGCGAAACAACGCGATGCCGAAGAGGAGACCGCCCACCATGTACGTGACGCCGGAGAGGTCGAACAGTGTCTGCATCCCGCCGATGTTTCCGGCAGGGGTGCCACCGAAAGCTGCGACCACCACGTTGTTCACGTAGCCGGGCGAAGTGTGCGCCAGGGCGGGGAGGACACAAGCGGCGATGACCTCGGTGCTGAGCATGAGGAGGTAGCCCGCGCCGAACAGCAGGAAGCCGACCAGCCCGAGCACGCGTGTCTGGCGGACCTGCCGCAGGTACATGCCGGTGATGCCCGCAAGCGCCAATGCCGCCATGAGCGCTTTGGCGGTGCTGCGCACCACCCACTGGGTGGTCGTGACCGAGGCGACGTCCATGGGCGGGTGCTTGATCTGGACGGCGATGAAGATCAGGCCGGCCACCGCGGCGCAGATGCCGGCGGCCCGGGTGAGGCGGGTGGTGGTGATGGTCATGTCTGGGCTCCTTGGTCTTGGTTGAGCCGGGGAGGGTTTCCGGGGCTGTTCTTGACCGTACGAACGGACGTGGTGACCTGACATCACCAAATGATGTGATCGAGGTGGTGATTCGCCTGCCGACGGCAGAAAAAGGCACGGCAACCGGCCGTGGGTGCGCCGCCCGCCGGGTAGTTGCGCTGGGCGGTGGACCCGCCGGGAGCTCCCGCCAGCCGGCGATGGCCGACTTCGGGCCAACACGCCGAAGGGACAGGTGGGGCGTCCCACGACAACCTCACCTGCCACTCGGGTCACGTCCGCAGCGCCGGGACCGCGGCGAGAAACACTCCCCAAGCGGAGCGCTTTCCTGATCCGACCGGCATCCGCCGCCCCGCCTCACAAGATCCTGGCCCTGGCCCTGGCCACCGGGTCCTGGACGTGGCGCAGGTGTGCCCAACTGGAGCGCGTCGGGCCCGACGTCCGCCGGTGACCTCTTCGCTCTGAGAAGATCATCTCTGGGGGCGACGCCCGAAGAGAGGACCCGATGCCAAGCCAGCGGGTTGCGACCAAGCTGCATCTCCCCAAGCCGCGGCCAGACCTGGTCGCACGGCCCCAGCTGATAGCGCGGCTGGATCGAGGGGCCCTGGCGAGGCTGACGCTCATCTCGGCGCCGACCGGCTTCGGCAAGACATCCCTGGTTGCACAGTGGCTCTCGTCTCGCATGGCTCACGAGCGCACCGTGGCCTGGCTCGCCCTCGATCAGGCTGATAACGAGCCCACGGCTTTTTGGACGCAAATGCTCGCCGGGCTCCAAGTGGCCGCCGGGCACGCTTTCGGGGAGGGCATCCTCCCGCTCCTCGAATCAGGTCAGCCACCAACCGAGGGCGTCCTCGCCGCCGTGGTCAACGAGCTCAGCACTTTGCCGAGTGAGCTCGATCTGATCCTCGATGACTACCACGTCATCGAGGACCCCGGCATCCACGACACGATGACCTTCCTGCTCGACCACCTCCCGCCACAGGTCCACGTGCTGATCACCACCCGCGCGGATCCGCCGCTCCCGCTGGCACGGCTACGGGCGCGGGGGGAGCTGGTCGAGATTCGAGCCGCAGATCTGCGTTTCAGCGCCGAGGAGGCGTCGACATACCTCAACGAGGTGATGGGCCTTGGCCTCGGCTCCGAGGATGTCGCTGCGTTGGAGGAACGCACCGAGGGGTGGATCGCCGCGCTCCAGCTAGCCGCCCTCTCGATGGAGGGACGAGACGACATCGCAGACTTCGTCGCCCGGTTCACGGGCAACGACCGCTACATCGTCGATTACCTGGTCGAGGAGGTCCTGCACCGTCTACCCGACGAGATCCGGATGTTCCTCCTGGACACCTGCATCCTTGAACGGCTGAATGGCCCGCTCTGCGATGCCGTCGCCGGGCGCGGCGACGGCAAGGCGATGCTGGGCGCCCTGGAGCGGCGGAACCTCTTCGTCGTTCCGCTCGACGACCAGCGTCGTTGGTACCGCTATCACCACCTGTTCGCCGACGTCCTGCAGGCTCATCTCGAAGACGAGCAACCCGAGCGTGCTCCAGAGCTGCACCGACGGGCCAGTGAGTGGTACGAGCGCGAGGGCGAATGGACCGAGGCCATCCGCCACGCACTTGCCGCTCGTGACTTCGAGCGAACGGCGGAACTCGTCGAGGGGGCGCTCCCGGCGATCCGCACGGCCCGCCAGGAGACCGCACTGCTCGGCTGGGTTGAGGCGCTCCCTGACGACCTCGTCCGGGGGCGGCCCGTGCTCAACGTTGGCTTTGCCGGTGCGCTGCTCGCAACTGGGGAGCTCTCGGGCGTCGAAGGACGATTGGACGACGCCGAGCGCCAGTTGATGCCACTGCCGGGTGACGACGGGGCGGCATCCTCGGCGCGAGTGGCTGAGATCGCCTTCGTCGACGAAGACGAGCTACGCCGCGTCCCGGGGCACATCGAGATGTACCGGGCGGCACTCGCGCAGGTTCGAGGAGATGTGCCCGCCACAGTGGAGCACGCACGGCGGGCCCTCGAGCTGGCTCTCAAAGACGACCATATGGTGCGGGCCGGGGCTGCCGGCTTTCTGGGCATCGCCTTCTGGACCGGAGGCGACCTCGGAGCGGCTCATCGGGCATGGAGCGAGTGCGTCGCGGGGCTCGAGCGGGCGGGGCACGTCGCGGACGCACTTGGGGCCACGCTCGCCCTGGGTGACATCTGCATAGTGCAGGGACGCCTCGGCGACGCCCAGCGCACCTACGAGCACGCGCTGGCGCTTGTGCCGGAGCAGAGCCGAGCGCTCGTGCGGGGGACGGCCGACATGCACGCCGGGATGAGCGAGGTCTGCCGTGAGCGCAACGACCTGGAGGGTGCCCGGCGCCACCTCCTCGAGAGCCAGGACCTCGGTGAGCACGCCGCGATGCCACAGCATCCCTATCGCTGGCGCGTGGCCATGGCACGGCTGCTTCAGGCCGAAGGAGGTGCCGAGGAAGCGCTCACTCTGCTCGAGGAGGCCGAGCGCTTGTACGTGAGTGACTTCTTCCCCAACGTTCGCCCGGTCGCAGCGTTGCGGGCTCGCATGTGGATCGCCATGGGGCGTCTACGGGAAGCTCGTAGGTGGGCCCGTGAGGCGGGGCTGTCGCCGGAAGACGAGCTCAGCTACCTGGGCGAATTCGAGCACATCATTCTGGCCAGGCTGGTCCTCGCTGCTGCGAAGGCTAACGGCAGGGCGGAGGAGTCCAGGGCGGCGGCGGTGGGTCTCCTCAGACGTCTCCGGGCGGCGGCCGAAGCGGGAACCAGGACGGGCAGCGTCATCGAGATCCTGATCCTCGAGGCGCTCGCCGCCGCAGACGGCGGCGACAGGGCGTCGGCCCTTGCTGCGCTGGAGCAGGCGTTGACGGCAGCAGAGCCTGAGGGCTACGTCCGGCTGTTCGTCGACGAGGGCCACGCCATGAAGGCCCTACTCGGGGACGCCTCCCGGAGGGGCATCACCACTGACTACATCTCAGAGCTGTTGGCGGGCTGGGAACCGCCATCGCACCATCCGGTGAGGACTCAGGGACTCGTCGAGGCACTCAGCGACCGCGAGCTGGACGTGCTCCGCCTCCTCGCTTCCGAATTGAGCGGGCCCGACATTGCCCGCGAGCTGATGGTATCTCTCAACACGATGCGGACGCATACGAAGAACATCTACATGAAGCTGGGCGTAAACAACCGCCGGGCTGCCGTCAGGCGTGGCCAGGAACTCAGTCTGTTGTCGGGACCTCGTTAGAGGCATCCGGGATGTGCCGGTGCCGAGCGGGCAACAATCGCGACCGTTGAGCTGGTTCGGAGCCGCCGGCCGCTCCGTATCGACACCGAGAATCCGCACATAACTGCGGGCCGTGTGTCGGCCTGAGCCAGGACCGTTGGCGCCAGACGGATCTGGCAGGAGGCCGTCCCTGGTGTCCATCTCCTTGTCCATCAACGCAGTGGACTGAGCGGCTCAGGCCAAACCTGCCAAGGTGAAGGCGATCAACTCGGTCGGCCTGGGAGTAGCCTCGAAGGTTTCTGCGATCCCGAAGTGAGCAGCGTGCTGCGTCGAGAAGCTTCCGTGTGCAACTTCGGCGGGCGCTAGGCTTTGCCACCTCGCGGTCAGGGCCACTGCTGACGCCGAGCCAACCCACGCCACCGGTGGCATCGAGAAAAGAGAACGAACGCATGTCCGAGGTCCTCATTCTGGAGTTCGCGGGCGCTACCGCGGATCAGTATCTAGCCGTGAACAAGATTCTCGGCGTCGATGCCAAGACTGGTGCAGGAGACTGGCCTGGGCCGCTCCAGAGCCACACGGCTTCGCTCGGCGACGCGGGGCTTACCGTCGTCGAGGTGTGGGAGTCGCAGGACGCACAGGCTGAGTTCATGGCTCGCCTCGGCCCAGCCCTCGGTGAGGTCGGCTTGCCCCAGCCGAGCCGGATGGAGTGGCTGTCCCTCTTGGGCCACTACAACGCCTGAAGTTCGATCAGGCCAGCCGTGGCCTTGCAGCCGGCGGGCATATGTGCGCACGCAGACACCCGAGGGCTGCGTGCCCGGGCGCTCCGATTTGCCGAATCTGGCGCGGTGACCTGACGCCCAGGCCGCGAGGAGGCGCACGCCGAATCGGAGCGGATACCGAAGACTGCTCATCTGTTCTCGTGGCGAAGATCCGTTTCAGCGCTCGTCAGTCAGTTGCCCACGATTCCCGCCGTTTGGCAGTGCTTCGAGGACATTCCACGAACACGGCCTGTCGACGGGGCGCAGCTCTGGTCCCTTCAGGACGCGAACACAACATGCGAGCCGACTTCACTCTTTAGGGTCAGCGCCATGCCGTGGGTCGACGACGAGCAGGTCGCCGGCCGCGCCGCCTGGGCGTCATGGGCGGCCAGTGGCCATGCCAGCCGCCTCCAGTTTGGCGCCGAGGCGTTCGGGCTCCTGGTGGAGTGCCTCGATGGATCATGACGTTCAGCTCCACGATCTTGTTCACCCGCACATCGGCGCCGAGCGGGCGAGCCGCTCCAACGCCCGCGATACGAGCCATCCGGCGAGAAACCGCCCCACGGTTACGCGCCAAAGGCCCGTGACCAGGGTCAACGTCTTCGGTAGATCTTCACACGATCGATGGCGACGAGGCGGAACTGCCGCTGGAACTCGTCCGACAATGACCGCGTAAAGGGGATGCGTGCCCGAGCGGTCGGCGTGAGGAGCACCCACTGTGCCCTCGCCAGCGCCGATCTCCATGCGGCCACGACAGCGCCCGACGGCGTATACCCGCTCGGGAAGGGCGTGTGATGATCGAGGCTCAGATCGAGCGCGATCGGATCGACGATGTCGGGGCAGCTGGAGGGAGCGGTGTCGAAGCGGTTGGCGGCGATCGTCGCCGCCGTGAAGTCGGTCACGACGCAGGCCGTCGGTGGGATGATCCGGTCGATTACCGACGCAGGGCTCCAAGGGGACTTGGGGCCGAGAAGGGAGACGTCGCTCACGAACGAGAGGCCCAGCAAGCCTGCGCCGGCCATCCCCATGACGAGATAAGCGGCGACGCTGCGGGGCACTCTCTGCGCGAGGGCTCCGACCGCCAATCCGAGCGTCAGCGCCACGAATGGGCCGAGAAACGCTGGGTAGTGATAGGGGAATTCGGCGGGAACGAGCAGGACGCCGAAGACGACCAACGACGCTGCCAACGAGAACGCGTCGAGGGGGCTCGGCGCGCTCTTCCTCACTCTCATGGCAAGCGCCGCGGCCGCAACGACGGCGACGAAGAGCCCGAGGCCGAGCGCGATGGCAACTGCGGGTACCGGCGACGGTTTGCCAGCGGGGGCCAGGCCGAGCATTTCCCCCATCCGCTCCGAGAACGAGACCCGCGGCGAGATCCGTTGCCATTGGCTGACGACGGCGTCGTGCCAGAAAGCCCCGGGTGCTGCCACGATGAACGGTGCGCACGGGATCCCGAACCCGAGCACCGCTCCCGCGCCAAGAACGGTCGCTCGCTTGATACCGCTCTTGACGCCACTCCGGCTGATCAAGCAGACCAGAAGTAGCACCGCAAGCGGGAAGATCGCCCACAGCTTGAACGCCGTAGCGAGACCGAACGCCATGCCGGCTGCGCCGAGGCGACGGGGAGCCGCGATGGCGCCGTGATCAAACGCGAGAGCCACCCCGACCAGGCAGCAGACATCGAGAGGAACCTCGAGGAGCAGTGTCCTGGAGACGATGATGTCAGGCAGATAGACCGCCAGCAAGCCCGAGGTGACGAGCACCGCCAGCGGACCGCGGTGGCGCACGACGAATCCGGCGACGACGACCCCGGCGGCGTCGACGAGCGGCATCAGGACGCGGACGACGACGAAGGCGGAGTTCGTCCCGATTCCTCGGGCCAGCGCCGCCATCGGAGCTGCGGCCAGGATCACGCCCGGTGGCTGCGCGAACGCGAAGTTCAGGTAGGGGAGCCGCCCGTGGACGAAGCTCACCGCGCCTGCGAAGTAGACTGGACCGTCGAGGTCGGTCGCGCTCGAGAAGCCGCCGTGGAAGGCGTTGAGATAGCGAATCGCCAGCGCCACGAGCGTGACCACGAGCAGGATGACGGCCGACGGCTCATGGTGCCAGCGGCGAGCGCCGGTGTGTGCGCTCACGCCGGTCTCCATCCGAAGCCCCTTCCTTGTCGTCGCCCCAGCGTTCATTGGGACCGGCGTTGGACGAAGACTAGATGAGGCAGCAAGTCGGCTCGCGCCTCCTCGAGCGCCTCGATCCGATCTATGCCGACAACCGCTGCGACGGGCTCACCGTGCCGTGCGGTCGCACTGGCGGGACCTAAGTGCGCCGGATCGCTCAAGGCGAGTCCTCAGAGTGCCGATACGGGGAATGTGTCGACCTCGGGCAGCGACCAGGAGACGATCCGCGCGAGCGAGCAGCGGTGCCGCGTCTGCGACGCTGACATGTTGTTCCTGAGCAGTTGTGTGTTTTGTGGGACGCCGGTTGGTGAGGTCCGCCCGCCGGCTCTTCTCGTGCCCGTCGGTGCCCGCGTTGCTTCTCGCGGTGCGATCCCCGACGAACTCACGCGCGCCTGGGCCTTGAAGGAGCGCACCCAGCGGTCTCATCCGGGCTCGCGTCGCGGCCGGGTGGGAGGGGTCGGACCAACCGAGTCGGTGCGGACGCCGGTCGCCGCGCCCGACGGGTGGCTCGCCGCGACCCGGCGCTCACGTCGCCTGGGCGACGTGAGCCGGTCGCGCTGGGCGCTGGCGATCGTCCTGGCGCTCGGCGTCGCGGCGGCTGCGGTAATGGCTTCGATGACCACGGGCCAGCTCAGCCCGCCGAGCGCCGGAGCCCCGCAGGGTCACCACGCCGAAGCCCCGCAGCGCTACGACGCCGGAGGCTGGACGTTCGCCGCCGACTTCCCATCTGCGCCCTCCGTGGTGCGGCTTCGCTCCTCGCTCGACGGCCGGCCGTACATCGCGACCTTCTACTCGGCTGTCTCGCCCAAGGCAGACATGGATGTGGGCGTCTACCCGTACCCGATCGGCAAGCCGACAATGAGCGCGCTGACGTTCCTCCGCCGTGAATCGACCGGCGCTGGCCGCTCGCCCGTGCGCGTGCGGTTACGCCCCCGCGCTACGACCACTTTCCAGGGTCTCCCCGCCTTGTGGCTCGCTACCACGTCCGACGGCGGCAACAAGGCATCGTTCGGCGTGATCGTCCTCGACGGCCACGTCGCCTACGAGGTCGTTTTGACGGGGCCTTCGTCCACCGTCAACGAGAGCTTCCAGCAGGCACTGAAGACGTTTCGGATCGTCGATCCCGCCCGGGCGATGGTGCCGTTCTGATCTGGCCTTCGCTTGCCGCGCATCCCGCTGAAATTCCATGGCGGGCCAGGTAATATGGAGCGGGGAACAGATGTGGCGGCCGTGCCTGGTTCGTCGGTGACCGAGATCGTCGCTTACCGACGCCGAGGGAACGACCCCTGTTGGCCGAGGACACGCCCTTGGCGCGACAACGCGGACCACCGAAGTGGTCCGCGTTGCCACGCTCAGTTCTAGATGCTGGGTGGTGTCAGCAGCTGCTGGCGCCGAAGCAGCGGACGGTGTTCGCCAAAGTATCCTGGTATGGCGAGTACATCGCCAGCGGCTGAGAGCTGTACTTGTAGTCGTTGTGGCCGTTGATGTACCCGGGACCCGAGTCACTCCAGTCGACGTTCCATGCACCGCCGCTCGAACCGCCCGTGAGGGGGCTGCCGATACCGATCGGGGGCACGCTGGCCGAACCACCGATTCCCGTGTCGGAGACCGCCGTGGCGCCGATGTCCTCGATCATCGACTCACCGTTGTACGGAGACGCCGCCGGGTACCC
>JBEKLQ010000128.1:0-10324 GCA_050010115.1 Acidimicrobiales bacterium | reverse complement strand
GCTCTTGCCACGACGATGAACGAGCTCCTCGGGCGCCTCCACGAAGCGCTCGCCCGCCAGCGCGCCTTTGTGGCCGATGCCGGTCATGAGCTGCGCACCCCGTTCGCCGTGTTGCAGGCGGAGCTCGAGCTGGCCTCGCGGCCGGGGCGTGGGCGCCACGAGCTCGAGTCGGCCCTCGCGAGGGCGTCGGAGGAGGCGGGACGCCTCACCCGGCTGGCGAACGACCTCCTCCTGCTGGCGCGCAGCGACGAGGACCAGCTCGCAGCGCGCCGCCGTGAGGTTCGAATGGAATCGCTGCTGCTCGAAAGCGCTCACAGCTTCTCCGGCCGGACGGGCGGAGCCGGTGCGCGTTGTCGTATCGAAGCGGACAGCTCCCTCGTCGCTCTTGTTGATCCCGACCGGATCCGCCAGGCCGTCGACAACATGGTCGACAACGCCCTGCGCTTCGCACCGGCCGGGTCCGAAGTCGTGATCCGGGCGACTGCCCGCCTCGCCGAGCTCGTCATCGAGGTGACCGACGAAGGGCCTGGCTTTCCGCCCGACTACCTGCCGCGGGCATTCGAGCGCTTCGCCCGGCCGGACTCCGGGCGTACAAGGAGCGACGGCGGGACGGGGCTTGGCCTTGCCATCGTGCAGGCGATCGCGCTCGCACACGGCGGGCGGGCGACGGCTCGCAACCGGACCGGTGGTGGAGCTTCCGTGGTCCTCGACCTGCCAGGCGCCGTGGTCGCTCCCTGACGGACTCGTTTCTCGAAGGGCCCGCGGCAGGACATATCGTGGTGGGGAGAGAGAGACAGAAGGGCCGCTGATGGAGCCGGTCCGGCCCGAGGTCGACGACTTCGTCCTCGGCCTGTTGCAGTCCCGCACGTTCCGCAAGGTGGAGTTCGTCGAGACCTCCGACGGGCACGTCCGGCTCCGCTCGCCCCTCACGCACGAGCTGGCCGAGTCGATGCCGACCTGGGCGAGGTCGCTCGCTCCGGTCGCCGAGCACGTCGCCCACGCCTTCGGGCAGGTCATGGCCGGGAAGTACCAGGCGGCGACCCCACTGACTCGGCGCCGCACGAAGGACGCCCAGGCGGTAGTGAAGGCCCGCAAGGAAGCGACCCGCCAGGCTCTCGCCTCGACCACGACCCAGCAGCGGTCGGCAACGGCCTCGGCGCTTCCGCTCTGGACCTGCCCGGACTGCGGCGGCCCGGTCACGAACCACCGCCACGTCCGCTGCGACGCCTGCATCGCGGCCGACCCGGCTCAGACTCCCGAAGTGCCCGGGCGCCGTGGCGCGGCCATAGCCGCTCGCAAGCGTGCGCTCGCCGAGTGGGAACAGGCCAACCCCGGGAGGGCATGCGACCCCGAGTGGTTCCAGCGGGACATCCTGCCCGGCCTGGCGAACGTCCCACTGAAGGCGATCATGGAGGCGACGGGGATGAGCAAGGCGTCGGCGTCGGACGTCCGGCGGGGGAAGTGGACGCCGCACGTTTCGACGTGGGCTGCGCTGGTGAGGCTCATCGAGGAGCAGGCGAGGGTTCCGAGCCCATGACCCGCCACGTCACCACCAGCGACATCGGCGCCGGCCTTCTGCGGCTTGCTCGATGACATCGCGGATGAGCGAGGCATCTCGAGACTGTCCCCGCAGCGAGCTGACCGGACTGCGGGGGCGTCGGCACCGCGGGCTTCCAGGAGGCGCCGTTCCGTCGGGCACGAGATCGAAGCGAAGGCAGCGCCGGTCCCGTCATTGGTCGGGAGACTCGAGTGTCCAGCTCGTCCCGGCGAGGCTCGCTACCGATCGCGACTATGAGTAGCGCTCGGCTAGGGGCGCCCCGTAGCCGTCCACCCCGACGGCGGTGCAGACCGAGGCCGAGGTGCACGACACCCCTTCGAGGACGTCCCCCGTGACCGTGTACGGGTTGGGGGTGCTCTGGACGGCCCAGGTGGTGCCGTTCCAGCCTTCGGCCAGCGTGAGCTGGATGCCGGTGCTGTTGGTGTAGTCCCCGACGGCGGTGCAGGCCGTGGCCGACGTGCACGAGACCCCGCTGAGCTCGCCGGCAGTGGCGCCGCTGGGTTCCGGGGTGGTCTGGACGGCCCAAGCGGTGCCGTTCCAACGCTCCGCCAGCGTCAGCTGGGTGCCGGTGCTGTCGGTGTAACTCCCGACGGCCGTGCAGGCCGTGGCCGTGCACGAGACCCCGCTGAGCCCGCTCGCCGTGGCGCCGGCTGGGTTCGGGGTCTTCTCGATCGACCAGGTTGTGCCGTTCCAACGCTCGGCCAGCGTCCGCTGCGTGCCGGTACTGTCGGTGTAGTCACCGACGGCGGTGCAGGCCGTAGCCGACGTGCACGAGACCGCCCTCAGCTGGCTGGATTGGGCGCCAGAGGGGTTCGGGGTCGCCTGGACGGACCAAGTGGTCCCGTTCCAGCGCTCGGCCAACGTCGGGGCGGCAGTGGGGTTAAAGGACCCTCCGACGGCAATGCACACTGCGCCCGAGGGGCACGACACCGCCGTGAGGTAGCTGTTCGAACCGGTCTGGGGCATGGCCTGGATGGACCACTTGGTGCCGTCCCAACGCTCGGCCAGCGTCAGCGGGGGTCCGGGGGGCAGGTTGATGGTTCCCACCGCCGTGCACTCCGTGGGCGAGGTGCACGAGACCGCACTGAGCGAGCTCCCCTTGGCGCCGATCGGACTCGGGGCCGACTGGACCGACCAACTCGTGCCGTTCCAGCGCATGGCCAACGTCAACCCGTTCCGCTGATTGTCGAGGTGGACGCCGACGGCGGTGCACGCCGTGGCCGAGGGACAGGACACCGCCCTGAACCAGGTCCAGATGCCGGACGGTTGCGGAGTGGTCTGGACGGACCAGCTAGTGCCGTTCCAGCGTTCGGCCAGCGGCACCCCACCCGGGTTGGCGACGGTGACGTAGGCGCCGACGGCGGTGCACGCCGAGGCCGACGTGCAGGAGACTCCGACCAGGTTATCGCCCGGGGCGACGCCGCGATTGGGAGTGGTCAGGACGGACCAGCTGCTGCCGTTCCAGCGATCTGCCAGCGTCCTCCCGGTGCCGGAGGCGTCGGTGGAGTACCCGACGGCGATGCAGAGCGTGGCGGACCTGCACGAAACCCCGCTGAGCACCCTGCCGGCGGCGCCGGTGGGGTTCGGGGTGGTCTGGAGCGACCAGTTGGTGCCGTTCCAGTGCTCGGCGAAGCTCCGCTGAGTGCCGTAGTCGAGGGGGGTGTCCCCGACGGCCGTGCAGGCCGTGGCCGACGTGCACGAGACTCCGTTGAGCTCGCTGCCCCTCGCCCCGGGAAAGTTCGGGGTGGTCTGGAGCGACCAACTGGTGCCGCCCCAGTGCTCCGCCAGGGTCATCTCGTTACCCGTGCTGTCGACCGAGTTCCCGACGGCGGTGCATGCTCCAGCCGACGTGCACGAGACGCCGCTGAGCATGCTGGCGCCGTTCGCGTTCGGGGTGGTCTGGATGGACCAGGTCGTGCCGTTCCAGCTCTCGGCCAGAGTCTGCTGCATCCCGGCGCGCGTCAAGTAGTAGCCGACGGCGGTACAGGCCGTGGCCGAGGTGCATGAGACCCCACTGAGGTAGATGCCGAAGGCACCTGCCTGGCTGGGCGTGGCCTCGATGGACCACGTCGTGCCGTTCCAGTGTTCGACGAGCGCCACCGGCTTGCCGGCGAGAGTGCTGGAGCCACCGACGGCGGTGCAGTCCGTAGCCGAGGAACACGACACCGCCATCAGCGCTCCGTCGGGGCCGGTCGGCGACGGAACCGTCTGGAGCGCCCAGGTCGGGGGCACGCCGGCCCGGACCGCCGGGACGCGTGGTGCCGGGGTGGAGGAGACGCGGACGGTGCCTGACCGAGTCGATGCCAAGACCGGCGCTGCGATCGCGATCATCGCCGTGCCGATCACCGCTACGAGAGCCATGAGGCAGCGCGCAAGCATGCTGCCGAATCTGAAGTGCACCTCAACGCGGCGCGGGAAAGCGAACGGGGAGCCGGTCGAGCGAAACATTGCAGCACCTCCGGACCACCCTGTGGTTCGAACGGGGACCCAGTCCTCATTGAATCACCGCCCGGGGCCCGAGAACAGAGCACAAAGCCTCTAAACGGTGCGACTTATCACGAGGGCGGCATGGGTGCCTGGGAGCGACCGCGTGCAGCGGTCTGCGGTCACCACCCGGCGCGGGAGGCCCTCCAGGCGCAACAACCTCCGGGAATGGCGGAGGCTGCCGACACGGTGGGGACGGTCGCGCCAGCGGACCGGTCGGACGTGGCCTCACCGGGCCGCTACAAAGGCCGCGCCCTCCTGCTCCCTCCCCGCCGTCCCGGCCGTCCGGCCGGTGTGGGCCTCGCCGTCTGCTTCTTGCTGTTTTGTAGGTCTCCGTCTCTGCCCGCCGTCCCGGCCGTCCGGCCGGCGGGGGCCGCCGTCCGTCCGGTCCGGCTCCCCGGTGCGTGGCTCCCGTGGTCTCCGTTGCGGCCGTTCTCGTCGGCCCTGGTCCCCGGCGTCGTGTCCGCGTCCTTGGCCCGTTTCGGCCCTTCTGTCTCTCTCTCCCGAAATATCGTGGTGGGCCGCCAGGGACTCGAACCCTGCACCTTTGGGATTAAAGCGCAATCTAGTGGCTGTCGTCCCGCTGCACCGAGTGGCGCCAAGTTACGTCGCCGCAGGTCATCGGCAGTGCAGCACGAGTCGTGGCGAAGCGGTTACGACGACGTGCAACAAGCTGCAAGCCAATTGTTGGGACGCGGCCGGCGCTGTCCACCGATCCACTGAGGGGGGTCAGGTCAGCGGCGCCGCCGCGGCCGTCAAGCGGCATGACCGGGGTAGTGTTGGTTCCACGAGGACGCGGAGTTCAGCGAGGTGGACGGTTCGGATGCTGCATCCGATCTCGCGGCGTCCCGCGCGTGTCTGGACGGTGCAGGGTGACTGAGCCCGCTCCCACGGCAACCGGCTGGAGCCGGAGCGGGGGCAGCATCGTGCACGGCGGGCGACGCCCTGGCGGCTGGGCGAGAGCAGTCCTCACCGCTGGCACCACCCTTCTTGCCGCACTGCTGAGCGTCGGTCTCGGCCAGGCCACACCGGCCGGCGCCACCACGACCAATCCCAATCTCTTCCTGGCCTGTGGCTATGGGACGTCGGTCAAGGTTCCGGGCTGCCTGACCCTCTCCCAAGCCGTGAGCGATGCCGAGGAGGGAGGGGCCAGCTCCGCACCCGCAACGATCGCCCTCATGCCGGGCACGTACTGCCCGATCTCGATCCCGGACGACTACCGGGCGATCACGATCGAGGGAGTCGGCCTCGCCGGTGAGCCGAGCGGCACCGTTCTCAACGGGCCGGAGGCCGCCCTCAGTACGGTCACCTGGGATTCGAGCGACTGCACCGGCACACCACCGACCGCCGAGATCGATCTCACAGCCGGTTACTACTTCTACGAGAGGGTGACGATCGAGAACGTCGCGATCGATCCGGGCGCATCGGGCCCGCGGTACGGGCTCGATGCCTACAACGTCAACCTCAACCTGCGTGACGACCTGTTCGAGAACGCGACCGCCACTGCTGGCGTCGGGATGTACTACACGACCGGTGAGGACGACTACCAGCTGACGTCGGTCTACGTCACGAACGACGCGTTCATCGACAACTTGGTCGGTGCGGAGATCAACGGATCCGGCTCGATCGACGACAGCACGTTCTCCGGCAACTCGGCCGCCGGACTCTCCGCCGACAACGGCGCCCAGCCGTATCTCGACAACGACACCATCGCGCAGAACTCGATCGGAGTGGACATGTTCGGCGACCTGACCGAGGTTCACGCCGAGAACACGATCGTCGGAGACAACATCCCGACCGGGTCATCCACAGCCCAAGACTGCTACGCCTCCGCCGGCGTCGGGGGAATCTGGGAGTCCGGGGGAGGCGGGCCGGGCACCGACAACGGCTATAACCTCACAGGCTCGACCTGCAACGTCGGGGACTCGACGGACATCGCTCTCACCGACACGCTCGCTACGCCGGCCGAGAACGGTGGCCCGACACCGTCGGTCCTGCCACCGAGCCAAGCACTCGGAGCTGCATTGCCAAGCGGCTGCTCGCTCGCCGATCAACGGGAGTACCTACTCGGTGCCTCCTTCTCGAGCTGCGACATCGGTTCGGTGCAGTCGAGCGCGGTGGGGACCCCGAGTATTCACTCAGACCATTCTTCGCTGGACTTCGGGACCGTCGATCAGGCACTGTCGAAGACGCTGAGCTTCGAGGTGAGCAACAGCGGAGGCGGCCTGGTCGGCACCTCGAAGGTGTCGACGACGGGGAGCACGGACTTCTCGGTCACTGGGGACAGTTGCACCGACGCGCTGCTGATCGCTTCGGTGGAGAACAGTGCCTACTGCACTGTCGACGTGACGGTGGCCCCGACGAGCGCCGGCTCCCTCAGCGGTCAGGTGGCAGTCGTGACGACCGCAGGCACGATCAAGGTCCCGCTGTCTGCGATCGGGGGCCCGGTCGCGACGGTGCCGGGAACGCCGTCCGGCCTGCAAGCGACAGCAGGCAACAAGCAAGTGAGGCTCACTTGGACCGCACCTGGTGACGGGGGCACGCCCATCGAGCACTACAACGTGCGCAAATCGACCAACAGTGGGACGACCTGGTCGAGCGCGGGCGTCGTGTCGAGCTCACCCGCTGTGATCGGGAGCCTCACCAACTACGTGACGTACGAGTTCGAGATCCAGGCCGTGAACGCCATCGGCGCCGGTTCCTGGTCGAGCCCGTCGGCACCCGTCATCCCGTACGCACCGGGCGACGCCACCAAGCTCAGCGCGCCGCCCACTACGACGATCAACTACGGCAAGAGCATCGCGCTCACCACGACGCTGACGGACTCGACGACCTCGAAGCCGATCCCGGGCGTCGTCGTGTCGCTCTGGTCACGACCCGGCTCGAGCGGCCCGTTCACCAAGGTGGCGGCGGGGAAGACCGGCTCGAGCGGCACATCCACCATCACGGTGAGCCCGACGGTGAACACCCGCTACGAATGGAGGTTCGTCGGCTCGATCGGTCACGACCCGGCGACGAGCGCCATCGGGACGCTATCGGTCGCCCAGGTCGTGAGCGTGGCCGTCACGAAGACGAGCGTCGCGCCCGGTGTCGCCACGGTGCTCTACGGCACCGTCTCCCCGAACGAGTCCGGCCGGACTGTCGTGCTCGAGGAGCTCGTCGCTGGCAGCTGGACTCACCCCGGTGAGTCCGCCGTGATCAAGCTCGAGACGCTCCCGAACGGCAAGAAGGAGGTGGGCTACGAGATCAGCTTCTCGACGAAGAAGCCCGATAAATACGTCCTTCGTGTGCAGCGCGCCAGCACCGCTACGAACGCGGCCGGCGTTTCCAAGTCGGTCACCGTCACCGTCACCTGAGCGAGAGCCCGACGACCGGCGACTCCGCACGATGCGCGACCCGCTCGGGGATATCGTCGTCGTCCCCAGCCGCCGCTAACTCAGGCGGATCTGGCAGCCCGGATGGGAACCACCCAGTCGGCGATCGCCCGTATGGAAGGCGGAGGCGTCCGCCCGACACTCGAAACCCTTGAGAAGCTCGCGGTCGCCGTCGGAGCCGAGCTCGTGGTCGGCGTCGGCGAGAACCTGTCAGAGAACCGCAGCATCGCCAAACTCGTGCGCGAAGGCCATGCAGTGATTCGAAGCGCGAGCTAGGTGTAGCCAGCTGGAGCTGGCCAGGTCCTCCACCGTCAGGTCCGAGCGAGAGTGTCCGCCACACCTCTCGACGCAGGTAGCACTCGCCGCGCTGTGCGGACACGGTTGTTCGCGTGCGAGCCAACGCCATCGCCACCGTCACCGTCCTCTGCTACATACCGGCAATCGTCTGACCCGCTGACCCGCGCCTACGAACGTGGCGAGGTCGAGAGTAGGTGACGAACCGGACTAGCTCCCGACCGGATGCTCAGGCCGTGGCTTACTGCGCTGCTCAGCTCGCGCCCATCTCTCGCCTGAGTCCCATCCCGGCGAGCCCGCCCTGTTACGTGGACCATCGATTGGGAACGGTGGCCCCGGTGGCGGTAAGGACGCCAGGGCTGTGGTGCGACCCAGGACTCAGCTCAAACGACGCCGGCGGCGGCCGCCCTGAAGAAGCACGAGGCCGAGGACGCCGATTGCGGAAGCGAGAGCCCAGTAGAGCCAGCTAGCCCAAGGCTCGCCCGTGGGGGTAACGGGAACTCTGACTGGCGGGGACACCGAAAACGAGCTCGCGCTTGACGCCGCGCCGACCGGTGTCGTGACCGAGATCTTCCCGGTCGTGGCTCCCGTGGGGACTTTCGTGACGATCTGCGCGGCGGTATCAGAGACGATGGCGGCGGAGGTCCCGTTGAAGGCGACTCCGCTGGCGCTCGATAGGCCCTCGCCGGTGATGGTCACCGTGGTTCCTACTGGTCCCGACGTGGGCGAGAAGCTCAAGATTGTGGGTGCAGCACTGAGCATCCGGAGAATCGCTGAACCGCTCGACGTGCTGCCGACCGCCCAACACGCGGTCGTCGTGGCACAGGAGACCCCGGAAAAGCCAGTCACCCCGTTCGGAAGGGTCTCCGAGGTCCAAGTGCGTGCGCCATCGTTGGTTGCGATGACGACGACAGCGCCGAACGCTATGCAGTCCGAGATGCTCGCGCAGGACACGCCGGAGAGGACACCGATACCGCTCGGATTGCTCTGGGTCCAGGTTCGGCCGCCGTTGGTGGTGGCTTCGACAAGGCCGGATGAAAATGAGATGGGGCGCCCCTCTCTTGGTGGCTGCAGCAAAGTGCGCCTGATTGAGAGCGTAATCACAGTCGGTCGCCGCTGCTCGGGGGGATGCTCAGACCACCGAGGCCTCACGAGCTTGCCAGACCACTCGAACAGAGGATCAACCCGTCACTGAGGCATCGGCATGGGCAACGCCTGCGGGGCGCCCGGCAGCGATCGGAGAATCTCGGCGGCAACGATGCGCCCAGCCATGACCTGATCCGCCGCGAGACCGAGAGCGGGCGATTGCAGCAAGGCGAGCATCGCCGCGGCGATCATGTTCGCTTGAGCCTCGACAAGGTCCAGACTCCGTTGGGCGACTCCGGCATTCAAAGCGAGAGCGCACAACTTGGCGTGAAGGGCACGCTCGTCGGTCCACATCCGAAGCAGAGCGTGAATCTGTTGTCCGGCTCCTGACGATTTCGTCCTCATGTCTTGGTCCGTGACGAGTGCCTCAACGGCCTCTGCCAAAGAGCGGGCAACCTGCCCAGACCAGCGAATCTGAAAGAGCAGTCCGTCCTCAGGCGTCTGCGGGTCGTCCCCGTCATAAGCGACGATTCGGCTGGAGCGTGACAGAACCTCCCGCATCGCCAGGCGCTGCCTGCCGGTGGCGAGCGCTGCTGGTGTCTTCGCACCATGGTTCTTGCAGACGAGCTGCCCGTTCATCGGCCATTTGGCATACGGCTGCCGACTCCGGTTGTGCGCTTTGCAGCGTGGAAGGGGCTGGCCCTGGAGCGGACACTACTCCTTGCTGCAAGGTTCTTTGACCAGGCTCAGCTTGGCTCTGGGCATACAGCCATTCTCGCACTTTCATGGGCGGTCGTTGTGCACGCAACTACGTGGACCGGGCGAGGCGCTGTCTGCCAGCAAAAAACACGAAGCCGCAATCTCCAAGTTGCCGGAGGCGGCATCGCCTTGCCCAGGCAGCCGGGTCCTTCGGCCCTACCAGTTCTGGGTCGTCGCGCTCACCGTGAGTTTGATGAGTCCCTGAAAGGTACGTGCGCGATTTGGGAGGCGACGATGGACCGAGAGCAGACGGAAAAGGACCAGGGCACCGAGGCATCGGGAAAGACGCGCAGGGCAATTCTGCTCGGAGGGGCTGCCGGGTTAGCAGGTCTTGCAGCGAGCGCCATGGCCAAGGCTCCGCGTGCAGACGCGGCCTCGGGCGACTACTTGGTGCTGGGCGAGTTCAACACCGCTAACGTGACCACCGAACTCGCCGTCTCAACGAGCGAAATAGGCTCCTACGCGCTGTTCCTGAGCAACTCTGAGGGGCCAGCCTTCAGTGCCTCGGGCACCACTTACGGTGTCTGCGGCACTGACCTGGGGATGTATACGTGCGTCGGCGTTGCTGCATTCCTCACCAACCCTTCCAACGCCTCCCCGGCGATAGCGGCAGAGACTCTAGGCACTAGCAGTGCCGTCCAGGCAACCATCGACAACAGTGCCAACGCCTCCGCGGCTGTGTCGGCAACGACGAACGGCACGGGACCTGCCATCGAAGGCTCGGATGGAGATGCAGGCACGGGTTCTGGCTTGGTTGCGAACCTCACCA
>JBEKLQ010000127.1:0-10671 GCA_050010115.1 Acidimicrobiales bacterium | reverse complement strand
GCGGCTCTACGCGTCTGAGTGGGGAGACCTCGACCGGATCCTTGGCGGCTTCGGTCGTGACGGCCAGGTGACACCACCGGCATGGAGCAGTACTCGAAGCCGGTAGTGGTCGAAGCTGGCGAAGCCATGGCCGGCGCGCTTGACCTTTTTCACGCAAAGATTGAGCCCTTCGGTCGGCCCGTTCGATGCCCCGGTCTCGTGGTGGGCGAGTATCTCCGACCGCCATCTCTTGAGGGTGTTCCCGAGCGATTGGATCTCGGGCACGTCGTCGGCGAGACAGCCGGCGATGGCCTTGTCGAGGAGGACGGCGGCGGTAGGTGGATCGTCGGTGTCGGGGTCACCGAGCCGCAGTCCGAGCAGCATCCTCGAGCTGCCGCGTTCATCGAGGCGCTCGGATCCCGACAAGAGGAGCTTTCGGATGCGATACAGGGGGTCCTGCTTCCGGCCGCGGTGGCCGAGGAGCTCGGTCGTCGCCTTCCAGTCCCCGAACCACCTCGGGCTCATCTCCCTTGACGGAATCGTTGTCGCACCCAGGCCGTTCAGGGCCTGGCGGGGAAGGCCGAATGCCGGCGGTGAACGACGTCGGTGAGCCGTGTGCGAGAGAACCGCATGCACGGTTCGACGGGCGGGCGCTGGAGACGGGGCAGGTCGGGATGGCTTCGCGGGTTCCGGGCCGGTGTGCTGAGAAACGCCACCACTACGGCCTGGTCGGGACCCAGTCGCCTCGGCACGTGCTACCGCGCCAGCGCTCGACCTACACGGGAACTCGTGAGCGGCCTCGCCGGCGATTGATCTTCGGGCCCCGGACTGGTGAGGAACGATTCCGCCGGTCTCGAGGCACGGTGAGCGCCATTGCGGCTGTCCCACCGGGTTGTTCGTGGCGAGATGGGTCAACTGCGGGCGCGCACGGCTCACCCGGCGCCGGTTCGTCGGGAGCTGGTCCGCTCAGGTGATGAGGTCGATGCGGCGGTAGGCCAACAGGAGCGCCTCTGCGCTCGGCCAGCCGTCGAGGATGCGCACGACCTGGCGCCGTGCCGAACGGACGAGCCGGCCCGGTGCATGGAAGAGACCCCAACGGAGCGCCTTCGGCCGCGCCGTCGCGAAGTAGCCGTCGCAGCAGAGCAGCTGGAACCAGCGGACGAGATCGGCGGAGAGCATGACGATCGCCATCCAGTTGGCGTTCGCCTCGAAGTCGCTGAAGGGGAAGCGGCAGAGCCCCGACTCCTTCAGCCGCTCGATGTGCAGCTCGACATGCGCATGGGCGCGCATGGTGACGTCGAGGGTGGCCGGCTCGCCGTCCTGGTCGGTGTAGAAGCCCCAGTAGCGGTAGTCGAGCGAGGGGAACAAGCTCCGCTGGGCGCCCTGGTGGAGCGGCTCACGCCGCACGATGAGCCGCGTGCCGGCAGGTAAGCGTGAGAGGTCGACCAGGCTCGTGAGCTCGCAGACCGCCGCCCCCTCGCGCACGCTTCGGTCCTGGCGGAGCGCCTCCGACCAGGCCTCCTCGATCCCCATGGCATCCAAGATGGCCGCCTGGATCTGGGCATTGGTGCCCGCCACGGTGAAAAAGCCGACGTTGCGGGCACGTAAGGCCCGACAGAAGCCCTCCGTCGCGCCGGCGGAGTCGGTGCGACAGACAACGGGTCGACCGACGAGACCCGGGTCGTCACCGTCACCGTGTCCGGCACCGATGGTCTCGGGCAACTGGGCGAGGGCGTCGTCGAGGACCTTGATGTGATCGGCCACGGTGTTCGAGCCGGCATTGCCGGGGCGCAGCTGTCCAGCGAGCGCCTCACCGGTGGCATCGGCGAAGCAGAAGATCGGATGGAAGCCGAAGCCGCCCTTGTAGTTGGGTCCGGTCTGTGACGTGTTCTCCGAGTGGATCTCGACGAGGGAGGCGTCGATGTCGAGGAAGACCGGGGCGCTCCTGGTCGTGGCCGCCGAGCGCGCCCACACCTGCGCACGCACCTCGGCCACCGACTCGGCGAGGTCGGCGCGCACCTTTGAACTGATCTCGTGGAACGTGCGAAAGACTGTCGAGTCAGACGGTACCCACCCGAACAGGTCCTCTTGTGCTCGCAGGTGCTCGATGTCGGCGCAGCTCTCACCACCGCCGGCGATCATGAGGGCCGACTGCACGAGGACCTTGCCCCGGTCGTGCAGCGGGGCACGCTCGGAACAAATCGGGATGCGAGCCGAGAGTGAATCGCCGAGACCCATCCGGTCGGCGAATCGACCCAGTGCGTGCAGGCCGACGTGGGCGACCACGCCCGCCCCGCCGGCTTCCACCTTCACGCGACGGGTGCTGGTACCGTTCATCTCGGAAGTGCCCTCCTGGTTGGTCAACTGAGGCTTTGAACACCGTCAGTTTCCCTTACCGGGAGGGCGATTCCGCGTCTTTGGAGGGCTCAGCTCACGTGGTGGCGTGAAAGATCGGAGTTAGGGCCCGCCGCGATTTAAGTTGAGCGTTGGCGCTCGGCCGAGGTCGAGGGTGAGCATTCACGTCGCATCGATCGTGTAGTTCCAATCGCCGTGAAACTCGTGCCGGCGAAGGGGCACGGCGGCAAGCTCGGTGTCTGAGATCCTCACCTGCGTGCGGTAGCCGGTCGTGTCGCGCTCGGCCCGGACGCGCAAACCCTTGCGAGTCGTGGTCGTGGAGATCAGCTCGACGATCGTGCGGTACGACGTGAGGGGCCGGCCCCGCCAGTTCATGGAGATGAAGCTGAACATGCGGTGCTCGATCTTGTTCCACTTCGAGGTTCCGGGCGGGTAGTGGCAGACCGTGATCTCGAGGCCGATCTCGGCGGCGAGCTTGGCGAGCTCGACCTTGAAGGCCCGGATGCGGTAGCCGTTCGACCCGCCGGCGTCGGCCGTGATCAACAGGCGCTTGGCCGCGGGGAAGCGCTCGGCACCCATGTGCTGCCACCATCGTCGGATCGACTCGACGGCAAAGGCGGCGGTGTCGGCGTTGTCTCCGACTGATACCCAGCCCTCGTCGTTGCTGAGGTCGTAGACCCCGTAAGGGACGGCCTTTCCCATCTCGGGGTTGACGAAGTCGTGGTCGAGGACCTCGACCGGCTCGCCCTTCGGCTGCCATTCCCGGCCGTTGTTGTGGTACTCGCCGACCAGCTCCTTCTGGGGTGAAATGCGTTCCCCACTCGCGGAACCAAAGGCGCGCGCCAACGGCTCGGGGCGTTAGCCCCGAGGTTTCAACCTCGAAGTTGTGCGCTCAGTTCAGGTCGCGGGATTGGGCGTGACGGTGACGGTGTGGCCGAGTCGCTCGAGCTGACGGAGGAGACGGCGCGTCTCCTTGTCGGGGTCGTGGCGCTTTTGGAAGTAGTCGTCGCCAAGATCCTCAAACCGCTCGCCCGTGCTGAGGACGTGCCAGATCACGTCGAGGAGGCTGTGGGCGACGGCGACGGCAGCCTTGTTCGGTCCTCGGCGGCGTGCGATCTGGCGGTACTGGGCGCCGAAGTAGCTCCCCTTGGTCCGGGACGCCGCCCAGGCTGACTCGATCAGCACTCGGCGCAGCCAGTGGTCGCCTTGGCCAGTCCCGACCCTGCGGCGTTTGCCGGCCGACTCGTGGTTGCCCGGCGCCAGGCCCGCCCAGGAAGCGAGATGTCCCGGGCTCGGGAACCGGGACATGTCGGCGCCGGTCTCAGCGATAACCACCTCGGCGCTGATGCGGCTGATCCCTGGGATCTCCGTCAGCAGGATCTTCGCCGCCTTGAAGGGCTCGGTGAGCGTCTCGATCTGCACGGATACCGCTGCGATGCTCTCGTCGAGGAAGTCGACGTGAGCGAGAATCTGCCGGGCGGCGACCGCGTGGTGAGTACCAAAGTGGCCGGCGAGCGCTTCGGTGAGCTGAGGGAGTTTGTTGCGCATCCGCCCGATCGCCATCTCAGCCAGCACGGCAGGGTCACGCTCGCCCGCGATGAGTGCTTCGATCATGCGACGCCCCGACAGGGACAGCACTTCGGAGGCCACCGAGGACAGCTTCACACCGGCGTCCTGGAGCAGCTTCTCGAGTCGCTGGACCTCAGCGACGCGGGTGTCGACCTGCCGTTTCCGGTAGCGGGTCAAGTCACGGAGCTGGCGCACCGCTGGGGGCGGCACGAAGCTCGGCCGCACCATCCCGTGGGCCACCACATCGGCCAACCACTCGGCGTCGGACATGTCGGTCTTGCGACCCGGGACGTTCTGGACGTGCCGAGCATTGCACAACCACACCTCGAACTGGCCTTCGAGCGCGTAGTACGGCGGCTTCCAGTACACGCCAGTTGCCTCCATTCCCACGACCGCGACATCCTGTTCAGCCAGCCACATGCCGAGTTCGACAAGCCCTGCAGTCGTCGTCGCGAATCTTGCCTTCTCGACGTGGTTGCCGCCACGTCGTCCGGGCGTTCTCGCGCACGCCGACACGCTGTCGCGGTGTACGTCCAGCCCAGCCACCCGCTCGTAGATCTGCTCCATCGGAACCCTCCTTTGTCGGTTGTCCATGACGCCTGCCGGGGAGGGGCCCGGTTTTCAAACGATTCTGGGGTTCGTGCTCATGGCGACAATGCCGGGTCCCGACGGTCCCCGCGCCAGACTTCTTGCGGGCTCACAGGCACCAATAAGGAGACGACGACCACGCCCGACAGGCGGACGCCAGCATTTCATCCGCGCCGAGTGACCGACCCGCTCATGTTGACTTCTTCGTGTCGACGCTCACGGCCGGCTCGCCCGTCTCGGCGAACCCGGCGATGGTGGCATTCAGGTACTTGAACTGCGAGTCACGGTCAGGGTGGTCCGTCCCCTCCTTCTGCTTGGAGGGCGCCTGCAGGCTGCAGCCCATCTGGTGCAGCAGGCGCCTCACCAGCTCGGCGGAGACCTGGAAGCCTTGACGGGTGAGCTCGTCAGCCAGCTCGTAGGTCGACTTGGATGTCCATCGCACGAAGGACATCGGGTTGCCTCGCGTGTCTGGGTGCACGAGCTCGTCCAAGGCCTCGAGCAGGCCAGGCTGCTTGTCGATGGCCGGCTTGTCGCCCCCACCGGGGCCGCGTTGGCGATCGGTCACCTCGAGGCCGGCCGAGATCTCACCAGTAGCCCGGATGACGGTGTTGCGGGAAAGACCGGAGGCCTCGGCCACCCTCGCCTTGCCGCCGTGACCGATCATGAGCGCCGTCGCTCCGGCTACGACACGGCGCTGGCGCTCGTTCATGTGCGGCAGCACCGTCGCGAAGAACCACTCAAGCTCCTCGGCGGTCGCTTCCACCCACCTAGACTACACCGCGCGCGTTAACCTGTGGTGGTCCCTTAGCCGAAGAGAGAGGGAGCGGATGAGCAAACCATCGCCGTGAACCGTCGTGGCCTTCCCGAGGGTAATAGTCAGCCCCTTCGTCTCGCCCTCTTCGTCTCACCGTTGCCTGCCCTCTCGTAGCCCAGCTCACGTTCGTCACTATGCTTGCCGCTTGTCTACTGAACGTCTTAGAAGAACCCGGCAGCCGTCGAGCAACGTTCGCATGTCGACCGCCGTGGGAACGTACAAATTGCGAAATCGTGAGCCGGTAGCATTATGTGCTTCGACAAGCAAGACTCCGGCCATTGTGGAATACCCGATCAACGAGGACAGAGCCGCACCAAGAATACCAAGAATAGGCAAAAGAATTGCAAGACTTATTCCCATCGTAACACAACCGGTCGTCCCCGCTATTAGGGGTCCTCGCGTAATTCCGAGACCTAAGATGGATTCCGACAGAATGTAGCTCACTCCTAGAAATGAGCTTGCCAAGACGAGAACATATGCTGAAGATACCGAGCCACCGTACGATGATCCAAATATCGCATGAATTGCCACAGGTGTGAGGATCAAGACGGGTGGCGTTATCACGATCGCCAGCAGTACAGCGAGCCGTGACGTACGGATTAGGAGTATGTGCTGTTGTGGCTTACCCGATCGTGAGGCTACTCTCGGTAACATTAAAGAACCTAGCGAATTCAGGATAGGGCTTACAGCTCCTCCCCAGGAAACCGCAACCACATAGAGGCCGAGCGCATGCGAAGACACTACGATCGTCATGACAAGCTGGTCGAGCTGCAAGAGTAGCAATATGGGGAGGATAGCTCCGGCAACCGGCAGCCCGTAGCGGAGAAGAGGCCGCATGATTGACAAGTCTGGGCGGGTCGATCCCGTGAGAGACACCATCGCGATGGAAATGGTCACGATCGACAGAACTCCGATACCTGCGAGATAATAGTCGGCTAGCGTTTTCGCAGTAAGAGTCAACTTGTCGGTCTTTGAGAGGACAAATAGCATGAGGAGGAGGAGAAACCATGTTACGTTGGGCAGAATACGAAGAACGTTCCAAAGGCGAACCCGCCCGACTCCTCTGACTGCTTGAATAGGGAGAAACAGAAAAGCATAGCACGGGATAAAACAAAGGTAGATGCGAGCGCCAGTAACGACCATCGACCCCTTAGAGTATAGGATGTGAGGAAGGGCGAAGTAGGCAACACCAATGAGTGGGATGCTGAACAGAAGTACGATCAGAAGAGCGCTAGACAAGTACTGGCGCGAACGCTCACGGTGACTGGCCGCGAAGTAGGTAACGGATTCGGGCATCCCAAACAGGGCGATGGTAGCTAGTAGGACCGGCCAGAGTTGAATGGCTGCCAACTGTCCGCGGCCGATCGGGTGGAGGAGCCGGGCGGAGACCGATCCAGTAAAGACGCCGAGGCAGACCACCAGCAGACTCACTGTCAAAGTCGTAACATAGTCGAGGGCCATATGTTGACCGGGTCCTGCTGCAGCAGGCCCCTCTTCGAACTGCGAGTTGCTGTCCGAAGGTGTACCCGTCTGCGTCCGGAGGGCGTGCGGGGCGAACGTCTGCGTCGGCGAAAGGACACCCCGAAGCGACCGACGGTCTCGTCTCAAGAACGTGAACCGAGACGAGGGAGAGTTAGAGCTGCGGAGCGCAGGCATGAGATACCATTCCGCGATCGATCGGCGAGTGATTCGGACGGGGGATTCCCTATGAGGGTGTCCATCATGATGAGGTAGTTGCCGACGCTGACGATCTCCGCGTAGAAAGAGAACTCCCCGTCCACGTTAGTGACAGGTGTGACTGGCTCTTGGGGAACGAGGATACCCTCAGGGTGGCGAGCGATGGGCACGCCGAGCCGCATCCCTTCGTGGTTGACCTTGGTTGACTCCGGGTCGGAGGCCTTTGCCGGGATTCTGGCTGGATCAACCAGGCTGAGTTCAGCTCGTACGACCGTGTCGTGCCGGAGGGTGACAGCCATCACGAGGCGTGAGCCATCCACCAGATCCTCCTCGGCTCATTGAGCGGTTGCATCATCGCCTCCAGTCTCGCGGCGTATGACGACAGGCCGGACGATCGGCGCTACCGCGATCCACCCGCCGAGACGAATTGTGAACGTGCGATCGCACCGATGTTCACTCGCCTGAAGGTGCGTGGATATCAAGATTGGCCGAAAAGCGAAGGCGCTCGGGGCGACGCCGTCGCCAGGTGCCCTGCAGCCACTGGTACGGCCGCTCCGGGAGAATTCGTTTCAACGTCATGGCGACTGCACAGAACAAATCCGTCCGAGCGGAGCGACGTCGGAAAGTGATGGCAGCACATCGCATCGCGAACACGCGACGTTGACTCGGTCGCAGCCCTGCATAGACAGGATGTGTGCAAACGTCCCGCGCCGAGTCGGATGCTAGGAAAAACATCTTGTATGCCTGTCGGTGCCAGCCGCGTGCGACTTTCTCCCCGCTATCGCGTTCATGGAGGCTAACGGTGAGAGTGACGTCATCGAGGTATTCGGCACGTCCGAGGTAAACGTGACGAGCCACATGGACCCAGTCACAGCTCACTCCCGGCATGAAGGGCAGAACTTCTCGCGCCTGGTCGGTCGTAGACATGGAGTAGAAGAGGGAGTTTGCCCGAACCGTCCGATAGAACAATAGAACCCTCTTGCGGGGGTCGGTATCGATGTATCGGAAACACTCCGCCCTAACGAAGGCACCGTCCCGCCGCAAGACAGCACGTCCGACTACATTCCTAGGTGCGTCCGGCTCAGACAGCCTCGTCGCACAGCGGCTGATGTAGCCGGGTGACAAATAGTCGTCGTCGGCGAGCCACATGAAGTAATGACCCTTGGCCTCCTGAAGAAGGATCTCGAAATTGCTCAGGGCGCCTCGGTTTGTCTCGTGCCGTATCCAGCGAACCCTCCGGTCGCCACCGAGCGCCTGACGGACGAGGTATGTTTCGTCCTCAGAGGCGTTGTCGCCGACTATCACTTCGAGGTTCTCATAGTCTTGGGAGAGCACCGACTGGAGGGCACGCCGAAGTAAGGCGGCTCGGTTAAACGTCGCGACCGCGACGGTCACGAGAAGATGGGGGTTAGTGTCAGATTCAGTCACAACTTCCTGGATTCGCTGGTCAACCTGGGGCCGCAAGAATCTAGAGACGGTTAGTGGACAACGCTCTTACATACCCTGGTGCCTCATCTCATGCACGCAGCGCGCCTGTTTCGATCGGGCGGGGTGCGGGTGCGGACTGATCGAACGCGCGCCGCTTCTGACCGCAGAGACCGGTTCCAACAGCTCGACCCGCGAGTCGAAGTTCTCCATCACCGTCCTGACCTATCAAGCCCTAACTGCTCCTCGGTAACTTCGTCAGAGTCACACTACCACGCCATTCGCGACGTACCCTTGGGTCTGCCATAGGGGCCGGTACGGGCTGGTGGCATGTAAATCCCGCTCGGGCCCTCAACGCGGGCGAGTAAGTATGGGTGCTCCGCGTTCGGATTTGGCGAGAGATTGCAACGTCGTCGCATGCTATGCTTCTGTCCCAATATTCAGAGGACCACAGTTCGCAGGTTGTCCCTATTGGCTCAACCGTCCGCCCAGCAATATTGGGGACAGCGAACGGGCGATCAGACAGGCCAGAGTGAGCAGAATGACGGTCTGTAACATGCCCGCGATGCCTAGTATTATTGTACTTTCGGCGTTGAACAGCGCGGTGACTAAAGGAACCGTTACGACTATCATCAAGGTGCTACCTCGCACGGCTCGTCGGAGCACTCGGCGTAATAGCGAGCCGAGGATAATGCCACTGACCAAGATGCCCCAAGGACCGTCATTGAGGTAAAGATCACCCAGCCAGGTTATGGTAGAAGCTGTCTTATAGCTCGCCGGAATTCCGTAGATGGCCGATGAAACTTGCTCTCCATAGTTGAAGATTGGTTTGTCTGGCCAGAGCGGCCGCGGAACAAGAATTTCGAGCTGATGCGTCATGGCCACGACGGAACGAGCTTGTGGATTGAGTGGACCGAGAGCCTGCCCGAGGTTAGCTGTTTCGTCTAGGCGTCCTGATATAGCTTGAGGCAGCGATGCAAAGGTGAGACTATTCCGGCTAGTTCCAAACTGAGCCGTTTGACGTATGTTGCTAGCGATAAGGAGCAAAGGTAACCCTAGGACTACAGCTATTAGTAGCCAGCCCGCCAGGGCCCGGCGCGCGCGCGACGTGGAAGGTGGATAGACGGCGATATATGCAATAAAGCCAGCAGCCTCAAAGTCAACCGCTGAACTCCTGAATCCATTCTGAGTGAGAAATATGGCTTCGATGACCATGAGGAGCAGAATGATAGTCTTGACGCGACGGGACGATGACCTTTGAGCTATTATGAAGGCAGCTATAAGTGCCGGTCCTGCCGTTGTGGCAATGTCTCCTGAAAGGCTGGTGTCTGTCACGCCGCTGATTTGTAGTGTGTACGCGCGGATGCCTTCCGCGATCTGCTTTGCTTGGATAAGCATAGCTACCGATCCGATGGCCATGAGACCGATCAAGGCTTCTCTATCGCGAAGATAGCCTGGCTGTTTTGCTTCGGAAGCCACGTGGTCTAGGCGGTCGAAAACCAACTGGCCACCAGTCCAAGCAAACAACCAAAGCGCGACGATGAGGTAAACCTGCGTCAGTTGAGGTTGACCTGTGTCCAATCCGAAAAGGGACGGGAGAAAGAACCACAGAGCGACAAAGACGACATAGACACGCAGGACAGGCGAAGTTGTTCGCGAACCGGCATAGGCGAATATTAGGCTCACAAGGAAAATGACCTCAGATGTATCGCGGCTGGCACTGCTCTTAACGGCTATGACTGCGATAGCAGCACTAATTAGCAGGAGGCCCAGAGCCCTCATGAGGAGGTTATGCGTCAATGGTGTCGTGGGTGACGCTGTCGTCGGCGAGGGAGCCACGGGCCAACTCCAAGGCGCTGCGGAAGTAGGCTCAGGGAGCTTCGGGGACGTCACAAAACCCCGGAATTCTCATCCGCCGGACCTATTTTCGCGGACCGAGCACACGAAACGTGCCGCAGGTGCACGGCACCTCCTTCCTACGAATTCTGGCATTCCCGTGCTTATGGCGGAACGGCGGACCCTGGCAGGTGATGTCACTCTTAACAGACCGGCAAAGTGTAACAGTACCGGACGGCGCGCCATCCTCGCGCCATCCCCTCATCGTTTCGGGGCCGCTCAGAGCGCTCGAGCGAGAGTGAGGGCGCGCCGGCGCAGTAGCGAGGCCCAGGGTTACGATCAGCCGGTCCGTACGACGGCGACAAGGAGGCACGGGACGGTGGCAGACGGCGGCGACGACCCGGCTGGGAAGCTGCCGACGGTCACGG
>JBEKLQ010000126.1:2211-12565 GCA_050010115.1 Acidimicrobiales bacterium | reverse complement strand
CTCGTACTCACTGACCATCGTCATCGCGGCGAGGTGCAGGTCGCCGGTCAGTGGTACGCCGTCATGACCCAACTCGGTGCGGCCGCCATCCTGATCGCCCTCGTCTTTCTCGCCACCCGTACGGGCAGCCAGTCGTTCACCGCCATGGCTGCACGGGCGGCACACATCCCGGCGTGGACGCGCGATGCCGTCTTCCTGCTCACCTTCGCCGGCTTCGCCTCGAAAGCCGGCGCCGTCCCCCTGCATGTCTGGCTCCCCCGCGCCCATCCGGAGGCGCCAAGCCCGGTGTCGGCCCTCATGTCGGCCGCCATGGTGAACCTCGGCATCTACGGCATCGTCCGGGTCGGCGACGGGTTGCTCGGCGGAGGCCCGGCCTGGTGGTGGCTCCTCGTGATGGCGGTCGGGGCGCTCTCGGCACTCTTCGGGTCGCTTCACTCAGCCACGAGCACCGACCTGAAACGCCTCCTCGCCTACTCCACGACGGACAACGTCGGCCTGATGCTGCTCGGCGTGGGCGCCTCCGGTCTCTTCGCCGCCACCGGGCACCGGGCCCTCGCCCTTGTGGCCTTGGCCGCCGCTCTTCTGCACGTCGTCTTCCACGCCGTGTTCAAAGGCTCCCTCTTCCTCTCCGCCGGCTCGGTTCAGCAGGCGACGGGCACCCGCGACCTCGACAGCTTGGGCGGCCTGCTCCGCCGCATGCCCATGAGCACTCCCGTCTTCATCGTCGGCGGGCTGGCGATCGCCGCCATGCCGCCGCTGTGCGGCTTCGTCAGCGAGTGGCTGCTGCTCCAGGCCATGCTGCACGGGCTCCCGTCTACGAACACCGCCATCGCCATCGCCATGCCGATCGGCGTGGGAGCGCTTGCCCTCACGGGTGGTCTCACGGCCGCGGCCGTCGTGAAGGCGATCGGGATCGGCCTCTTGGGGCAGCCGCGGACGCAGCCCGCTGCTGACGCCGGGGAGGTTCCTCGTTCGATGGCTGCGGGTGCAGGCGTTCTGGCGGCGCTCTGCCTCGTGTTCGGCGTCGCCCCGTTCCTCGTGATCCCTGCCGTGCTCGCCGCGTCCAGGACCGCCACCGGGATCACCGTTCCCGACCCGCTGTCGCGGGGATGGCACCTCGGCCTCACGGGCGTGCACGGAGCGCTCGCTCCCGGGCTACTGGCCGCCGGCCTCGTGCTCGCCATCGGTCTCGCCGCCGGCGCCCGGCGCCTTGCCCAGGCCGCGGCCGTGCGCCGCATCGAAGCCTGGGGCTGCGGCCAGGAGCTCCAGACGGCCCGCATGGAGTACACAGCCACCTCGTTCGCCGAGCCGTTGATCCGGGTGTTCGATGACGTCCTCCGTCCCGCCCAGGACCTCGACGTCAGCCACACGGCCGAGTCCCGCTACTACGTCGAGTCGGCCACGTTCCACACTTCCCTCGACGACGGTTTCGAGCGGCGCCTCTACCAACCGGTCGCCTCTGGCCTGCGGTGGTGGGGCGCTCTGGCCCGACGCGTCCCGAACGGGAGCGTCCACCGCTACCTCGCTTTCGGCCTCGTGGCACTCGTCGTCGTCCTCGTCGTGGTGGCATGAGCCGCCTCCGCACCCTGAGGGCGACGACGGCCGTCGGCGCCTGCGGCCGAGGAGTCGCCGTGACGGCCGCCTGCCCGGCGGCCGAGGAGTCGCCGTGACGGGCGCCTGGCCTGCGTCCACGGTCGCCGCCACGTCGCTGCTGCAGGTCGTGCTCGTCGTCGTCGGCGGGCCCCTGCTCGTCGGGCTGATGCGGAAGGTGCGCTGCCGCCTCGAAGGCCGCGTCGGGCCCCCGATCCGTCAGCCGCTTCTCGACCTCCGCAAGCTCGCCCGTCGCGAACGCATACGGCCGGACCAAGCGAGCTGGGTCTTCTCCCTTGCGCCCCTCGTCCTCGTCGGCACGACGCTCGTCGTCGTCGCCATCGCCCCCTTGCTCACGACCGACCCGGCCTTCGGCTCGTACGCCGATCTCTTCGCGGTCGTCTACCTGCTCCTCCTCGGGTCGGTCGCTCTCGCCCTCGGCGCCCTTGACTCCGGGACGGCTTTCGGCGGCATGGGCGCCAGCCGGGCGATGACAATCGGCGCCATCGCCGAGCCGGCGCTCCTCCTGGCCATCCTCGCCCTGTCGATCCCCGCCCACTCGTCGGACCTGCCGGCGATCGTCACCGGCTCGCTCGCCCATCCCATCTGGCTGGCGACACCGCAGCGCCTGCTCGCCCTCGTCGCCTTCGTGATCGTGATCGTGGCCGAGAGCGGCCGCCTCCCGGTCGACAACCCGAGCACGCACCTCGAGCTGACCATGATCCACGAGGCGATGATCCTCGAGTTCGCCGGGTCCGACCTCGCCCTCGTCAAGCTGGGCGAGTCCATGCGCCTGACGGTCATGGTCGCCCTTCTCGCCGATCTGTTCGTCCCGTGGGGCATCGCCACCGCCCCCGGACCGGCGCAGGTGGCCATCGGGCTCGTCTCCATCATCGGCAAAGTGGCGGTGCTCGGTGTGGTGCTGGCCGCCTTCGAGGTGGCCGTCGCCAAGCTGCGCCTCTTCCGCGTCCCCGAGCTCATGGCGGGCGCCTTCGTGCTCGCCGTCCTCGCCGTCGTCTCGTCGCTCGTGACACCGTGAGCGGGTCGTCGTTCTCCTCCAGCCTCACCCTCGGCGTGGGGGCCGTGCTCGTCTGTGCCGTCGCCGTCCTCTGGCTCTCCGCCATCCGCTCGGTCATCCGCGCCATCTCACTTCAGGGCGTCGCCCTCGGCGCCGTCGCCGTCCTGCTCGGCGTCCATCTGCACGACCCCGCTCTGATCGCCACCGCCGCCGTCGTGATCGCGGTCAAAGGCGTCGCCATCCCCATGCTCCTCCGACACGTGACAGGGGGCCAACCCCTCGCCCGAGAAACCCGCCCCCTCGTCAACGTCCCCGCCTCCCTCGTCGTCTCTGCCGCCCTGATCTTCCTCGCCTTCGCCCGCACGCGGGGGATCGCCCGCTTTGTCGGCACGACGGCCGGGACGTTGGTGCCCGTCGGGTTTGCGACGTTGCTCGTGGGTTTCTTCGTGCTGGTCGCACGGCGGCGGCCGATCTTCCAGATGATCGGGCTCCTCCTCGTGGACAACGGCATCGCCCTCGTCGCCTTCCTCGTCACCGCCGGGGTGCCATTCCTCATCGAGCTCGGCGTCTCCCTCGACGTGCTCCTCGGCGTCGTCGTCCTCGGCGTGCTCGCCGTGCGGCTGCGGACGGACTTCGGCGACCTCGACCTCGACGCCCTGCAGGAGCTGCACGACTGATGGCCCTCGTCGTCCTCCTGCTGCTCCCGCTTCTCGGCGCCGTCGTCGTCGCCGTCGGCAGGGCCCGACCGGCGGCGGCCTGGGTGGCCGTCGGCACGAACTGCGGCGCCCTCGCACTCGGGACCGTCGTGGCGGTGCGCGAGATCCAGATCGGGCCGATGACCGGCGCCTGGGGCGTGCTGCGGGCCGATGCGCTCAGCGCCTTCATGGTCGTCGTCATCGGTGCAGTTGCCTCCCTGGCGTCCTGGCTCGGTGTGCGCATGATCGCCGCTGAGCTGGCCGACGGCCGCTCCACGCCGGCGCGGGCGACGACGTACCTCGTGCTCGTGCAGGCGTTCGTCGGCAACATGCTCCTCGCCGTTCTGGCCGCCAACGTCGGCGTGCTCTGGGTGGCGATCGAAGCGACCACGATCGCCACGACGTTCCTCGTCGGGCATCGGCGCACGAAGGGGTCGCTCGAGGCGTCGTGGAAGTACATCGTCATCTGCTCGGTCGGGATCGCCCTCGCCTTCCTCGGGACGGTCCTCGTCTACCTCGCCACGCTGCACGCCGGCGGCCACTCGGCCGGGGCGCTCGACTGGACGTCGCTCATGGCGCACGCCTCGCACTTCAACCCGGCCGTCATGCGCGTGGCCTTCGCCCTGCTCGTGCTCGGCTACGGCACCAAGGTCGGCCTCGCCCCCATGCACAGCTGGCTCCCGGACGCTCACAGCCAGGCGCCCGCTCCGGTGTCCGCCCTCATGTCCGGCGTCCTTCTGACCGTGGCGTTCTATGCCATCTTGCGGTTCAAGGCCGTGACCGACGTTGCCGTCGGGCCCGGTTACTCTCGGGCGCTGCTCGTGGCGGTCTCACTGCTGTCGCTCGCTCTCGCCGCCTCGCTCCTGCTCACCCAGCGGGACTACAAGCGCATGCTCGCCTACCACAGCATCGAGCACATGGGCCTCATCGCCCTGGGGGCAGCTGCCGGCATCCCGCTCGCCATCGCCGCCGTGCTTCTCCACATCCTCGGCCACGGGCTGGCGAAGAGCGTGCTCTTCCTCACCTCGGGCGAGATCATGGCAGTGGAGGGAACGAGCCGCATCGACGGCATCCATGGGCTGCTCGCCCGACGTCCGGCCCTCGGCGGCGTCTTCGGCGTCGGCCTCCTGGCACTCCTCGGCCTGCCACCCTTCAGCCTGTTCACGAGCGAGCTGCTCATGATCCGTGCCGAGTTCCAAGTCGGTCTCGGCTGGGCGGCCGCCGCCGCCATGGTGGCGATGGTCGTGATCTTCATCGCCGTCGCCGGCCACGCCCGGCACATGCTCTTCGGCCCGGGGACGGCGCCACCCGAGGCGGTGTTGGCCGGCACCGATCTGGCCGCCGTCCCCGCCGCCGCCGTGGCGCGGTCGTCGCCGCTCGTCACCGCCCCCCTCATCGTCGGCCTCGTCGCCTGCGGTGTGATCGGCGTGTTCGCCTGGCCGCTCACCGAGTTGCTGAGGGCGGCCGCGCACGTGGTGGCGCCGTGAGGCAGACGGGCGGCCCGAGCGTGGCGGGCTCCGGGAACCAACTGACTGACGTCCTTCCCTCCGCGCTCGTCGCAGGGATGGGTCCAGCAGGGCTGCACCGAGTGGCTGGCGGCGTTCGTCCGGGCGACCTGCTTTCCACGACGGCGGCGCTGTTCGATGCCGGAATGCGGCTCGCCCTCGTCTCCGGGCACGACGACGGGGTCTCCATGCGCGCCGTCTACCTGTTCACGTCCGGTCCGCCGGACCGCCGGGTCGAGTTGCACGTCGATCTCGACCGGTCGAGGCCGCAGGTGCCGACGCTCGCGAGCCTCTCGTTTCCTGCGAGCCGCTTCGAGCGGGAGCTTCTCGATCTCTTCGGGATCGAGCCCGTCGGGCACCCGCAACCCCGGCGGCTCGTCCTTCACGAGCACTGGCCGACCGACTGGTTTCCGCTGCGGCACGGCGCCGGACCGGCGCCCGCGATGATCGCCGATGCCGGGTCGTTCCCATTCGTGCCGGTGGAGGGAGCTGGCGTCTATGAGATCCCCGTCGGTCCCGTGCACGCCGGGCTCATCGAGCCCGGCCACTTCCGGTTCTGGGTCGTCGGCGAAACGATCCTTCGCATGAAAGCCCGCCTCTGGTACGTGCACAAGGGGATCGAGCGTCTCTTCGAGGGCAAGGACGTCGCCGGCGGCCTCGAGATCGCCGAGCGGCTCTCCGGCGACACCGCAGTCGGGCACGCGCTCGCCTACTGCCTCGCCATGGAGGACGCCCAGGGGATACACGTTGCTCCCGATGCGCGGGTGCTACGAGGTGTGCTGCTGGAGCTCGAGCGCTTGTACAACCACGTAGCGGACCTCGGGGCGTTGTGCAACGACGTGGGTTTCGGGCTGGCGAACGCCTGGGCTCTCAGCTTGCGCGAGCTGCTGCTGCGACTCAACGCCGAGGTCACCGGTCACCGCCTGCTGCGCGGCGGCGTGCTCCCCGGGGGCGCACGCGTGCTTCGACTCCCATCGACGGCGGAGCTGGCGGAGATCAGTGAGCGCTTCGAACAGCTGGTGGACGTCTCCTCATCGAATGCCCTTGTGATGGAGCGGTTCACGGGCACGGCAGTGCTGGATCGTTCGCATGCCGCAGAGCTTGGCGTTGTCGGCGTCGCTGGACGGGCTTCAGGTGAGGCGCTAGATGGCCGTGTGGCGCATCCGTGCGTGGAGGTTGGGGACGGTTTCTCTGCAGTCGTGCGCACGGGCGGCGATGTGCTCGCACGCTTCGAGGTCCGGGTCGACGAGGTGCGCTCCTCGCTGTCGCTCCTCGCCGAGCTCATCGATCGCGCAGGTCCGCTCGAGCTGGTCGTCTCTGCCGGCGACAAAGCGAATCCGAGCGGCGTCGGGATCGCTGAAGCCTGGCGCGGAACCCTGGTGCACCGGCTCGAGCTGCGGGCAGACGGTCGCCTCTCGCGTGTCAAGGTGGTCGACCCGTCATTCTTCAACTGGCCCGCCCTACCCGTGTCGCTTGCCGACACGATCGTCCCGGACTTCCCCTTGGCCAACAAGAGCTTCAACCTCTCCTACGCCGGAAACGACCTGTGACCACCAAGGGCTCAGTTCCGTCGTTTCGCGCGAGTCGGCGACGGCGGCGGCACGATGTCCCGAATTCGAGGTGGCACAATCACAGGCAGGAGGCAGCCGCTCAGCCATGACGACGCCCGCGTATCCCATCTACCGAGTGAAGGCCGAGTTCTTCAAGACCCTCGGGCATCCGGCGCGCATCCGCATCCTCGAGGTGCTCCGGAACGGCGAGCGCCAAGTGGCCGAGCTCATCCCTGAAGTCGGCATCGAGCCATCACATCTCTCCCAGCAGCTCGGGGTGATGCGGCGTGCCAATCTCGTCCAGGTCCGCAAGGCCGGGTCCAACGTCTACTACTCCGTCGGCGACCCGATGATCTTCGAGCTGCTCGAGGTAGCCAAGCACATCATCACGTCTTCCCTTGCCGGCACACAGGAGCTGCTCTCCCAGATGGCCGAGCCAGACTCTCCGTCCGGCGTGCTCCCCCGCCCGTAGCGCCTCGCGGCTTCGACTCGGTCGCACAGCGTTCCTGTGAGTGGCCCGTCAGCTGCCTTCCAGCACGGCCTGCTCGACCGCAGTGAAGACCTTGGAGCGGATGATGAAGTGCCGATCCTCACCGGCGGCGAGGGAGAACCCCTCAGGCTCCCCGATGCCCACGTCGAGGATGAGCTGTGTGTGCTTCCACACCTGGTGCTGCCGGGCATCGATGTAGAAGGGACAACCCCCGACCTCACCCAGGAGGACGTCGTGGCTCCCGATCACGAACTCCCCGTCCGTAAAACACATGGGTAGGCTGCCGTCGCAGCACCCGCCGGACTGAAAGAACATGACGGGGCCACGCTCGGCCACGAGCTGGGCGATCGCCTCGAGCGCCGCCGGTGTGGCGACAACGCGGGCCACTATGCCCTGCTCGTCGGTACCTGGCTCGTCCATGGCCGACTCCCCGGGGACCCGGCCCGGCTCCTCTAGAAGAACCCGAGGGGCTTGGTGCTGTAGCTCACCAGGAGGTTCTTCGTCTGGGAGTAGTGCTCCAGCATCATTTGGTGGTTCTCCCGGCCGACGCCCGAGATCTTGTAGCCACCGAAGGCCGCCCCAGCGGGGTAGAGGTGGTAGCAGTTCGTCCAGACCCGGCCGGCCTTGATGGCCCGGCCCATGCGGTAGGCGAGGTTCCCGTTGCGGGTCCACACGCCGGCGCCGAGGCCGTAGAGGGTGTCGTTGGCGATCCGCACCGCGTCCGCCTCGTCGGTGAAGGTCGTGACGGCCAGCACGGGGCCGAAGATCTCCTCCTGGAAGACCCGCATGCCGTTGTGGCCCTTCAGCACGGTCGGCTCGTAGTAGTACCCGTCCTTGAGCTCCCCGTCGAGGTGGGCCCGCTCACCGCCGATCAGCACCTCGGCGCCCTCCTGGCGGCCAATGTCGACATATCCGGCGATCTTCTCCAGCTGCTGGGCCGAGTTCTGGGCACCGAGCATGGTGGTCGGGTCGAGCGGGTTCCCCTGCGTGATCTTGCGGATGCGGTCGAGGCACCGCTCCATGAACTTGTCGTAGATCGACTCCTGGATGAGTGCCCGCGACGGGCATGTGCACACTTCGCCCTTGTTGAAGGCGTAGAGCACCAGGCCTTCGATCGCCTTGTCCAAGAACTCGTCGTCCTCGTCCATCACGTCGGCGAAGAAGATGTTCGGCGACTTGCCGCCCAGCTCCACCGTGGAGGGGATGAGGTTCTCCGCCGCGTACTGCATGATCAGCCGTCCCGTGGTGGTCTCACCGGTGAAGCCGATCTTGGCGATGCGCGGGCTGGAGGCCAAGGCCTTCCCGATCTCGCCGCCCGGGCCGGTCACGATGTTGATCACGCCGGGGGGCACGATGTCCTGGATCACCTCGGCCAGCTTCAGGATCGACCAGGGGGTGGGCGACGCCGGCTTGAGCACTGTGCAGTTGCCGGCCGCCAGGGCGGGGGCGATCTTCCACGCCGCCATGAGGAGCGGGAAGTTGAACGGGATGATCTGGCCCACGACGCCGAGTGGCTCGTGGAAGTGGTAGGCGACGGTGTCCTTGTCGATCTCGGTGGAACGGCCCTCGAGCGACCGGGTGGCACCGGCGAAGTACCGGAAGTGGTCCACGGCCAGCGGGATATCCGCCGCCAGCGTCTCCCGCACCGGCTTGCCGTTCTCCCAGCTCTCGGCCACGGCCAGCATGGTCAGGTTGGCCTCGATGGCGTCGGCGATGGCGTTGAGCACGGCGGCCCTCTCGGGCAGCGAAGCCTCGCCCCAGGCATCTTTGGCGGCGTGGGCGGCGTCGAGTGCGAGATCCACGTCCTCGGGCGTGGACTTGGCCACCTCGGTGAAGGCCTGGCCGGTGACCGGGCTGATGTTCTTCATGTACTGCCCCTTGACCGGGGCGACCCAGTGCCCGCCGATGAAGTTCTCGTAGCGGGGCTTCACGTCCACCACGCTGCCGCGCTGCCCCGGCGCCACGAAGGTGCCATTGGTTGTCATTCCTGCGATTACGGTTTCTTCGATAGTCATTGTCGTCTCCATGCTCGGGACTGCCGTGAGTGCATCGGTTGGCACATCTCGCCAGCAACCCAGAACGCGATGACATCGCGCTCTGCTCTCAGGGTACGAACGGGGCCTCTTCTGCGGTAGGGCCGAAGGTCCGCTCGCAGGCGAACAACTTCGGTCTACGGACTACGGATGTTCTGGGGCACTCTTCTTTCCCCGGCCTGCCCTGAACTCTCCCGGGCGTTGGGTGGCGCTCTGTCCGTTGCCGGCGCTCTCAGAGACCTGACGGAGAGCCGTAGAGGCCGGGACCGTCGATGTGGAGATCTTCGAGGAACCGTCGTGCGGCCTCGTAGGCGCCCTCGATGAGCAGGTCGGTCTTGTCGAAGTCCTGCTGGCGGGTCATGCGTGCCCACGCGTGGGAGAGGCGGTTCGCCGCCCCTTCCGGATCGAGGGCAACGACGGCGCCATTGAGCGACCCCACCGACGCGCCGATGGCAAGATCCGGTGTGAGGCGTCGTTCGGCGAGCGCCTGGAGCATGCCGACCTGGATCGCGCCGAGACTGCCGCCGCCGCCGCCGAGAACGAAGGCCCAGCGTGCAGTCAATCTACGGATTCGAGTGCCCAACTACCGGCAGCTCGCTTCCTGCCTAGCCTCGAAAATTCTTCCGGTCCCGGTAGCTGACGCCAAGCCAAGGGTTGTCGGCAGTGATATGCCAGCAGCTGTTGTTCGCTGGCATGGGGGCGCGGTAGGTCAAGGGTCCGTGCTCTCGTCGGATGTCACGCCCCCGGGAAGACTCACCGTTGTCGGGTCGGGCGCCGGGACCCTGCCTCTTACGGGAAGGTCGTGCGCAGTCTGAGGAACGCACGGCGGAGTGCCGACGCCCATGGCCAGGTCTCGTCGAGGCGTAGCACGAGCCGGCGCCCACGTCGCACGAGCACAGCGGCGACATGCAGGACCCGGTATCGGAGCGTCTTCGGCTCGGCCTTTTTGAGCGCACCGTCGAGGCAGGTCATCTGCGCCCAGGCGAGCAGTGCGCCGGCGAGCAGGCTGACGGCCACCCAGGCGAGGTTCTGGGTGAAGCTCGCGAAGGGCAGGCTGGCCAGCCCGCAGTCCTTCCAGGACCGCCGCGTCGATCTGGAGCGCATTGGCGCTGGTGATGAAGCAGGTATGCCGCCAGCCCTCGGACATGTCGAACATCGAGAGCTGGGCACCGGGGTGCGGGCGCTCGCGCCGGCAGATGAGCCGTGCACGGCTGAGTTGACGTGATGGCCGATCGAGTACTCGATGTTCGCCTCGACGAGGCCGGCGACAAAGCCGTGCGTCGCCCCGGCCGAGTCGGCCCGCAGCAGGATCTGGTGAGAGACGAGCGCAGGGTCGTCGCCCGGCTCGTGGCCGGCTCGGTAGGTGGCCGGCAGCACG
This sequence comes from Acidimicrobiales bacterium, assembly GCA_050010115.1. GTDB lineage: Bacteria > Actinomycetota > Acidimicrobiia > Acidimicrobiales > Bog-793 > JAKACA01. The sequence goes on along the minus strand of JBEKLQ010000126.1, from coordinate 2,306 downwards.
GCGAGTGCCTGGTCGAGCAGCTCGAGGTGGTCGTCGGTGTCGTTCGAGCCCGCATTGCCCGGGCGGAGGATCGCCGCCAGCGGCTCGTTCGTCGT
>JBEKLQ010000126.1:0-2205 GCA_050010115.1 Acidimicrobiales bacterium | reverse complement strand
AAGCCATATCCCCGCTTGTACGTCGACGCCGCCTGCTGTTTCTCGGAGTGGACGTTCAAGAGCGTGGCGTCGACGTCGATGGTGATGTCGCCGGGCGGGGCGGCGAGCCAGATGACCTCCCGGGCCCGTGCCGCCGCACGCGGGATCTGACGCAGCTCGAGCGAGGTCGTCTTCTTCACCGCCCGCCAGGCGGTCGAGACCGAGGCGACGTCGCCGTGCAGCTCGGACTGCTCCCGCAGGGCCTCGAAGTCGGTGAGGCAGTCCGCCCCGTCGGCGATGGCGACGGCGAGATGGGTGAGCACGACCCCCGGGTCGTGGGTGTGCCAGGCGGTGCCGCAGCCGGCCATCGCCTCCGACATCGCCCCCGTGAGACCGCTTCGATCGGCCAGCTCGGACAGCAGAGCCGTGCCGGCGTGCGAGACGAGGTTCTTGCCGTCGGTCGTTACCTCGACGCGACGGACCGAGCGGCTACGATGCACCTTCAAGAGGCCTCCTCCTGTGATAACGGTTGGCTTAGCGGACAGCCATTATCCCAGTTGAGGAGGCCTTTTACGCGGATAGTGACAGGCTCATGCCGCAACCTCGCGAATAATCGAGGCTAGTCGGCAACGACTCCTTGGGCTCTGACGTCTGCGGTGATCGCACGTATATCCCTGCCGAGTATGCGTACCCGGCGGGTGAGCTGAGTCCGTCATTCTGTGCGCCGGCGACCAGGCGTATGGGGACGCTTTCTGTCGCCATCGTCGGTGAGGATGTCCTCATGGCAGAAGGCGCCGTGGGACGTCATGGCGTGGCGCAGCACACTCCGCAGTAACGCCTCCGGATTCGGGACGTCCGTGTGGCCCGACCCTCGGTATGCCGAGGTCGACCTATCTCGTCTCGGAGAGCGCGCGACAAGCGGGCCCACATAGTTGGTCCGGCCGTTGGATGACGTGGTCGACAACGAAACGGCAGCGATCGTTGGTCGTCTCCGCATTGGACTCGCGGAGGGTGCGCGGCCGACTCGACGACCAGGTCGAGGACTGGTGGCCGTATCTCGCTCGAACATCGTCGCGTAAGGAACAAGCCATCCAACCAACAATGGGTGCGCGGTCAGTTGGCACCCTAGAAGCAGTGGTCCCCCGTCCGGTCCCGTCAAGAGGCCCAGGTATCTGAGCGTCGTCGCGACCTTGCGAGCCCCGATGTTGCATCGTCCTAGCGCCGACGACACCGACCCTGCGATGGACGTCCCGGCCGAGCTCGATGCCACGCTGTCATCTGGGTCTCCTTCGAAGTTCCAGCTCTTCTTGGCTGCCACCAGGTTGGGATCGACGCCTCACACATGTTCAGAGCGTCCCACCGTGGTGTACTGCCGCAAACGTCTGTGGGGCGCCTGTCTGCAGTCGTGCCCACCCAGTGGCTCGGGGTCGCCAGGCGCCCTGCGCCCCCCAGTGGGGCCCGCCGCGGGCCGCGCTCTCATCGTGGCCCCGGGCGTCCGCCGTCGAGGAGATCGACGCACTCGTCGAAGGTGCACGGGCGCGCGAGCAAGTACCCCTGCGCGTACTGGCATCCGAGGTCACGCAGTGCCGCGAGTTCCTCGGTGGTCTCGACGCCCTCCGCTACGACCCGGTGACCGAGCGCGTCACCAATCCCGATCATCGCCGCCACGAGCGTGGTGTCGTAGGTGTCAGTGTCCAGGCCGGCGACGAAGGACCTGTCGATCTTGAGCTCGTCGACCGGGAACCGGCGCAGGTAGGCAAGCGACGAGTAGCCGGTGCCGAAGTCGTCGATCGACAGGTTCACCCCGACGGCCTGTAGCCGGCGGAGCACCTCGGAGAAGTAGTCGATGTCCTCCATGAGCACGGACTCGGTGATCTCGAGGCAGAGCAGCTTTGGCTCGATGCCCGTCGCTGCAATCAATTGCTCCAGGGCGTCGATGAACGTGCGCGATCGGAGTTGCACGGCGGAGACGTTGACCGACATCGTGCACGCATCCAGTCGGGGGCTCGCTCGGCTCCAGCGTGCGAGTGATTGACAGGCTTGTTCGAGCACCCAGGTGCCGATCGGGACGATGAGCCCGCAATCCTCGGCGACAGGGATGAACTCGGCCGGGCTGATCGTTCCCCGCTCCGGGTCGTGCCACCGCAGGAGCGCTTCGGCGCCGACGAAGCGCTCCTCTGCGATCGACCACACGGGCTGGAAGACGAGCGCGAGCTCGTCGTTGTC
>JBEKLQ010000125.1:0-10909 GCA_050010115.1 Acidimicrobiales bacterium | reverse complement strand
AATGGATCGCCGGCCACATCCAAAAGGCGGTCGAGCACTACTACGATCGGCTGCTACCTCCGTTCTTCGGCGAGTTGCTCCACTACGTCGAGGAGTACAAGTACGGCTGGCACACGCCCGGCCACATGGGTGGCCTCGCCTTCTTGAAGTCGCCCGCAGGTCACTTGTTCTACGACTTCCTCGGTGAGAAGGCGCTGCGCGCGGATCTCTCGTCCTCGGTGCCCGCGCTCGGATCGATCCTCGAGCACCAGGGCGTCGTCCGCCAGGCGGAGGTGGCTGCGGCCCGGGCCTTCGGGGCCGACACGACGTATTTCGTCACGAACGGCACGACGATGTCGAACCAGATCGTCTTCCGATCGGTCGTGACACCGGGCGACGTCGTCCTGCTCGATCGCAACTGCCACAAGTCGATCGTCAACTCCGTCATCCAGGTCGGGGCGATCCCCGTCTGGCTGCTCCCGCTGCGCAACCGGTTCGGGATGATCGGCCCCATCGACCCGGCGGAGATGACTCCCGAGGCGATCAAGGCCAAGCTGGCGATGAATCCGCTCGTGCCAAAGGACGGGGAGCACCCGGTGCGCATCGCCGTCGTGACGAACTCGACTTACGACGGCACGATGTACGACACCACCGAGGTGCTGTCCCGACTCGGGAACGTGACCGACACCGTGCACTTCGACGAAGCCTGGATCCCGTATGCGGCGTTCCACCCGCTGTACGCGGACCACTTCGCCATGGCCAGTCACCCGCACGGCGACGGGCAGCTTCCGACCGTCGTCAGCACGATGTCGAATCACAAGATGCTCGCCGCCCTGTCGCAGGCCTCGATGGTCCACATACGCCAGGGCCGCGCGCCACTGCCGGAAGACCGCTTCAACGAGGCGTTCATGATGCACACCTCGACCTCTCCGCAGTACCTGATCTTCGCCTCGCTGGACGTGTCGACGAAGATGATGGAGGGTGCACCTGGGCGGGCGCTCATGAACGATGCCATCGAGGAGGCGATCGCGTTCCGCGCGGAGCTCGCAGTCGTGCGGGACCGGCTCGCGGCCGAGCTCGAGTGGTGGTTCGATATCTGGCAGCCGGAGCAGGTGTCCCTCAAGGGCACCGATGGCGCTCCGGGCTACGAGCTCTCGTTCTCCGATGCCAGCCACGACGTGCTCACCTCCGATCGCAGTGTCTGGGAGATGCACCCGGAAGACAGTTGGCACGGCTTCGCCGGAATCGAGCCCGGCTATGCGATGCTGGACCCGACAAAAGTGTCGATCGTCTCGCCCGGAATCACCGAGTCGGGGGCTCCCGAGCCCTGGGGGATACCCGCCGCTCTCGTATCGGCGCTGCTCGGCGAAAAGGGTGTGGTGAGCGAGAAGACGGGTTTCTACTCCTTGCTGTTCCTCTTCTCCATCGGGGTGACCAAAGGGAAGTCCGCCACGCTCGTCGCCGAGCTGTTCGAGTTCAAGCACCTCTTCGATACCAACGTCCCGGTGCGCGAGGCGATGCCCTCCCTGGCGGCTGTCTACCCCGAGCGGTACGGCGAGGTCGGGCTCCGTGACCTCGCTCACGAGATGCACGAGTTCCTCGCCGGCTACGACACCTCCGAGATGCAAGAGGCGATCTACCGGCGACTGCCGCGGCAGGCCATGACGCCTGGTGAGGCGTTCGGGCACCTCGTGCGCGGTGACGTCGAGCACGTGCGACTGGAGGACCTGGAGGGACGGGTGAGCGCTGTGTTGTGCGTGCTCTACCCGCCTGGCATCCCGGTCGTGGTACCAGGAGAACGGTTCGACCACGAATCTCGCTCGATCATCGAGTACCTGCGGCTGTTCGAGAATTGGGACGCGCGGTTCCCGGGTTTCGAGAGCGAGGTGCAAGGGGTCGTGAAGCAGCGGGACGAGTCCGGGAACGTGCGGTTCAGCGTCAACTGCGTGATCGAGCACTGATCGGTGGGCAACCTCGCCGTCAGGACTGAGGGGCTCTCCAAGCTGTACGGGCCCGTCCAGGCCTTGAAGGACCTCGACCTCGAGGTCGCCGAAGGTGAGGTCGTGGGTTACCTCGGCCCCAATGGCGCCGGCAAGACAACGACGATCCGCGTGCTCCTCGGGCTGGCGCGACCGACTGCGGGGAGATCGGAGATATTCGGCCTCGATAGCCAGCGCGAGGCCGTCGAGGCGCACCGCCGGCTCGCCTACGTGCCGGGCGAAGCGAGCCTGTGGCCGTCGTTGACCGGAGCCGAGACACTCCACCTGCTCGGGCGGGTGCAGGGCAACGTGGACACTTCCTACCGGGACGAGCTGGTGGAGCGGTTCGACTTCGACCCGTCGAAGAAGGTCCGCACCTACTCCAGGGGCAACCGGCAGAAGCTGATCCTCATCGCCGCGCTCATGACCCGGGCTCCCCTGCTGCTGCTCGATGAGCCCACGAGCGGGCTCGACCCCTTGATGGAGCGGACGTTCCGCCGATGTGTGCACGAGGCCAGAGAGCGAGGGCAGACAGTATTCCTGTCCTCTCATATGTTGAGCGAGGTCGAAGCGCTCTGCGACCGTGTGGGGATCCTGCGGAACGGACGGCTGGTGGAGATGGGGACGTTGGCCGAGATGCGTCACCTTTCGGCCCTGATCGTCGAGGCCACGTTCGACGGATCGATCCCTGACTTGAGCGCCGTGCCCGGTGTGGAGACGCTCGAGGTGGACGGCCACGTCGTGCGCTGCCAGGTGCACGGGAGCGTCGATCCGCTGCTGAAGGTACTGGCAGGCACGACAGTCCATGAGCTGCTCAGCAGGGAGCCCTCGCTGGAGGAGCTCTTCCTCGCCCATTACGGTGCCGAGGACGGCGACGGTCGTGAGCCACGGCATGCGAGCTGAGCGACTGCTCGGAATCCCGGCAACCGCCGGATGTCGCTGCCGATTCAGCCGGCGACGATGGGGACCCTAATGAAGTCGGGCTTGACCTCGCCGTCAAGCGGGACGTTGACCTCGAGCAGTCCGTTCTGGTACGAGGCCGACACACCATCCTCCCGGCTGCCCGCTGGCAGGGTGAGCTCCCTCACGAGCTCGCGGTACGTGAGCCCCGAGCGAGAAGCGTCGTCGTCACGCACTGAGCCGCCGCAGCGGCGCACGTGGATACGCAGGACCCCACGGGACACGGTGACCTCGATGTCACGCGCCGGATCGACACCCGGCACCTCGGCGGTGATCACGTAGTGGTCACCGTTGCCGAATTCTTCGAAAACGCCTCCCGATAGTTCGACATCGAAATCAACCAGCCACCGGAGGCGATCAGGAGCCCAGTCCAGGGGAAAGCGGTCATGCCGTGTCGTCACCATCCCGTCCCCTCCTTCGACGAGCTCAACACCGCATTTGAACTCTAAGACAGTGTGAGACGGACCCAGGTGCCGCGGAAGGGACTTTCGCCTCTTTCACGGAACCTCGGGCTCACGGATCATCTGGGTGTGGCCCGCATGCACGGCAACCAAGCCGATGGAAGGACGTGACGGTCGTGAATGTGCGCGAGTGCTCACGAAGGACCCCCGTTACTGTCCCCCGGCGGTGTTCCCTCGTTGAGGCTGCCCAGCTGATGGAGCAGCACGAGGTGGGGGCACTTCTCGTGGTCGCGAATGAGCGCCTCGTCGGGATCGCGACCGATCGCGACCTGGTGGTGAGGGGTCTCGCCAAGCGGCTCGACCCTGACGCTCCCATCAGTGAGGTCATGTCGGACAACGTCACGACGGTCCAAGGGTCCGAGGATGTGACGGAGGCGCTGAAGATCCTCCGCGGCGTTCGGTTCCGCCGGCTGCCCGTGCTCGAAGGCGAGACCGTGACCGGGATCATCACGGTCGACGATCTGCTCGTCACGCTCGTCGTGGAGCTGGCCGCCGTGGCCGCTCCCATTGCCGCATCGGTCGTGGAGCGACCCGACTGATTCGCCGCACCGAAGTCAGATCGTGGCCGCCCTGCCACGCGGTCTGAGCCACCGGCCACGGACACGGTTGCGCTACGTCGGCTGGCGCTGCGATGGCACGGGTGGTGCCCCGCTACTCCGCTCGCGAGAAGGCCACCATCGCCGAGGTGAGCAGGACGACTGCCATCACGGCGACCATCCCCAGCTCGACAGGGACCGGGAGCCTCCAGCCGTTCCAGCTGAGCCCCGGATTGAGGGCTTGTGAGACCGCTGGAGCGAGACTCAAGTGCTCGAAGATCGTCCGCCGGAGGGGGTCGACGGCATAGGACAGGGGGTCGAGCTTCGTCAGCGCCGTCAGCCACGAGGGGAGACCCGACAACGGGAACATCGCCCCCGAGAGAAAGAACATCGGCATCACGAAGAACTGCATGACGACCTGGAAGGACTGCATCTGCTGCATCCGCGAAGCCACGAGGACACCGAAGGCAGTCAGCGTGAACGCCATGAGTGCCATCTCCCCGACCACGGCCAGCAGCATGATCGGCGAGTAGGGAACGCCCACGGCCCCGGCCAGGGCGAGAAAGACCATGCCCTGGATCGTCGCCACCGTGGTCCCCCCCAGGCACTTGCCGAGTACGAGCGACCAGCGGGCCACGGGCGCCACGAGCATCTCCCGAAGAAACCCGAACTCACGGTCCCACACGATGGAGATGGCAGAGAACACGGAGGTGAAGAGCACCGTCATACCGATGATGCCCGGGAACATGAAGGTCTTGAAGTTGACACCGGACGAGCCCATCCTCGCGATGGCGGAAAGCCCTGTGCCGAGCACGAAGAGGAACAGCACGGGCTGGATGAGCGAGGTGATCATCCTTGTGCGGTCCCTGGCGAAACGGATGAGCTCCCGGCGCCACACGACCCGTACCCCGCGTAGGTCGGAGCGCAGCGTCCCTCCGGCTTCCTCGATCGAAGCGACCGCGGGCATCGTCACCGTTTGCACCGTCAGCCCCTCCTGCCCATCCTCATCCGGCGGGCGTGGCTCGACCTCAGGTGATCCATTGCGCTCGCCTCGGCGTCGCGGATCGTCCGGCCCGTGTAGGCCATGAAGACATCGTCCAGGGTTGGGCGCGCGATCCGCACCCAGGAGACGGTGAGACCGCTCTCGGCGAACAGGCGTGGGATGAAGGCCTCGCCGTCTTGGATGTGGAATGTGACGGCCCCCTCCACGAGGGTCGCCACGATACCGAAGAGGGTCCGCAACGCCTCGATGGCGGCGGTGGGATCGGCGACACCGAGTTCGATGCGATCGCGCCCGACAAGCTCTTTCAGGGTCTCTGGTGTGTCGAGGACCACGATCTCGCCGTGGTCGATGATGGCAATCCGATCGCAGTGCTCGGCCTCGTCCATGTAGTGGGTCGTGAGGAAGATCGTGATGTGCTCGGTTCGGCGGAGGTTCTCGATGTACGACCAGATGTGCGCGCGGGTCTGTGGGTCCAGACCGACGGTCGGCTCGTCGAGGAACAGCACCCGTGGCGAGTGCAGGAGGCCCCGGGCGATCTCGAGCCGCCGCCGCATCCCTCCCGAGAAGCTCCGCACCACGTCATCGCGGCGCTCCCAGAGCTCGACCATCTCCAGCACCTGTTGGATGCGGGTGCCGAGGACGGCCGGCGGCACACCGTAGAGCTCGCCGTGGAAACGGAGGTTCTCCTCCGCCGTGAGGTAGTCGTCGAGGGTCGGGTCTTGGAAGACGAGACCGATACGCCGTCTCACCTTGGCCTTCTCGGCCACGATGTCGGCACCGGCCACGCGAGCACTCCCACCCGTCGGGCGGAGCAGCGTACAGAGCATCGAGATGGTCGTCGACTTCCCGGCACCATTCGGGCCGAGCAGCCCGAAAGCCTCGCCGGAGGCGACCTCGAAGCTCACACCGCGAACGGCCTCGAGCTCGCCGTAGCGCTTGGCGAGGTGGTCGACGACGACCGCCGACTCGCTGGTCACAGGTTCTCGCGTGAGGCTCGCGGTATCCACCTCCGTCACGGCGGGAGCCTCTCCGGCTGCCGACCGTCGAGCGTCAGGGGGAGCGACTGCAGGCGCTGTCCCGTTGCGTCGAAGACTGCGTTGGCGACCGCAGGGGCGACGGCGATCATCGGCGTCTCGCCGGCCCCGGCGGAGGGCAGGTCCGGGCGGTCGAGCAGGATGACGTCGATCGACGGGACGTCATCGATCCGCGGCACCCGGTAGGTGGAGAACGCCCCATTGGTGATCGCCCCATCGGTGAAATGGATCGCCTCGAACAATGCCCCCCCGAGAGCCATCACCGTCGCCCCCTCGATCTGGTTGACCACTGTCTCCGGGTTGACGACCGCTCCACACTCGTACGCGCTGACCAGGTGGGTCACCCGCAGCCTGCCGTCCGGCTCGACGCGGACCTCGGCCGCGGTGGCCACGCGTCCGTCCTTCTCCAGACCGCATGCGATGCCCCAGCCGGAGCCGACGCGCCGAGCCCTCCAACCGACACGCTCCGCCACCGCCTGCAGCACCGTGGCGAGCCGATCGTCGTCCAGGTTGCGGAGGCGGAATTCGACGGGGTCCTGCCCGAGCCGGTGCGCCAGATCGTCGATGTGCGACTCCCGGGCGAAGTTGTTGGCGGTCGCTGCCAGAGCCCGGTACGACGCCTGGGGCAGCGGGCTCGAGGCAGGCTGGTAGTGGATCTGCTGGTTGGGGACCCGATAGGGAGGGGCGATGGCCGCTGGACCAGAGTTGAGGTTGTTGAACCTCCAGGCGATCAGGTCACCGTTGGCCGCGGTGCCGGCTGCCACGTCGATCACCGCAGCCGGTCGGAGGGTGCCGGCGGTGAACTCCTCCTGGCGGCTCCATGCGACCCGGACCGGCATGCCGATCTCCCGGGCAATGAGGGCCGCCTCGGTGGCGACGCCGCCCGCGTGCTTGCCACCGAACCCACCGCCTGTCGGCGGTACGAGGATCCGTACCCGATCCTCCCCCATCTCGAGCGCCGCAGCGACTTGAGCCCGCACTGGGAACGGGGTCTGGGTCCCGGTCCAGACGGTGAGCCGTCCGTCGTCGTCCCACATGGCGACGGCGACGCGGGTTTCCAAGGGCGAGGCGGCGATGTATGCAGTCGTGTACGTGGCCTCGACACGCAGCGCCGCCGTCTCGAGAGCGCCTGCAGGGTCGCCTTCCTCGTGGTCGACAGGCCACATCCAGCTCTCGCTCTCGGCCATGGGGTGCGAGCGCAGGAACGTGACGAGGTCCGCCTCCGACGGCGCCTCCGGCACGTCCCACTCCGCCCTCACGTCGGCCAGCGCCGAGCGAGCGGTCAGGGGATCAGCAGCAGCGACAGCGACCAGTGTGGGCGTGCGCACCACGATGATGCCGGTGCGGTCGTCGACCGCGCCGGTGTCGAGTCGGCGAAGCGTCGCCCCCGGCACGGGTGGTCGAAGCACTGCGCCGTGCCACAGGCCTGGGAGGGTGAGGTCCGAGACGAACCGCCGAGCGCCCGTGACAGCGTCGACGTTGCCGGGAGGCAGGTGCGGCGTCCCTGCGGCGCGCCACTCGGACGGCGGCGTGACCGCCGGTTCACCATGGGCGATCTCGACACGCCGGGACCCTGTGGCGACCGGGAGCAGAGTGCGAGCGTGAGCAGCGACTCGTCGCAAGGCGTTACCGGCGTCCGGCATCGACCGGCTGCCGAACGTGCCTCGGTCGAAGGGGCACAGATCGGTGTCACCCATCGCCAAGCGCACGTTCGCAACGGGAATACGGAGCTCTTCTGCGACCAGGAGGCGCAACGCGGTGCGATTGTCCTGCCCCACGTCGACCTTGCCCGTGAACGCCGTCACGGAACCGTCGGTCCGCAGGTGGAGCCAGGCACCGCCACCGGTGGTCCAGGTGCCGGGCGCTGGCTGGCGGGGCGGGAGCACCACAACGAGCCCGTCCCCGAGCACGTCGAACCAGTCACACTCCTGCGGGTCGGTCATGTCCCAAGGGCGGGCTGGGCGCTGCCCCGGCGACCGCGGGTCGGGCGGTCCCCAGGAGTCCGCGGCCGGGCCGGCCGGCACGCTGCCGCCCGTCGAATGCTCCGCGAGCAGCCCGGCCGCTCGGTGCACCGCCCGCCGGATCCGTGGGTAAGCCCCGCAGCGGCAGACGATGCCGCTCAGCGCCTCGCTGATGGTGCCGTCGTCGGGGTGAGGGTCCTTCGCCAGCAGCGCCGCCACCGCCAGGACCACGGCAGGCGTGCAGTAGCCGCACTGGAGTGCGCCGGCGTCGACGAAGGCTTGCTGGACCGGGTGCAGCCGGCCATCGGATGCAAGGCCTTCGATCGAGGTGACAGTCCGCCCTTCCAAAGCGGCGATCGGCTGCTGGCATGCACGGACCGGCTCGCCGTCGATGAGCACGGTGCAGGACCCGCACTGGCCCTCTCCACAGCCCGGCTTGGCTCCCGTCAGGCCCAGCTGGCCACGCAGCACCGAGAGCAGTGACGCCGTCGACGGCAACGAATGAGCGGTCCCGTTGATGAGCAGCGTCACACGAGATTCCCCGCCGGCGGGTCCGCCACTCCCCGGCCCGGAGGCATGGACGATCGACATGGCACCATCTTGGAGCGCAGATGGGCGTTCGCCTAGGGTCTTTTGGCGGTCAACGCGGCGGCGCTGCACGCTGTCTTCAGGCATGCTGTCCTCAACCAATCAGAGCCATTTGCCTCTAGCGTCCAGGCCTGACTCGGTGTGAACTGTTCCCCATGGCCGAACAGGGCACGTTGACGCCGTCGCGTGGAAAGGGACAGCGGCCCTTCGGGGTGCCGACGCTCGAGGACCTTCCGGATCCACGTGGCCGTACTGTGCTCGTGCGAGCGGATCTCGACTTCGCGGCTGTCGACGAGGACTCGATGCGTCACGACCGGCGCGTCACGATGCTGATCCCCACGCTGCAGTGGCTCCTCGATCGTGGCGCGTCGGTCACGGTGTGCGGTCACCGGGGCGATCTCGACCAGCCGTCCGACGCGGAGGCATTCAGCCGCCTGCAAGCGGGTCTCGAATCCATCTGTCCCGGCATCACGGTGCTCCCTGATTTGGCGGGCCGGGGTGAGCGGACCCCAAAGGGCCAGCTCGTGGATGAACTTGTGCGGGGTCAGGACGTGTACGTGAACGAGGCCTTTCAATGGTCATGGCTGCCGCTCGCCTCCGTCGTCGGGCCACCCAAGACACTCCCGGGAGCCGCCGGCCTGCAGTTGGCACGGGACATCGCCCTCCTCGAGCCGTATCTCCTGGAACCAACACGGCCGTTCGTCGTCGTGCTCGGTAGCGATCAGTCGCTGCTCCGGCTCCGGGGTCTCGACGCCCTGATCCTTCGAGCCGACGCCGTGCTGGTCGGTGGGATCATGTCGTCGTTGCTGCTGCAGGCGATCGGTAAGCAGCCGGCGCACGACACCGACCCTGAGGTTCTGGAGGCGTGCAGATCGTGTTACGGGCTCGGGATGGAGCTGCGACACACGATCCATCTCCCACGGGACCTCGTCTGGGACCACGGCGACGGCACGACCACGGTCGCCGACTCGGACGTGACCGTCTCCGGCACGGTGAGTGACATCGGCCCGGCGACCCGGCGCAGGTACGCGGAAGTGCTCCGCGGGGCCGGCTGCGTGCTCTGGACGGGTGCGCTCGGTCGCGTGGAGGACTCACGGTTCACGGAGGGAACCGCCGCGGTGGCCCGGGCCCTGCCAAGCGACCGGCGCGTGCTGCTCGGGGGTGACGGGTTGCTCTCGACCCTCTCGGAGGCTGGCCTGCTGCAGCAGGAGTTCGGCGTGCTGAGTGCGACCGACAGTGCGGTGGTGCTGCTCAAGGATGGCGACCTCCCGGGTCTCACCGCCCTCCGGCAGAGCCCGGCTCCTCAGCCCCAGTAAGCGACGCTCACGCCGCCGTGCTGGTCTGGCTCTTCACGGCTGCACGGTTTCGTAGCTCTCCCTGGTGGTAACCGAGAGCGCGGCCCGCGCCGAGCGTGCACGCATGGCCTAGCCACCGGGGTGGGACAGCTCTTGCTCGACCACGAGCGATTTCCCGAGGCTGCCACTGCCCGCGAGACGCACGTTGATGAGGAGCGGGCCACCATCGACGACATCAGGGACTTCGACAATGGCAGACAGGTCGTCGTGGCAAAGGATGTGCCGGTCGCCGATTGGGATGTCACCGAGCTCGATCCCGGCCGCCATCTGCTCCAGCGACGCCGCTACCTGATGGGCGCCCTCGACTCGCTCTCGGTCCATCTCATCCTCCTCCCTCAGCTGGTTGGTTCGGCCTCCACCAAGAGCTCAGCGAGGTCGCGGATGGAGACGATGCCGACCAGGTCTCCGTCCTCGATCACCGGTAGGTGCCGGATTCCCGCCTCGAGCATGACGTCGACCGCGGTCGTCACCCGATCCGCAAGCGTCAAATACCTCGGGTCCAGGCTCATGACGTCGGCCACGCGACCCTCGTCAGGGTCAGCGCCGTCAGCTAATCCTCGAATGATGTCGCGCTCGGACACGATGCCTGCAATCTCGGTGTCGTCCATGATTGCGAGCGTGCCCACGTCCGCGATCCGCAAGGCGACGGCGGCTTCCCGAAGCGTTGCATGCGCATCGATGGAAGCCACCGAACCCTTCATCACGGAGCCGATCAAACAGTCCGTACGGGTATGAGCGGTCATAGACAAATCATGATGATCGCGGGCACTCTGCGGCAGGGCCGAAGGTCCCGAGCACGCCGCCGGGCACGCTTCGAGGGAGGGCTACCAGACGTCATCAGCGATCCGGCCGGCGACCCCGCATGTCGGCGTTCGGAGCGGCCTCGGACACGAGACCGGGCACGATCGTCCCGAGCTCCTCGGTCTCGAACAAGTCGTCCCGCTCGATGCCCGGCCCAGCGCTCCAGCTCTCGGCCACCGAGAGGCGGCCGCCTCCGATGTTGAACACCCGACCCGTGATACCCGCCGACTCGCCGCTGGCGAGCCAGGCGAC
>JBEKLQ010000124.1:0-11244 GCA_050010115.1 Acidimicrobiales bacterium | reverse complement strand
CCTGACGCGCCCCGCTGTGCGGCCGCAGGAGCCACCGGAGCCCACAGCCGGTGGTCAGCGCCAGCGCCGCAGCTTCAGCGCAATGGGGACGACCGGCCGAGGTCAATCGGTGGATCGAGGCTAAGGGCCAGGCCGTCAGGTGGCGTGCGAATGGGGCGCCGAGCTTGCCGGGCAGGTGTTGTTCATGACGGCCCCAATGAACTCTGGGTACCCCAGCGCGGCTTGCTGGTCTGTCCCGTACTCGCCGTCCTGGCCGAAGGCGTTGACCCCGGTTCCCGAGTTCACGTTGCCGAACTCGATCTTGCAGGTGCTACTCGTACCCAATTCCGACCAGTAGGGGTAGAAGTGTCCCGGGCCGTTCGGCGGAACCGTGCAACCCGCACCGCTAGCGGTACAGGTCGACTCGCTCAACGCGATGTCGGTCTGGAAGAAGAACCGGCTGTACTGGCTGCCTCCCGATGCTGGCGGGCTCTCCACGAAGCTGCCCGCCCACGTGCTCGTCGGCTTGGCGCCGGTCGGCCAGTCCGGGTAGTAGGGCTGGCCGTCGAAGTCGAGGTCACCGTTCTGGTAGTAGTTGTCCTCGCAACCGGTGAGGAGGTCGCCTGGCGCTTGCGCCAACCCGTTGTGAGTGTCGCCCGCCGGGTAGCACAGGGCATCGCTGGTCTCAGGACCCTCACTTCCGCCCGCTTTCTCGTAGACACCGTGGCACTTCTTGTAGAAGGTGTCGATCACGCCACCGATGTTGAGGTGCCCGGGCTTGGAAAGGGAGGTGCACCCCTCGAAGTGGCCAGTCTCGAATTCTGTGCTGACGTTGGTCCGAAGCGCCGCCCAAGGAACGATGTTCGTCGCCGAGGCGGTCGAGTACTCGGGCTGGAAGTTGTATGGCGTGCCAGCGCAGTTGGTGATCGATGTGTTGGCGAAACCGTTGGCAGCCGACGCCTGCATGAACCCGGACTGCCCGGTCGTCAGATCGTCGAGGACCACTTTGAAGGCAGTCGCTCCGTGACCACCTGGCACTGGCGCGTCGTACATGTGCACCTTGATCTTGTCACCTGGGTTCATGAGCAGTGTCTCGGCGTTCGGAGTCTCGGTCTCGACGTCCGACAGTTGAGGGCTTGGTGGCCCGGCAGGGACGCCGTTGGTCTGGATGAACGCAAAGTTGACCGGTTCCTCACAGTCGTTGTTGCACTGGGCGAATTCAGCCGTGCACTCGAGGCTGTCGATCGTCAAGGCGGCGCACCAGTGAGTGTCGTCGCAGCTGGTCGAGTCCACGAAAGGCGGCATGCCTGGAGGGTAAAGCTGCATCTCCATGAACGCGCTGCCGGCACCCGGGAACCTGCTGGTGGGAGCGTTCGAGTCGCTCTCCGCCGTGCACGGCAGCTGCGGGTAGGAATCTCCGTCGCAGATGGCCATCGAGAACCACGGCGCCGGCGTCAGCTCGAAGTAGTGCGTGACGTCGCCGCCCGGGTCGGTCGTCGTCGGCGGGGCCGCTGGGTCCTTGCCGATCGTCTCCGTCCAGGTCACGTCGTTGCCTGAGCCTGCTGCGCTCGAGAGGAACGTCATGTCCGGCTCGTCGTGGCCGATGTAGATGCCGTTGTCATAGAAGCGGGAATTCCAATTGTTGGCGTTGTCGACGTTCGCGAAACCCCGGATGTCGGTGCACAGCATCGAGTGCTTCACCGATGTCTGGACCGGGCTGTACCCGTTGCAGTCGAGCTCGCCGGTCGTTCGCGGTGCGTACTGCACCTTGGTGGTGCTCGCCTTGGCCGGTGTCGCGGCGGCATAGAAGCCGACAGCGATCGTCAGCGCGAGCACGCTGGCGATCGCGCGTCGTGCCGCGCGGCAGCGTTCCACACGACGTGTCTTCATATATCTCTCTCTCCCCTTGCGGGGGAAGCAGTCATTCTCGGCTGGTGCCGGGAGCGGCGCTGCTTCCCGGTGTCTTCACTACCCCAATGCCACGAGATACAAATCGCACCGTACGACGGGGCGGGCGATTCCGTCAAGGGTTTGGCGGAGCCGGCCCCGACGAGCCGGGGAGAAGTCAACCGGAAGCGAACGATAACCCCGGAAGAATCAGTGCTCTTCGCGCACCACGAGCACAGGGCAGCGGGAGTGGTGCACGCACTGGCTTGACACCGACCCCATCACCAGTCCGAGAAACCCCCCCAAACCCCTCGACCCGACCACCAATATGTCGGCGTGGCGGCTCTCCTCGATGAGGATCTCGGCTGGGTTGCCGGGGATGCATCGCCAATCGACGGTCAGGTCATCGGTCGGCGGCGCGGCGTTGGCAACCGCCTCAAGCGCCGCTTTCGCCTCAGCCTCCACCTGCTTGTAGTAGTCATCGGCAGTCCAACCCGTGAGAGAGGCCTGGGCGGCGTAGGCGTAGATGACGTGGAGATCGGCCCCCCGTAGGCGGGCCTCGTCGATCGCGAACGACAGAGCGGTCGCAGATTCGGGAGAGCCGTCCACGCCGACGACAATTCGTTGCGATTCCGGTGCAGCGCTCATCGGCGACTCACTCCTTGCTCGGCCTCCGGAAGCCGAAGGCGCTGATTGATGCGGACCCTCCATCATGCGTCGCCGGGCGACCGCCTGCGAGCATGCCTTTGCGCCAGCGTGCCTAGGGGACCGAGCGTGGACGCGTGACTGGGACCCGGCCTGCCGTTCGGTGTTCCCGTCCCCGTCTCAGGCAACCTGCGTGATCGGGCTCGGGGACCGTGACCTGAGTCCGTCAGGTCACGGCTTGACGAACTTCGAGACCCCCTTTCGAGGACCCGAAGTCGAGTTCGCGTCCTGCAGCAACGTCGCCAGGTAGTCGCTCGTATTCTCGGTGACCCCGTCGTTGGGGTCGCCGGTGTTCGGGACACAGATGTAGAGCACGCAGGTGTATTGGAACTCGATCGGCAGCACGACGAAGGCGCAGTAGCCCGGAATGGCGCCGGCGGCGATGTTTGCAGCGCTCGGCGGGCAGTCGATACCGGCGGTGCCTGGCGAGAACGGAGTGGAGCTACCGGTCTCCTCGACAGGGCCGTACCCGTAGCCCGTGGCCTTGCCGAGGTGCCACTTCTCGGTCCATCCGTCGCCGCTGCCACCTTGCTCCGGGAGGCAGTAGAGCGTGCCCGGAAGCCCTCCGAAGATGGACCCGAGCGTCTTCAACGTGGAGCACTGGTTGTAGGACGTCCCGTGGTCATCGCCAGGGTTGTTCGGGCCGGCGTTGTAGTCGGAGAGCACGACGATGTTGTTGAGGTCACAGTCACCTTGAGCGGTGGCGAGGTCTGTGGCCGCAAGCGTGCTGCAGAACAGCCCGACGACCCAATAGCCGGCGTTGCAGCTGCCGATGAGGTCTGGGCAGTCGGCGCCCGTCACGCTGCAACCCGAGTTCGACGGCGAGCCTTCCCAGCGGATCTTCACCGTCAGGGCCTCGCCACCCGTCAGGTCGCTGTACGGGTTGATGCCAACGTGCCCACAGGCCTTGTTGCCGATGCTGATCGAGTGACTCGGCTTCGGGGATGCACTCGCAGCAGTGCCCCCGGAGATTGCGGCCAGCGCGACCGTGCTGAGCAGCAGGCAACAGGCCAACCCGATCGATCGCGCAGGACTGACGTTGCGCGTGGCGAGGTTGTCTCAACGACATGGAATCCCCCTCTGCAGTCGATGCCCAGCCGACGCCTGTGACTCTGGGCGAGCCTGCAGCTTACGAATCGGTCACTACGAATTCCACCGGGAACCTTGGGGGTGGAACCCGCCCGACAGAGCCGTGAACTGGGCATATGGGGCACTTGGTCGGGACCGGGAGGAAGCCGTTGGCTAGTGTCGTTCCATGTCCCTGTCGCTGCGACCGATCTCTGGCGCCGAGCTGAGCCGATGGTTGGCGGATCACCGCCATGAGTACGTCGATGCTCGGATCGCATCGGGCGAGCCGCGCGAGATCGCGGAGGCCAACGCCGAAGCGTCCCATAGCCGCCTCTTTCCCGGCGGCGCCCTGGCGCCAGGTCACGAGGTGTTCGTGCTCGTGGAAGACGTGGACGACGCCGACGACGCCGGTAATGGCGAAGCCGGCGCGGGCAACGACTCCGCGCGTGGGGGAGCGGTGGGAACGCTGTGGATCGGACCGTATCCCGATGACCGAACTGATGCGATGTGGGTGTGGAACATCAACATCGGCGAGGAGCATCGCGGCAGGGGACTCGGCCGAGCAGGCATGTTGCTGGCTGAGAGTGAGGCTCGCCGCCGGGGGGCACACGAGATCGGGCTCAACGTGTTCGGCTACAACGACGTCGCCATCGGCCTCTACCGGTCGCTCGGGTACCAGACGGCATCCCTGCAGATGCGCAAGGTCCTCCTTTGAAGGCCCTGGTCTTCCACCACCAGCTCGCCCGAGAGGCTGCAGCGAAGATCGGTGGCACGATCGACAGGCGGAGCTTCGTCGCGCGCTTTGCGCCCGTCAGCCTCGATGACATCGACGAGCCGCAGATCCCGGGGCCGGGCTGGGTCCTGTGCGAGACGGTGGTCAGCGGGTTCTGCGGGTCGGACGCAAAGCAGATCCTCCTGAACGGATCGCGCGACAACCCCCTTACGGCGCTCCTCAGCTTCCCGCACGTACTGGGTCACGAGGCCGTAGGCCGCCGCACCGACAACGGTCAGCGCGTCGTGCTGAACCCTTGGTTGTCATGTGCCCCTCGCGGCATCGACCCGCCCTGTCCCGCTTGCCAGATGGGCCGCTACCCCTGGTGCCGGAACTTCACAGGGGGCGTGATCCCGCCGGCGCTGCACATCGGCAACTGTGCCGGGGCCGCCGGAGCGCACGCCGAGCGTTTTGCCGCCCATGAAGGGCAGCTGTTCGGTGTGCCAGACGACGTGCCCGACGAGGTCGCCGTCCTTGCCGACCCAGTGAGTGTCTCGCTCCGCACGATCCTGCTTCACCCGCCCGAGCCCGGTCTGCCGGTGCTCGTGTACGGGTCGGGGACCTTGGCCTTCGCCGCCGTCGCCCTGGTTCGGCACCTGTACCCCGACATCGAGGTCTGGGCGGTCACCCGGTCGGGCCCTCGCGCGGCGATGGCCGAGCGGATGGGAGCCCATGCCGTGCTCCCGTCCGACCCGGACGCGCTCGTCGCCGCGGTTGCCGACCGCATGGGTGTCCGGACGCTCGTGCCTTGGAGCGGGCGGGAGTGGCTGCAGGACGGCCCGTCGGTCGTCTACGACACGATCGGGTCGATCGAGACGGTCGAGACCTCGCTCCGGCTGCTCAACACCGGCGGCACGCTCGTAGTGAGCGGGGTCGAACCGCCAGGGCGCTTCGAGTGGACGCCCCTGTACTTCAAGGAGCTACGCGTCATCGGGTCGAACGCGTTCGGCATCGAGGAAGTTCGCGGAGTGCGCAAGCACGCGTTCGAGCACTACTTCGACTGGGTCGCCGAAGGGCTCGACCTGAGCCCACTTGTCACGCATCGATTCCGGCTGTCGGAATGGGACAGGGCGCTTCTGACGGCGTCGCAGGCGAGCAAGACCGGCGCCATCAAGGTCGTGCTGCGACCCTGAGTCGACCCGAGCCGACCCTGAGGCGGGCCGGCGCTCTCTCTAGGGCCTGATTGGCGGCAGGCCCAGCTTGCGGTGGTCCCAGCTCACGGTGCGGTCCACGTGCAGTTTCGCCACGACTCGCTTGGCCAGCATCGTCTCGACGAACGGGAGCATCTCGTCGGTGTACGGCGCGTAGTAGCGGCTGAACACGCTCTTACCGAGCTCGAGCAGGCGCTCGGGCTCCTCGACGATCTCGGCGTGCCCGACGAGCTCGACGCCACGGAGCTCGTCGTAGTGCTCGCCGTCCTCGAACAACGCAGTCATACGAGGGTCGCGGCGGAGGTTCTGCGCCTTCTGAGACTTCGCTTTCGTCTCGATGGCGACACAACCTTCGAGCCAGCCGTACCACATGGCCACTGCGTGGATTGTCCCGTCATGGTTGAGCGTGCACATCGTCATCGGGCGGCGCTCCTCGAGGAACGCCTGGACCTCGCCTGGTGTCAACTTGATCTGGGCTCGCTGATTCACACCTTGGCCGCCAAGCGCGCGTACCTCACCGCCGCCGCGGGCGTTGCTCATGTCGTTCCTCTCTCGTCGGATCGCGTCAAATGTGTCACCAGGAGGTTGAACCGCAGCCCGGACCAATCAGAGTCGATCGCACAGACCTTGAAGTCCACCAGTCCGTGATCGATGCCGGCTCTCCGGACTACCTCGTCGGTCAAGTCTGACGCGAGTGGGGACGCGCGTTTTGGCCAAGCGATCCACAAGCCGCTCGATCGTGCGCGCGGTGCCATTGAGACGATCTGGCGCTCGAGCGCAGCGCGGGACGGGACGAACCACACCGTGAGGTCGGCACTGCCTCGAGCCGAACGGCGGATCTCGACACCCGCCGGCAGGTTCTCCACCTCGAAACCCTCCGGCGCTCCAACGAGCGCCACCCTCCAACCCTCTCGGATCCCGAGTTTGCGCCACAGCGGAATGCCGGGTGCAAGCGAGTTGACAGCCGAACGTGGCGCGTCGGGCATGGCCGAATGATGGCACGAGCCTGGCCTCGCGGTCGCCTGGGCCGTCACAAGCCCTAACATGGTTCTAATTCATGAGTTCACGTCCGTCTAGTCGTCGCGCCCAGATCGCGACCGCGCTAGTGGCCGGGGCAGTCCTGGTCGCAGGCTGCGGGGTCGCCGCGGCCGTTGTCCGCGCCGGTTCGACCTCGACCGCAGCTGCGCCGTCCAGTGTCCCGGTCGCCGGCGGTTCGATGCAGTCGCAGATGAGCCCTCGGCCGCACACCTTGGCGGTGCGCCCGCCGGCGCGTCAAGCATCTCGCCGCACCGCGAGTACGACGGCGCCGCTGGGACCTGAGCCGGTAGGCAACTCGGCGTGCTCCCCGCCGCCGCTCGCGCAGCCCGGCGCTGGTCTTGTCGTAGGACGGGTGACCGCGATCGGCGACTCGGTGATGATCGACACCGAACCGAGCTTGCAAGCCGATGTAAGCGATATAAACTTCGACGCCTACGTCGGCCAGCAGTGGTACGAGGGTGTGCAGGACGCACAGACCCTCCGTGCCGAGGGGCAGCTCGGCTCGATCGTCGTCGTCGAGCTGGGGACCAACGGACCCATCGATGCGGCTGATTTCGTCTCGATGATGCAGGCGCTGAGTGGCGCGGCCCGGGTGGTGTTCGTGACGAACTTCGTGCCCGACTACTGGCAGAACCCGAACAACGCTGTCATCGAAGCTGGCGCAAAGCAGTACCACAACGTCGCTGTCGCCAATTGGGAGCCCCTTGCCGCTGTCAACCCGGAGTGGTTCTACGACGGGGTGGGCCCACACATGCCGATCGGCGGTCTGGGCGCCCAGGCGATGGCGCGGCTGATCACCAACTGTGCCTGACCTACTGAGGAGATCAGGAGCGTGAGCCGTGGAGCTTCATGAGGCTTTGTACACGACCCGCGCCATGCGGCGCGTGCGGCCAGATCCGATCCCAATGGACACCCAGGCTCGGATCCTCGACGCTGCGATCCGAGCTCCGAGCGGCGGTAACTCACAGCCGTGGCGATTCTTGCTCCTGGACTCACCCGAGCTGAAGGCGGAGCTCGGCCCGCTGTATCGGGACAGCATCGCGTTGCTGTGGAACACGATCTACAAGGACCGGTTGGCGGCCGCCTCGCACGATCCTGAGCGGCGGTCGAACCAGTCGCTCCTCAAGGTGCAGCGCTCGGCCCAATGGCTGGCGGATCACTACGAGGACGTCCCGCTCTTCCTGTTCGCCTTCGTCCGGGAGGGATCGGGGGACGGATCGATCTACCCCGCAGCGTGGAGCGCGCAGCTCGCCGCCCGGGCCGAAGGGGTCGGGAGCGCCCTCACCTCAGTGCTCGGGACGTTCTACGCGGACGACGTGAGGCGCATCCTCGGTGTCCCGGACAAGTCCTGGACGAACGCATGCATGGTGTCGTTCGGTTACCCGACCGGCCGATGGGGTGTGGCAGAGCGGTTGGGTGTCGACAAGGTCGCTGGGCGCAACGGCTGGGAAGGGGACCTGGGCTTCTCGGTGCTGGAGCCTTTGTGGCCGCCGTCTGAGGGCGGGCAGCAGTGAGCACGTTCCGCGCCGTTCTGGCCGCTGAGCCAGACGGCCCCCCGGGTCGCCTTGCCCAAGTCGACGAGTCGGACCTACCCGAAGGGGATGTGACGGTCCGAGTGAGCTGGTCGAGCCTCAACTACAAGGACGGCTTGGCCGTCACAGGCAAAGGGCGCGTCGTGCGGGCCTTCCCGATGGTGTGCGGGGTCGACTTGGCCGGGACCGTCGAAGCATCCGACTCGCCGGACTTCGTAGTGGGGGACCAGGTCGTGGTGACCGGCTGGGGACTCGGGGAGGAGCGGTTCGGGGGGTTCGCCGAGGTCGCTCGCGTCCGCTCCGAATGGGTCGTGGCGCTGCCCGAGCAGCTGGACGCACGGCGAGCGATGGCAGTCGGGACAGCAGGCTTGACGTCGATGTTGTGTGTCATGGCACTCGAGCGCCACGGTCTTACGCCGGACGGCGCTGCTGGCCTACCGGTCGTGGTCACCGGTGCTGCGGGCGGTGTCGGCAGCGTAGCTGTCGCGATCCTCGCCGGGCTCGGTTATGAGGTGGCGGCTGTGAGCGGGAGACCGGAGCAGGAGGCATACCTGCGCTCGCTCGGCGCCTGCAGCATCGTGCCGCGGGCTGAGCTCGCAGAGGCTCCGCCGCGACCGCTCGACAAGGAGCGGTGGGCGGCCGGGGTTGATGCCGTGGGCGGGACGACGTTGGCCACGATTCTCCGACAGACACGCTATGGCGGATGCGTGGCAGCCTGTGGGCTCGCAGGCGGCGCGGACCTCCCGACGACCGTGCACCCGTTCATCCTGCGCTCGGTGACGCTCGCCGGCGTGGAATCCGTGCGATGTCCGATCAGGACGCGTCGCACGGCATGGGAGCGTCTCGCCAATGAGCTGTCGCTCGAGATCCTGGATGAGATGACCGTCGAGGCAGCGCTCGAGGATGTGCCTGCGTTGGCGGAGGAGATCCTGGCGGGCAAGACGCGTGGTCGCGTCGTGATCGCTGTCGGTCCCTGATCGCGATCGGTCGACTGGCTTGCCCGTCTTCGGCATCGATCCCGGCTCATACGAAGCCGGCGGGGTAACAGCCGCTCGCTCCGGCGGGCACACGACACCGAGCCGGACAGCTGTGGCGTCCGGGCTCCCACAGCTCATGTGGCCGGGACGGCGGGTCGAGACGGCGTTCGTCCTCGGCGGCGGCGGGAACCGGGGAGCTGTGCAGGTGGGGATGCTGCGGGCGCTGGTCGAGCGGCGTGTCGTACCCGACCTCGTCGTCGGAACGTCGATCGGAGCGGTCAACGCGGCGGCGTTCGCCGGATCACCGACCATCGAGGGTGTCTACCTGGCTGCCGACGTGTGGCGCAGGATCGCCGCCGAAGAGGTGTTCCCTCGGTCACGGTTTCACGGCACGTGGCGTTTCGTCGAGCGGCGGGAGGCGGTGTACCCGATCGATGGGCTGAGGAAGGTGGTGGAGGGGTTTCTTCGCTTCGAGCTCCTGGAGGAATCGCCGGTCCCGATCGTGGTCGTGGCAGCCCGTCTCGACGACGGTGCCGAGGAGTGGTTCGTGGAAGGCCCAGCGCTCGAGTCCGTGCTCGCTTCGGCGGCGTTGCCGGGTCTGTACCCCGCCGTCGAGATCGGCGGGACCCACTACTTCGACGGTGGCGTGCTCAACAACGTCGCGCTCTCCGCCGCCCTTGCTGCCGGTGCCCGGCGGGTGTTCGTCATGCTGTGCGGCCCGGTCGAGGTGAGAATCCCGACGTTCAACCGACCCTATGAGGCCATGCTGGCGGCCTTCTCCTTAGCGCTGCGCGGCAGGCTGAAGCGCGATCTGTCGCTCGTCGGTCCCGATGTCGATGTCGTCGTGATCGAAGAGCCTGCCGTTGGTGGGATCGACCCCGACGACTTCTCGCGGACCGAGGAGCTGATCGATTCGGGTTACCAGTCGGCCCGGGACGTGCTCGACACCTATCTTGGGTCGACATCGGTTCGTCCAGCTAGCGGTGCCCGCTTAGTCGGATGGGCAGATCGGGCGCGCCGGTCGCTCCCGAGCCAGCGGCCGTCCTGACTGTCCGGCGGGCCGGCCAGAGCGCCTGCCGCCCGATCGTCAGTGTGCGGTCGGAGACTCAGGCATCGGCGCCGGCGCCGCCTCGACCCGGTAGCCAACCTGCCCCTCGAGCTCGAGCCGCTCGGCTTGACCGCGCAGCCGAAGGTATTCGAGGTGGGCGTATGTCTCACTCTCGGCCATCATCCCCCACACCGCCGGGCGAAACAGCTCCCGGCTCAGATCCACGACCGTCGCCGGGCCGAGGGCGGCGCTGATCTAGCGGAGCTCTGCCAGGCGGTCGTCATGGTGGGCGATAATCTGATCGATACGCCCGCTCAAGTCCCCGAACGGATGGCCGTGCGCCGGCAGTACCAGCGTCACGTCGCCCAGGCGCCGGAGTCCTCGGAGGGACTCGAGGTACGAACCGAGCGGGTCGGCGAGGGGTGAGAGACCGGGGACGTGCGGCGTGATCGTCGGCAGGACATGGTCACCTGAGATGAGCAGCTTGGTCTCCAGGTCGAACAGGCAGACGTGGTCGCCGGTGTGGCCGGGGGTGAACACGACCTTCCACTCCCGCCCGGCAAGCTTCAAGTGGTCGCCACCGTTCACCAGGCGTGTGGGGATCGGTGGGCGCATCCGCGGGATCAGGTGCCAGCGGGCGAGACGCATCATCCAGATGCTGCGGTTCAGGTGGGGGATCGGGGAGCCGCCCCACGGCGTCGTGCGTGTGGCCCATAAGTAGCCCGTGTCATCGGTGGTAGTGACCCCGGTGTCGTCGGCTTCGGAGTCGCCCTCGACCGCGACCGCCTCAGGACTGGTGATCTGGGCACAAGCGTCGGGGCCACCGCCATGTCGGTGACCGTGCGCGCTCGACCCGGCTCGGCTCCGCGTGGACTTCGGTTCGAGCCAGGTATGGAAATGGCGCTCGGTGATGAGCTCGGCACCCGCTTCGCTCGCGAGGGTCCCGGCGCACCCGAAGTGATCAGGGTGCGAATGGGTCACGATCACGGTATGGACGTCGCGAACCCGCAGGCCGGCGTCGCGCAGCCGACGGGTGAGCGCTTGCCAGGTGGCCCGGCCGGGCATCCCTGCGTCGACGACGGTGGCG
>JBEKLQ010000123.1:0-11866 GCA_050010115.1 Acidimicrobiales bacterium | reverse complement strand
TCACCTGGGGCCTCGGGCGCCAGGTGGGTGCGAAGGTGTGGAAGCGGCTCCGTGGCAACCGTTTTGCGGCTGTCGACTCGGGGAGCGGTGCATTGATCGCGATGGCCGGCACGCTCGTCATGGTGTGGCTGCTGGCCTCCGTTCTGGCGAACAGCCAGGTGAGGCTCATTTCCAGTCAGATCCAGGACTCGTCTGTCGTGCGTGTCGTGACCCGAGTGATGCCTCCGTTGCCGAACGAGCTGGCCACCGTCGAGCGGCTTCTCGGTCAGGACGGATTCCCGCTGCCGTATCTCGGGATCCTCCAGCAGGCGGGTCCGGTAGCCATGCCTGGGTCCCCGCTGGTCCGCCTAGCCGTGGACGCGGCTGGGCGCTCGACGGTGCAGATCCAGTCCGTGGGATGTGGCAACGTCATCGTCGAAGGGTCCGGCTTCGTCGTCGCTCCAGGCTTAGTGGTGACGAACGCCCACGTCGTGGCTGGTGCGCGCACGATCACCGAGTATGACGACGTGCAGTCAGAACGGGCGACCGCCGTCTTGTTCGACCCCAACTACGACCTCGCCGTGCTGAGGGTCCCGGATCTCACGGTGCCGCCGCTCAAGCTCGACGGGGGCTACGTCGGCCGAGGGACGGAAGCGGCCGTGCTCGGCTACCCCGGTGGCGGTCCGTTCGACGCTCAGCCCGCCGGCGTGACGATGCGCTTCGACCCTGAGTCGCCCAACATCTACGGCACTGCCAACGTCCAACGGGAGATCTACGAGCTGGACGCGCTGGTCCGCCCTGGTAACTCCGGAGGCCCTCTGGTCGAGCCGCATGGACTCGTGATCGGTGTCGTGTTCTCGAGGGATTCGAACAACTCGAACATCGGTTTTGCGCTGGCGTCGCCGGGGGTGCTGCAGCGGGTGCACGAGGCGGAGGCTCGGCCCGTCGGCGCATCCGTCAGCACGGGCGCCTGTATCGGCGGCTGAGGCCGGCCGCCGCTGAGGCCGGCCGCCACTCCGCCCCGCGCGCGCCCGGAGCCCGCCGCCAGGCGCCAAGGCGCCAGGCGCCAGGCGCCAGTCGCCACTCGCACTGCAAGGTGCCACCGGGTCAGCCATGATGTCGGCCGTGGCTCTGCGCATCGAGGACTACGGGATCATCGGCGACACCCAGACGGTTGCACTCGTCGGGAGGGACGGTTCCATCGACTGGTGCTGCCTGCCTCACTTCGACTCGGCGGCCTGCTTCGCCCGGCTGCTCGGCACCGAGGACCACGGCTTCTGGCGCATCGCCCCGAAGGCGAGTCCCCGGCCCGGTCACGGTAGCCCGTTGCTCTCCACGAGGCGCCGCTACGTTGGTAACTCGCTCGTGCTCGAGACCGAGTGGGAGCTGCGGGACGGGACGGTCCGTCTGACCGACTGCATGCCGGTCCGAGACGAATCTCCCCAGATCGTCCGCCTCGTCGAGTGCACGAGGGGCGCTGTGGAGATGCGGATGGATCTGGCGATCCGCTTCGAGTATGGGTCGGCGGTCCCCTGGGTGCGCCGTATCGACGGCTCTCTGCTCGCCATTGCAGGGCCGGACGCACTGGCGCTCTGGACGCCGGTGCATGGCCATGGTGAGGGCATGACCACCGTGGCCGAGTTCCTCCTCCGGGAGGGCCAGACCGTCCCCTTCGTCCTCAACTACTTCCGTTCGACGGAGGACCCGCCGCGACCGGTCGACGCCGCCTACGCCGTTCATTCCACCACCCAGTTCTGGCAGGCATGGGCCGAGATGGACTTCCTCGACCTCGGCGAGTGGCAGGAGCCGGTCGTCCGTTCCCTGCTCACCTTGAAGGCCCTCACGTTCGGGCCGACGGGAGGCATCATCGCTGCGCCGACGACGTCGTTGCCGGAGACCCTCGGCGGCAGTCGCAACTGGGACTACCGCTACTCGTGGCTGCGCGATGCCACGCTCACCCTCTCCTCGCTCATGGCGGCCGGCTACCAGCAGGAAGCGGCGGCATGGCGTGACTGGCTGTTGCGGGCCGTGGCAGGCGAGCCTTCCAAGCTCCAGATCATGTACGGCCCCTCCGGCGAGAGAAACCTCCTCGAGCGCGAGATCGACTGGCTCCCCGGATACGAAGGCTCCGCGCCGGTGCGTGTCGGCAACGCCGCCTCCGGCCAGTACCAGCTGGACGTCTACGGGGAGGTGCTCGGTGCCCTGCACGAGGCGCGTCGCCTCGGGGTTACCTCGAGCCAGCCGGCCTGGGATCTCGAGTGCGCCATCATGGATTTCCTCGAGACCGGCTGGAAGGAGCCCGACGACGGCATCTGGGAGGTCCGCGGCCCGAGGCGGCACTTCACGCACTCGAAGGTGATGGCGTGGAACGCCGTCGACAGCGCAGTCCGCGACATCGAGCAGTACGACCTCGTGGGGCCTCTGAACCGCTGGCGAGCGCTGCGAGAGGAGATCCACGCAGAGGTGTGCGAGAAGGGCTACGACCCGGAGCGCAAGGCCTTCACCCAGTACTACGGTTCGAAGGAACTGGACGCGAGTGTGTTGATGATCCCGTTGGTGGGTTTCTTGCCGGCGACCGACGAGCGCGTCGTCGGGACGGTGGACACGATCCAGCGTGAGCTCACCCAGGATGGTTTCGTGATGCGGTACGACTCGCAGCGCTCCGAGGCGGTCGACGGCCTCACGGGGCGGGAGGGGGCGTTCCTCGCCTGCTCATTCTGGATGGCCGACGACCTGCACCTGATCGGCCGCCACGACGAGGCGGTCGAGCTGTTCGAGCGCCTGATCTCCCTGCGCAATGACCTCGGCTTGCTCTCCGAGGAGTACGATCCGATCGCGAAGCGGCAGGTGGGTAACTTCCCGCAAGCGTTCTCGCACGTCTCGCTCGTGAACACCGCCGTCGGGCTCTCACATGCGGCGATGGGTAGCGGTATGACGCATGAGGAGCGGATCAAGGGTGTGACGGTAGAACCGCGCAATATCAAGCGCCGCCACCCCCACCTCCGCCAGCGCATTGGCATCACCCGCTAGCCCGGCGCTCGGCCACTCAGGTTGTCGGTCATCATGGATCACTCGGCATCGGGCCCGAAATCCCGTCCGCCCCACCTCATCCAGGTAGCAAGGAGACACTGTTGAAGGCGATCACCGTCCTCCCCGGCAGGTCGGGGAGCGCTCAGCTCGACGACTTCGCCGACCCTCCCGAGAGCGACGGGCCGGTGCTCATCGACACGATCGCAGTCGGCATCTGTGGCACCGACCTCGAGATCGCCAGTGGAGCGTACGGCTGGGCACCCCCCGGCCACGAGCGCCTCGTGCTCGGTCACGAGTCGATCGGCCGGGTGGCCGAAGCGCCGGCGGACTCGGGGCTGAGCCGGGGTGACTACGTCGTCGGCATCGTGCGCCGGCCGGACCCGGTGCCGTGCTACAGCTGCGCGGCGGGTGAGTGGGACTTCTGCCGCAACGGGCAGTACACCGAGCACGGCATCAAGTCGCTGGACGGTTTCATGCGCGAGCGGTACCGCGCCGCCGCCGATGCCGTCGTGAAGGTGGACTCGGCGCTGGGCTTTCTCGGCGTGCTGCTCGAACCGACGAGCGTCGTGGCCAAGGCATGGGAGCAAGCCGTAAGGGCCGGCAACCGGGCCACGTGGCAGCCCGGGCGGGCGGTCGTCACGGGGGCCGGGCCGATCGGCCTGCTGGCGGCGATGCTCGGCGTGCAGCGCGGCATGGAGGTCCACGTGATCGACCAGGTCGCCTCCGGCCTCAAACCGGACCTCGTCGAGGCCCTCGGCGCCAAGTACCACACGGGCAAAGTGGAGGACGCCTGCGAGTCGCCCGACGTCATCATCGAGTGCACGGGCGTCGGCTCATTGGTCTTCGACGCCATCGACCACGTGGCCTCCGGCGGGGTCGTCTGCCTGACGGGCGTGTCGCCCAACGGCCGCAACCTGCAGATCGACGCCGGGATGACCAACCGGGAGATGGTCCTGCAGAACGAGTGCATCGTCGGCTCCGTCAACGCCAACCGCCGGCACTACGAAGCCGCCGCCGACGGTCTCGCCAAAGCGGACAGGTCGTGGCTGGACAAGCTGATCACCCGCCGGGTTCCGATCGAGGACTTCGCGCGCGCCCTCAACCGCCAGCCCGACGACGTGAAGGTCGTCATCGAGATCGGGAGTGCGAGCTGATGCCCGTCATTGACTGGATCCCGCCGGCAAAAGGCCCGAGGGAACGGTTCGAGCGGCGCTACAACGCCATGAAGCAGCTCGCCATGGATCTCGCCAGGGACGACTTCAACGAGCGCTACCCCGATGTCGAGTTCGCCCCGGTCCTCGTGCTCGTTGCGGCGTACTACGAGGCCGACAACATCGGTGCCGTGCTGGCGGCGGTGCCGTCCGAAGTCGAGGGGCTGGCGGTCTCGACGCTCGTCGTGATCGACGGTGGTGACGACGGCACCGACGGCGTCTGCACCGAGAACGGGGCCTACTGGGCGAAGTTCCAGGTCAACCTCGGCCACGGTGTCGCCCTGCGCCTCGGCTACGAGCTCGCCATCGCCAACGGGGCCCAGTACGTCGTGACCCTCGACGCCGATGGCCAGAACGACCCGGGCGAGATCGGCCAGCTCCTCGCCCCGGTCATCGCCGATGAGTACGACTTCGTGATCGCCAGCCGGCGCCTCGGCGTGGATCACACGGACGACCAGTTGCGCAAGACCGGTGTGCTCGTCTTTGCGGCCGTGATCAACCGTCTGACGCGACAGAACCTGACCGACACCTCGAACGGGTACCGGGCGCTGCGGATCGACGTGTTGAAGGACGTATTCCTGGAGCAGGACCAGTACCAGACCGCCGAGCTGATCATCAGTGCCGCCAGCCGGGGCTGGCGCATCGGCGAGCGGCCGACGGTCTGGCACCCGAGGACCTCCGGCGAGTCGAAGAAGGGGAGCAACTTGCTCTACGGGCCCCGCTACGCGAGCGTGATCGCCCGCACGTGGCTACGGGAACGGCGGTAGCTTGCCGTGCCGACCATCCTTGCGCCCGGGGTCATCGAGATCGACACGCTGCTCGGCGGCTGGGAGCGCATGACAGCGGGCTACCTGATCGAGGGTGAGCACCCGGTCCTCGTCGAGACCGGAAGCCAGAGCTCGATCGATGTGCTGCTGGCGGAGCTCGAGTCGCTCGGCGTCAGCGCGGCGGACCTGGCCGGTGTGGCGGTCACCCACATCCACCTCGACCACGCGGGCGGAGTGGGGGACGTCGCCCGTGCGTTCCCGAACGCCTCCGTGTACGTGCACGCCAAGGGTGCCCGCCATCTGGCCGACCCATCGCGCCTCATCGGTTCGGCCGCCCGCGTGTACGGCCCTTTGCTCGACTCGCTCTACGGCCGGCTCGACCCGACGCCGGCCGAGCGAATCGTGGTGCTGGAGGACGGGGCCGAGATCTCCTTGGGCGGCGGGCGCACGTTGCTGGCGATCGACTCCCCGGGGCACGCCAAGCACCACGTGGGTCTACTGGACAGTGGGAGTGGGTACCTGTTCGCCGGCGATGCAGTCGGCGTGCGCCTCCCCGACGGCGGCATCCTCCGGCCGGCCACTCCGCCCCCGGACTTCGATCTCGAGCAGGCCCTGACGTCCCTGCGTCGCTTCGCCGACCACTCGCCGTCGGGCATCGCCTTGGCTCACTACGGCCTGGTACCCGTGCCGCCTGGCGAGCTGCTGGCCGAGGCCGCCGAGATCCTGAAGCGGTGGGCGGAAGAGGCTGAGCGTGCCTGGAGAGCCGGCTTGGACATCGCTGTCGCGCTGGAGGCTCGGTTCAGCCTCGAGCTCAGTCCGCTCGACGACACGACACGGGAGAAACTCGAGACTCTCAACGGCTTCCACTCCAACGCCGCCGGGCTGAGGCGGTGGCTCGAGCAGCGGGCCGCCGGGCACCCGCACCCGCATCCGCATCCGCATCCCCACCCGCATCCGCATGACGCGCCGGCGGAGCCCGGTTCTCAGCCGGGCTAGCCGTGGGCTAGCCGGGGCCGGAGCACGTTTCAGCCACGGTCGTCATCGGTTACCAGGTAGCTAGGGTGATGGCCACCGCAAGCCTGCGAAAAGAGATCTCTGCCCATGACGGCCATCGACCAGTCAGCCCCTGCTGCTCCGGCGCCGCGCGTTGGCGGCGAGATCATCCGGACCTCACAGCTCACCAAGGTCTATCCGGGCACGGACTTCGCGGCTGTCGACCGGCTGGATCTCACTGTGCACCCTCGCGAGATCTTTGGCCTGCTCGGCCCGAACGGGGCCGGAAAGACAACCACCGCCGGCATGTTGACGACCCGAGTGGTCCCGACCTCCGGCGAAGCGCACGTCGGCGGCGTCGACGTCATCGCCCACCCGGCGCGCGCGAAGCAGTTGATCGGTGTGGTCTCCCAGCAGAACACCTTGGACCGTTCGCTTACGGTCTGGGAGAACCTCTACTTCCACGGCCTGCTCTTCGGCGTCCCGGCGCGCGAGGCGCGGCGCGTGACCGACGAGCTGCTGGAGCAGTTCGTGCTGTCCAAGTGGGCGAAGGCGAGCGTCTATGCCTTGTCCGGTGGTATGGCGCAGCGGCTTATGGTCGCCCGGGCGATCTTCCACCGCCCAGCGGTGCTGTTCATGGACGAGCCAACTGCCGGGCTCGACCCCCAGAGCCGACTAGCGCTGTGGGAGATCCTTGGCAAGCTGAACGACCAGGGCCAGACCATCTTGTTGACGACGCACTATATGCAAGAGGCGGACCAGCTCTGTGACCGCGTGGCGATCATGGACCACGGCAGGATCCTCGCCCTCGACACGCCGGCAAAGCTCAAGCAGAGCCTCGACGTGGACACGGTCGTGACCGTGCGAGCATCGGGCACTTCGCAAGAGTTCGCGGAGCTCCTCGAGTCGAAGGTCGAGGGAGCCGTGCGCACCCGTCTCATCGACGGCGGCGTCGAGCTGTTCGTCCGCAACCCCGGGCACGGGCTGCTGCCACGGGTCGTGAACGTGGCCGAGGATGCCGGGATCGTCGTGAACGACCTCTCGGTCTCCGAAACGACGCTCGAGACGGTCTTCATCTCACTGACAGGAAAGGAGCTGCGCGACTGATGGCGACGACCGCAACCTTCCCCGACGGTGGCACGGCACCGGCGCCCACGACCGCCGAGATCGCCGCGGCCGACGCGGCCACGACCGCCGGGCTTGTCGCCTACCGCGAGGAGATCGGCCTCGGCGCGATCCGTTCGACGCTCGCCGCCAGCCGGACCGCGCTCGGGGCGCTCATTCGGCGCGACGTCGTCGTGCTGCGCAAGGACATCGTCATCTTCTGCCTCCGCACGGTCATCCAGCCCTTCCTGCTCGTCTTCGTCTTCTTGTACGTGTTCCCGACTATCGGCCAGGGCATCGGGAGCTCCGGCCACGGGCCGGCCGCCGCCGCCGCCGAGTCCGCCTTCGCGACCGTGCTCGTGCCGGGCGTGGTGGCGATCTCGATCATGTTCCAGGGTGTCCAGGCCGTGGCGCTGACGATGTCGCAGGAGTTCGGCTTCACCCGGGAGATCGAGGACCGCGTGCAGGCGCCTTGCCCGATCTGGCTCGTGGCCATCGCCAAGGTGCTGTCTGCCGCCGCCCAGGGCCTGCTGTCCGCCCTGCTCGTCTTCCCGATCGCGGCTGTCGTGCACGCCCCCGGGGTCGAGGCCCATCTCAGCTTCCACTGGTGGATCCTCGTGACCCTGATCCCGCTCGCCTGCATGGCGATGTCGTCCCTCGGCCTGCTGCTCGGCACGGCGTTCGAGCCCCGCAACATCGGGCTCATGTTCGGCTTCATCGTGTTGCCCATCACGTTCCTGGGCGGCACCTACTACCAGTGGACCAAGTTGTCGCCGGTGCACATCGACGGGTTCCACTGGCTGCAGATCCTCGTGCTCGTCAACCCGCTCATCTACGTGACCGAGGGGATGCGCGCCGCGCTGACCGACTCCTCGCACATGCACCTGTACGTGGTCTACCCCATGCTCTCGGCGTTCTTCATCGTGTTCCTGACGCTCGGCCTACGGAACTTCCGTCGACGCGTGCTGTCCTAGCCGGAGGTTCCGGGCTCGCCACCAGGCGATGGCGGCAGTGCTCAACCCGCACCCGGCCGCAACGACGAACGACCATCGCGTCCCGACGCCCTCCACGAGCAGGCCGCCGATGGCGGCGCCGCCTGCAGCTCCCATCTGGAGGCCGCCCGCGATCCAGCTGAACGCCTCCACCGACGCGCTCGAGGGCGCGAGCTTCCCCACCAACCCGTAGATGGCACTGAAACCCGGAGCGATCGACATGCCGGCGAGAAAGATCAGCCCGTACATCACGTCAACGCCCGGCGCCGCCGCCAGCAGCAGGAAGCCGCCGGCGCTCGCTGCCATCAACGCTGCCAGCACGCGCTCTGCCGCGTGGGCTGCCCTTGCACCCAACGCGAGACCACCGGCCATCGAGCCGGCGCTCCACACCGTCAGGAGAAACCCGGCCTGGCTCTTCGATCCGTGGTGTCCGGCGAAGGCGACCACCGTCACCTCGACGATGAGGATCGCCGCCAGGAAGACCAGCACGATCACCACCAGTGACCCGAGCCCCGGCAGGCCGGCTGGTTGCAGGAACCTTCGCAGGCCCGCGCTGCGGGGGTTTTCGTTGTCGGCACCCTGGTCGGCCCGAGCTCCCGGTGGCGCCGGCGAACGGATCGCCGAGTGTGAGACGACGGCGAGTGCGCCGGCGATCGCGATGCCACCACAGCCGAGGAGCGCCGCCCGAGTGCCCCACGCCGAGCTGAGCAGCGCCACGAGCGTGGGCCCGATCATGAACGTGGCCTCCTGCATCGTGGCGTCGAGGGCGTACAGGCTGCTCCGCAGATCCTCGGTCACGAGCCCGGACCACAGTGAGCGAACCGCCGGCGCGATCGGAGGCAGGCTCGCTCCTGCCACGCCGGCGACCACGAAGAGGAGGGCGGTGTCGTGGACCGGGACGAATGCCATGGCGACCAGGCCTGCGGCATTTACGACTGCGGAGACACCCAGCACCGGGCGCCGGCCGACCCGGTCGGCCAAGCGACCGAGGATGGGGCTCATGACGCCCGTGCCGACGACGTACGCGGCCGTGATCGCGCCAGCCCGGGCGTACGAGCCGGTGCCCTCGGCCACCCGGAGGATGATGGCCAGGTTCGCCATCGCGACCGGTAGCCGTGCGAACAGCGACGTGGCCATGAGCCAGCTCACGCCAGGCGCGCGAAGGACTGCCTGGTATCGGGCTGGACTCACCCGCCTATATTGACGGCCCTCGGCGGGAGACCGGTACCGTGGGTGCATGTCAGTGAGCAAGACGGACGGGTTTCTTGCGCTGCATCACGCCGATGAGCCGCTCCTGATCCCGAACCCATGGGACGCCGGGTCGGCGAGAGTCCTTGAGTCGCTGGGCTTCCGTGCGCTCGCGACGACGTCGAGTGGGTTCGCCGCTTCGCTCGGGCGGTTGGACGGGTCCGTCAGCCGTGACGAGGCGCTGGCGCACGCGGCCGTGATCGTGGGTGCGACGGACCTGCCGGTGTCGGCGGACCTCGAGAACGGGTTTGGTGCAACTGCTGCCGAGGTCGCCGAGACCGTGCGCCTCGCCGTCGTCGCCGGCCTGGCCGGGTGCTCCATCGAGGACTCGACGGGGCGCTCCGACCCCCGCATCTTCGAGATGGGCGAGGCGATCGAGCGGGTCACGGCTGCTGCCGAGGCGGGCCATGGTGGCCCCGAGCGACTCGTGCTGACGGCGCGGGCGGAGAACTACCTGCACGGGCGGAAGGATCTCGCCGACACGATCACCCGGCTGCAGGCGTTCGAGACGGCCGGCGCCGATGTCGTGTACGCGCCCGGCTTGGTCGACCTCGGTGAGATCCGCAGCGTCGTCGAATCCGTGGGCGTGCCGGTCAACGTCCTCGTCCGCCCCGGCGGGCCGTCGGTCGCCGAGCTCGCTTCGGTCGGCGTGCGGCGCGTCTCGGTTGGTGGGGCCTTCGCGTTCGCTGCGCTCGGGGCACTCGTCGAGGCGGCGGCGGAGCTGCTGGGGGAGGGGACGTACGATTTCTTCGACCAGGCGGCTGTGGGCGCCGCGGCTGCCCGTGAGGCGTTCAGCCCCTGAGCCCGTGTAGGACCTTCGGCCCTGGTATCGGGCGGGCCGCTGGTCAATGATGTGGTGGTGCTGATCGTCAGTGGGACCACCGGCGAGTTCGACCACGACTGCGCCGGGCACCCGGAACGGCCGGCACGGATCGAGGCCGTGATGGCCGGCGTCGACGACCTGCGCCTCGGGACCGACCTCGAGTTCGTGCTCGCGTCAGCCGCCGATCGCGCATCGCTCGAGCGGGTGCACACCCCGAGCTACCTCGACGAGCTGGCCGCGTTCTGCAGCGAAGGCGGAGGCGACCTCGATCCGGACACATACGCGACCGCTGACTCCTGGTCTGCCGCTGTCCGGGCTGCGGGCGCAGGGCTCGCCGCGATCGATACGCTGCGCCAGCGAGACGAGGGCGTGGCGTTCGTCGCCGCTCGCCCGCCCGGTCACCATGCGGTGGCGGATCGGGCGATGGGTTTCTGTCTGATCAACAACGTCGCGGTGGCTGCAGCAGCGCTGGCGGCTGAAGGAGAGCGCGTTCTCATCGTCGACTGGGACGTCCACCACGGCAACGGCACCCAGGCGATCTTCTGGGACGATCCGAACGTGCTGTACGTGTCCACCCATCAATGGCCGCTGTTCCCTGGCACCGGGCGGCCGCTACAGATCGGTGGCCCACACGCCCTCGGGGGAACGGTCAACGTCCCGCTCCCCCGGGGGGCGACCGGAGATGTCGTGCGCCAGGCGATCGACGAGGTGGCGCTCCCCGCCATCGACGAGTTCGAGCCGACCTGGGTGCTCGTCTCCGCCGGTTTCGACGCCCACCGCGCCGACCCGATGGCCGAGCTGGCGCTGTCGAGCGGCGACTTCGGCGACCTGGCGAGGGTGGTGGCTGCGTTCGCTCCCCGGCCGGGCCGGCTGGCGCTGTTCCTAGAAGGCGGGTACGACCTCGGGGCGTTGCGGATGTCGGTGGCCACGACGCTGGGTGCGCTTCTCGGCGGGCCGTACCAGCCGGAGGAGCCGACGTTCGGTGGCCCGGGGACCGAGATGGTGCAACTGGCCCGTGCCGAGCGGGTGGCCGCAGTTCGCCGGGCCCAGGAAACGGCCCCGTCCGAGGAGTCTTCGCCATGACTGTGCTCCAGACAATCGCGGTTGGTTTTGACGGGTCGCCCGACGCCCAGGTCGCCGCCCGCTGGGCTTTCCAGCTGGCGGGGCAGGTGGGCGTCGACGTGGTCGTCGTGCATGCCGTCGGCCTCCTCGAGCATGTCGCCGGTACCGGCAATGCCGCCGAGTTGGAAGACATGGCCCGCGATCTCGCCGCGGAGGCCGGGCTCGAACCGGCACGGGTTCGGTGGCACCTGGCTGACGGCGACCCGTGCTCGGTGCTGGCTCGAGCAGCGCAATCACCGATCTCGGCGGACCTGCTGGTGGTCGGCTCGCGTGGTCACGGTGCTCGTGCCGGGCTCTTGCTCGGGAGCACGAGCCACGAGCTCGCGGAGCACTCGTCGGTACCGCTCGTGATCGTGCCGGCGGGACGGGCTGGGCTGGATCACTAGGACGCCGCCGCGGCCGTCCGGCGCCGAGAGCGTGCCGAAAGCCCCGATTTCCCCGTCCGGCACCGCAATCGCTACAGCCAGGTCCGGCGGCGGTCGATATGAAAGGCATGTTCCGCCGCAACCCAGTCCCGAGATCAGCTGGGGCCCTGGCGTTGGCCGCGGCTGCGGTCATGGCCGTGTTCGGCAACGCCACCGTGGCATCGGCCCAGAT
>JBEKLQ010000122.1:0-12009 GCA_050010115.1 Acidimicrobiales bacterium | reverse complement strand
CTCGTCGAGCAGGAGGAGCCTGGGCCGGCCGATCAATGCGTGAGCGATCAGCACGCGTTGCAACTCCCCACCGGAGAGACTGCCGACGCGAGCATTGGCGAACCCTTCGGCGTCAACTGCCGCGAGCATCCCGTCGACGAGTCGCCGCCGTCCCTCCGAGGGCAGCGGGATCCCGAGCCGGTGGCCGTCGATGCCGAGGGCCACGAGATCGCGGGCCCGCAAGGGAACGTCCGGGTCGAGGAGCACTTTCTGAGGGACGTAGCCGATCAGCCGGTTGCGGCGGGGCCGCGGGCGGCCGGCCACTAGAACGCGACCTGACGACGGAGCCTGCAGGCCGAGAACCACTCGGAAGATCGTCGTCTTGCCGGCGCCGTTGGAGCCGATGAGGCCCGTGAACTCGCCGGCACGAACCGAGAAGCACACATCGTGGAGCACCTCGCGCCCGGACAACCACACGGTGATGCCGTCGAGGGCCAAGACCTCCTCGCTGCCTTCGTCCGGCGGCTGTGACTCGGTCACAGGCGATGCGTGGAGATCTTGCTGGCCAGGGCTTTCTGTAAGGACTGGACCTCGGCCAACATCCAGGACTGGTAGTCGTAGCCCGGCGTCGGCATGGTCTCGTAGACGGCTACCACCGGGATGCCGTCCTGCTTGGCCAGCGACAGCAACGACTCGGTGAGGGGATCGACCACTTGTTGGTTGTACACGAACACCTTGACTTTGTGCTGGCTCAGCAGGCTTCGCTCGAGCGCGACGTCTTGAGGCGCCGGATCGACGCCGTTCATAATGTCGGCCTGGAACGAGAACGGCGTCTCGTTGTTGGCCCCGACGGCCTCGAGCAGGTAGTCGGCGACCGGCTCGGTCACCGCCACGGGAGTGCCGGGGTAGGTGGCCTTGAGGTGGGCGATGGCTTGGAGCCACGGCGCCAGTGAACGGTCGAACTGGCCAAGATTCGCCTTGAAGTAGTCGGCGTGCGACGGAGCGAGAGCGGAGAGGTCGTCCGCGATCGCCTTGGCCACCGCCGGCATCGTGGTCGGGTCGTACCACAGGTGTGGGTTCGGAGTCGTGCTCGGCAGACCAAGCAGCGTCTGCACGTCGATCACCTTGCGGTCAGCGCTAGGCGAGGCAGCCTCGATCGTGTTCATGAACGTGTCGTACCCGCCGCCGTTCTGGACGATGAGCTGAGCCGCGCTGACCTCGGTGGCCACGCTCGGGCTGGCATCGAACGAGTGCGGATCGGTGTTGGGGTTGCTCATGATCGCCGTCGCTTCGACGTATTTCCCCCCGATCTGGGCGACCACGTTGGCGTACTCGTTCTCGGCGCCCACGGCCATGACGAC
The DNA here is from genome assembly GCA_050010115.1 of Acidimicrobiales bacterium. Classification (GTDB taxonomy): domain Bacteria; phylum Actinomycetota; class Acidimicrobiia; order Acidimicrobiales; family Bog-793; genus JAKACA01. Next base: position 10,669 of record JBEKLQ010000122.1, on the reverse strand, counting down.
CCCGGACTTGGTCGTAGACGAGGTCGTGGCGCATCCGGCTCCGAACACCGCCAAGGAGACGGCGAACGCGGCCGCAACGCGCAGGCGGAGGCACGGGGCGCTCGGCGGCATGATGCGAATGATAATCACTCTCATTCTGTTCTTCAAGCCGGGCCCTTCGCGACATCTGCATGACGCGCGGAGATCGTGCCCTGCGGGCTCTCGAAGGCGCCAACCACCGCACCGCCGCACCGCCACACGGCCCGCAACGACTGCTGACGCGTTGACAGTTCCGCCCTACCCACGTAGCGTGAGGAGGACCGCTGGACTGCAGTGAGAACACTGTGTCAGGCGGGGGAATTGGCTCGTCTCTCGACGTGAAGCCGAGGGACGTTCACCGAACAACGCGGGGAGCGGAGACGCCCACCTGAGTCCGACACGTCGAAGAGGGAGAGACAGCATGAAGCGTCTTATCGTGGCGGCCGCCAGCGTAGGGGCGTTGTCCCTTGCACTCGTCGCGGGACCAGCCAGTGCCGGAGCGACCACTGGATCCAAGGCGATCGCGCCCCGATCGGTCCGGCCGCACTCCACAGCTGTAGTAACCGTCTCTCCGGATTCCAACCTGAAGAACGGCCAAGTGGTCGCTGTACAAGGGAGTGGTTTCCCGGGCACAGCGACGCTCGATCTGACCGAGTGCAACGCCGACGGCGGTGGCCCCGGACCCACCGCCGGCCAATGCGACCTGAAAGCGCTGAAGCTGCCGAAGACCGGTCCGACCGGTGCGTTCCATACCACGTTCAAGATCGTGGACGGCACGATGACCGCGGGCAAGACGGGCGTGTCCTGCCCGCAGAACTTCGTGCAAGCACAGCACGCCGTTGCCTGCATCATCGGAGCCGAGGACCTCACCACGAATCAGTTCGCCTTCGCGGCTATCACGTTCGTGGCGCCGCCGTTGAAGTTCTCGTACTCGAAGTCGACCATAATCGGTGGCAAGCAGACCTATAAGGTGACGATCAAGGAGTCGGGCGACTACGCGGGCGTCAAGCCGGCGCCCGACAACGCCGGTGGCTTCTTTGTCATCGGTGCCTACGGAACGGCCAAGCCGCCGAGCCGGGACTGTCAAGGGACGACCTCGACCAAAGGCAAGACGTGGAATCCCCCAGGCCTCCCCGCTTGCACGGACTTCTACGGCGAGGTCGTGCAGATCAACTGGGCCGGGAAGAAGCTCGGCCTTGTCAGGGTCGGCGCCAAGACCCCCGGCTCGTTCACCGTGACCATCGCGCACGCCGACGCGGGCAAGTACGCCGTCGAGGCGCTGGGTCTGACCTCCGGCGAGAAGCTCACCGCAACCGCGGTCGTTCCGTGATCTAACCCGACTGGAGCGCTGCCTTGGCCTGCGTTGGTCCGGCTCGGAGCTCCGCTTGATGTGACGGCAACGCCGCCTGGCTTCGGCTGGGCGGCGTTGCCGCGAAACCCCCCGCAGTACGCTGGCTTCATGCCGCTTTCTCTCGCCGAGGCGACCGCTCGCCTCATCGAGCCAGGTCAGATGTTCGAGATCGGAGAGGCCGAGATCGGCGGTATTCCGACCAGGATCTGGAAGAACTGCCCCCCGACACTGCGCTCCATCCTGGAGCTGTCGGCGCTGCATGGGGATGCGACGTTCGTCGTCTACGAGGACGAACGGATCACCTTCGCCGAGCACTTCGCCGAAGCAGCCGCCTTCGCGCACGTGCTCGCCGATCGATTCGGCGTGCGAACCGGTGACCGAGTCACGATAGCCATGCGGAACTACCCGGAATGGGTTGTGGCCTTCTGGGCCGCCGCCGCGTTGGGCGCGGTGATCGTCCCGCTCAACGCATGGTGGACCGGCCCGGAGCTCACGTACGGGGTCGAGGACTCCGGGTCGAAGGTTGCCGTGATTGATGCCGATCGGCTTGCACGGCTGGCGCCGCACCTCGAGGAGCTTCGGGCCTCCGGCCTCGAGCACATCGTGGTGGTTCGGCCCGATGACTCGAGAGCCCCGATCGAGGTGCCCGTGGGCGTGGATCGATGGGTGGACGTGATGGCGCCGGCGGAGACGGCCAGCGAGCCAACGCAGCTGCCCCAGGCTGAGATTTCGCCGGATGACAACGCCACGATCTTCTACACCTCAGGTACCACGGGCAAGCCGAAGGGTGCCCTCGGGACGCAGCGCAACATCTGCACGAACCTTCTCAGCCTCGCGTTCATCAACGCCCGGGGGCAGTTGATGGCGAGCGAGGAGCAGGTCGGCGCGTTCTCCGCCGGCACGCAGAACGCCCACCTGCTGTCCGTGCCGCTCTTCCACGCCACCGGGTGCCACTCGATCCTGGTGGCGAACACGGCGGCAGGGGGCAAGCTCGTGATGATGCGCCGATGGAACCCCGAGCGGGCGCTCGAGCTCATCGAGCGGGAACGGATCACGATCTTCGGCGGCGTGCCGACGATGGCCTGGCAGGTGCTCGACTCTCCCGACTTCTCCAAGCGAGACACCTCGAGCGTGCGTTCGATCGCCTACGGAGGCGCTCCCGCACCGCCGGAACTCGTCAGGCGGATCAAGGAGCACTTCCCGAACGGTAATGCTTCCAACGGCTACGGGCTCACCGAGACCTCGTCGGTCACGAGTATGAACTCCGGCGACGACTACGTGCGCAAGCCCGACAGCTGCGGTCCGCCGGTGCCGGTCTGCGAGATCCGGGTGGTGGACGACAAGACGGCCGACGTTCCGACCGGCGAGCCAGGTGAGCTGTGGATCAAGGGCCCAAATGTCGTCCGCGGGTACTGGAACAAACCGGAGGCGACGGCCGCCAGCTTCAGCAATGGCTGGCTGCGCACGGGCGATGTGGCCCGGTTGGACGACGAGGGTTTCATCTACATCATCGACCGGGCCAAGGACATGGTCATCCGAGGTGGCGAGAACGTCTACTCCGCCGAGGTGGAAGCTGTCCTGTTCGAGCACGCCGGGGTGGCGGATGTCGCCGTCATCGGTGTCCCACACGAGGTCCTCGGCGAGGAGGTCGGCGCCGTCGTCGTGCTCCGGCCGGGCTGGGAGGTCAGCGCCGACGACTTGCGCCAGCATGTGGCGGAACGGATCGCGTCGTTCAAGGTGCCGGCCCACTTCTGGTTCAGTCCTGACCCGTTGCCGCGCAACCCGGCGGGCAAAGTCCTCAAGCGTGATCTCCGCGCCGAGGTGATCGCGCAGGAGGATGAGAGGTGAGTGAGGGGGGTTTCTCGACGAGAGCGATTCATCGCGCGCAAGTCCCAGAGGTACGGCAGATCCCTGCGAGTGTGCCCATCTACCAGACGGCTACGTGGCGCTTCGAGACCGCCGAGGAGTACGCCGAGGTCCTCACGTTCCAGCGCCCGGGACACAGTTACGGTCGCGGGTACGGCAACCCGACGGTCGAGGCATTCGAGGCGGTGATGTCCGACCTGGAGGGCACCGAGGCGGCCTACGCGTTCTCCTCGGGGATGTCGGCCATTCACGCGGTATGCCTTGTGCTCGTTGGCGCGGGCGATCGCATCGTGACGAGCCGTGAGCTCTACGGCGGCACGTATGCGCTCTTCACCGCGGTATTGCCGCGCTTGGGCGTCACTGTCGAGGAAGTCGACCCTCATGACCTGGCCGCAGTGCGGGCGGCGTTACCGGGTGCGGCGATGTTCTACGTCGAGACGATTGCCAACCCGCTCTGCACGGTCGGCGATCTGGAAGCGTTGGCAGCGAGCTGCAGAGAGGTAGGTGTGCCGTCGGTCATTGACAACACCTTTGCTTCGCCGTGGCTGTGCAATCCGGCTCACCTCGGGTATGACTTCGTCCTTCATTCCGTCACGAAGTACATCGCGGGCCACAGCGACGTCGTGTCCGGAGTCGTCTGCTGTTCGGCCGACGGTCGCTCGAGCCTCCGGCGAGTAGCCCTCGGTGTAGGTGGCGCCATGCAGCCGTTCGACGCGTGGCTTGCGCTCCGCGGCTTGCAGACCCTCGAGGTGCGGCTGGAACGTCAGTGCCGTTCAGCCTCGGTGCTGACCGAGTTTCTGGCCGCCCAGCTGCCGGTCGTCGAGGTTCACTACCCCGGGCTTGCTTCTCACCCGCATCACGAGCGCGCTTCGAAACTCTTCCGACCTGGGTACTTCGGCGGGATGTTCTCGTTCGAGCTGGCGGGGGGTGTCGACGCTGCCGCGGCCTGGTGTGAGGCCTTGTCCACCGGTTGGATCGGCGCCTCGCTCGGCGGGACTCACACACTCGTGACACACCCGGCGTCGACGACGCACCGCCAAGTGGCGGCCTCCGATCGTGCTGCTCTGGGGCTCGCTGACGGGCTCATCCGCGTGAGTCCAGGCCTGGAGAATACCGAGGATCTCCTGGACGACTTCGCTGCGGCAACGAGGCGAGTGTTCGGCTGAGGGATCTGCGCGGCTGCGCCGCTCGGTGACTGGCGGCGGCCGCTGCCGTCTGCTGCCCGGCCCGCGCCGCGGAAGTGTCGCCGGGGAGCACCCCCGCGGTGCGAGTCGCCGGCCCGCCGGCGCGAAACCCGGTGGTCGGTGCTCGCCCGCTGCTTCGGCTCACCTTTACGGCGTGAACGCCATCGCCCTGGTCACTTGGGCCGCGAGTTCGGCGTCGCCGCTCACCGCGATCCGGGTGTGGTCGACGTCGGCCCGCCCGCAGACGAGAGCGACGAGCTCGCTGAACGGCATCGTGAGGGTGGTGGCTAGCGGTGCCCTGGAAGCCGGTGTGGCGGAAGCCGGTGTGGCGGAAGCCGGTGTGCCGGCCGCGATCGTCAGTCGGTCTGCACCGCCGTGGGCGTGGCCGCTTGGTGAACCCCCGACGTTGATGACGACCTCACGATCAGCGAGTCCCTCGACCCGGCTGGCGAGGACGCCGGGCAAGAAGCTAGCGATCAGGTCCCTCGTCACGCCGGCTGCCTCTCCGTCGAGATTGCCCGGCTGCTCCACCGCTCGCCTGACGTCCTGTTCGTGAGCAAAGCAATCGAAGGTCCGGATCGAGAGCAGCTGCCAGTACGGCATCTTCCAGCCGAACGGCCCTTCGGTGATCTCATCGGCACCCCTCGGCCTCGAACGGCGGAGCGCCAGCCCGCGCTCGGTGGACTCCCGGAACTGGCTGAGGATCTCGGCGGGCGCGAGGCCGCGGCGAAAGTCGACGGCGATCTCAAGGCCACGCCCGTCGTCGTGGCGGACATGGGCGAGGCCCTCGGGAAGCTCGTGCTCGGGGTCCGGTAGGCCAGCCAGCTGGTTCTCGACACCGACGAGGTGACTGACGACATCTTGGACATCCCAGCCGGGACAGCCGGTCGGGCGGTGCCAGTCATCGGGCCCGAGATCCGCCAGGACAGTGTCGAGAGACTGAATGGTCTCTTCGAAGGCACCGAGGATCTGGGCGATCGAGCGTCGTGAAGCGTCCGTCACTCTGGGTTCTCCATGGTCGCGTCCCCCTCGCTCGCCCGGACGGAGCTGGGCGCTGACATTCTGACCGGCCGTGGCGCTGCCGCGCAAAGGGTCGTGCCGCCGTGCCGAGCGCACCTGGCAGATCGCCTACGATCATGGGCTGACGGGTCGGCAGATCTCGGCGAAGTGGAGCCAAATGATCAGTCGGCAGGTCCCAGCCCGGGTAGCTCAGCCGGTAGAGCAGCGCACTCGTAATGCGCAGGTCAGGGGTTCGAGTCCCCTCTCGGGCTCCGTATAAGTCCTGGTAGATGACCTGTCCGAGCAGGCGCACACCCTAGGCCAGACGCACCCTCACCAAGCGACCGTCGGGGCAGAACCCGAAGGTCGATCGACGCACTCCGTGCAGAAGGACATCCCTACTTTTTCCCTACTTTGACGTGGCGAGCGTCTCATGGCGCGTTCGTGTTGGCGCGCGTATCTCCGAGGAAACTCCAGTTAGGAGGACCAATTCCGCCCACACGCGCCGACCGTCGCCGAGCCCGCAGAAGCCTCGGAGAGGTCTCATAACCCGGCCCTGTCCTGAGCGTTCATTGGCGCGGTCGCCCTCGCGCCCGACGGTACACACGCCCGGCGTCGAGATCCATGATCTTCCCTGGCCGAACTCCTGTGCCGGTGCGAGCCTCAAGGCGGTGCGGACGGGACCGCTGGTCGCAATGCCTCACTGAGCTCCGTCGCGATCCTCACGACGTCACTTCTCTCGAGCGGACCCGGCGCAGCTATCAAGTCGGCGAGGCAGTTTGCCCACGTTACCCAGAACTCGCCGATCTGAAACGGCTTTGCAAACAGCTTCCAGGTCGCGTCCGTGAAGCACAATGCGGCGTTGACTGGAACGTCCGTGTCACGGAGAGCGGACTCGACGGCCCTGATCTGCCAGTCCAGTCCTTCGACGAGCCGCGTTCGGTTACGTCCACCGACATAGAGCCGGAAGTCGGTGCTGAACCATCCACCGACATCTCGACGCTCGACCTTGCCCTGGTAGTTCTTGGCGTCTATCACCCACACGCCGGACGCCGCGATCGCCAGGTGATCGATGTTCCCCCGAGTCTTTGGCACCTTTCGGTCATGGAGGAGCACCGCGCGTTCACCAAGAACGCGCTGAAGGTGAGCGGCAAGACGTCGTTCACCGTCGGAACCCTTCGCCCAGGCTGTCGTCGACTGCGGGTCGTCCGCGAGGAACTTGACGACCGGGGCAAGCCGGCCCCACTTCGCGTCGATTCGTTCCTCGCGCCGCTGGTGGCGCCGCTCGTACTCGCGGCGCGCTGAACCACCGGCATCACCAGGGTGAGGATGTGGAGGCGCCGTCGTGCTCGGCCCGACGGGAGCATACGGACCGTCTTCAACGTCCTCATCCGCCCTGAGCTGACCTGCACCCACGCATGCGAGGCAGGTAACAGTTCGTGTTGCCTTGGTCCATTCTGCTTTTCCGCCCTTCGGGAGCGCCAAGCCACACTTCGAGCAGATTCCTGCGTAGCGGAGCCGCATGATCTTGACGGTGACGCTTGGAGCCCCGGGCGTGTTGGTCTCGAAGTCGTCTGCTGCTGGCACCGTGCCCCCTGGATGGCTCTCGATCAGTCATCGACAGCACGGGCCGCTCGCTTTAGCCGAGACAGCATGAGCGCTCGCCTGGCAGCCACCTCGGTCACCTCCGATTTCAAATGTGATGGCGTAAAACTGTCACTATAGGGTCATATCTCTGTAGCCAAACTTGTAGCCACGGGATCGGACCGAGCTGAACGACTCCGAACGGCCCCGGAGAAAGCGCCCTGGTCATAAGGACTTTGCGACCTTCGCTGGATTGCTCCGAACCGGTCGGAAGTCTCTGGCAGTCAAGAGGTTCGAGGGTTCAAGTCCCTTCGCCTCCACCGAAAAGTCCTGTTCTCAGATCGGTCCCTGCGACGACCAGGACTCACCCACGCAGCGCAGCTCGCGCTCCGTACAGGGCGATCGAGGCGTATCCCTTACGATCGGAGCTTGGGCCACGAACAGGCCGCCCAAGCCCAGCGCTATTTTGGACGTATGACTGCGCAGCCCGTTATGACCGCGGAGGAGTGGTTCGAGCGCATGAGTCACGCTGCGCCACCTACGGCCGACGACGTCACCATCTTGTGGGATGGGCGGCGTCTGGACTCGCGAGAGGCGGTATTGGAGTGGGTGGCAGAGGTCGAGGTCAAGCGCGCCGAGGAGGCTGCTGCGGGCGTCGATGCCTGACCCTGACGGTCCTCCCTACGACCTTCCCCGCTTGATCGAGGTGCTGGACCGTCACCAGGTTGAGTACCTCATTGTCGGGGGCGCCGCGGCCGTGGCTTATGGTGCCGAGCGCCCGACCGAGGACGCGGACTGTGTGGTTAGCCGCGATCGGGCCAACCTCGTCCGGCTGGCGAGCGCTCTGCGGGAGTTGAACGCGCGGCTGCGTGTAGCCGGGATGTCCGACGCGGAGGCCCGAAGGCTTCCGGTCCAAATTGACGCCACGTCCCTGGACATGGCCGGCATGTCAACCTGGATGACCGACGCTGGCCCATTCGACGTGCTGGCCGGTCTCGAAAGTACCGATGGCCGACTCGTGCCCTATGCGGAGTTGGCGGAGCGAGCAACGACGCTCAGGGGAGAGTCCGTCGTGATCCGGGCCGCCAGCCTGGACGACATCATCAGGGCGAAGGAGCGAGCGGATAGACCGAAAGACCGTGAAGCCTTGCCCGAGCTGCACGCCATCCGAGAGGCTTGCGAACGGTGACGAACTGGACGCTGGATCGTCGAAGTGGCCTCCTTTGTCGGGACCTTGAAGCTCGCTCAGGCCGAGCCAGAAAGCGCGCCTAGAGCCGAGCCCGACGCTGAGCCGCCGTGCCACAGTCGTGCCACAACGGGCGGTCAAACCTGGTCAAAGACGGTCGCGCCCAGTCATCTCTTCTTCCAAAGGGTCCACGACCTGGGCTGACACGCAAGAATGCAGGTCGCCGCACCGTGCATTCTCCCCTTCCCAAGCCGAGAACGCAGGATCCGTTCCACTCCCCAGCACTAACCGATCGAACAGAAGGTTAAGCCGCTCCATGTCATAACCGTACTGTTTACAGTACGGTTATGCCGGACGGTAAGTGGCAAGATCGTACTGTTTTCGGTACGATCGTGCCAGGAAAGGAGTGCTCGATGGTCCTAGCAGACACGTACCGCCGACGGCTCCACGATCGGGCGCTCGACAACTACGGCTACGTCACGATTCGCGATGCCGAGGATCTCGCGGTGCCCGCGGTCGAGCTGCGCAAGATCGCCCAGCGGGGCGGGCTCGAGCACGTCGCCTACGGCCTCTACCGGTTCGACGACGTGCCCCGCAGCGGCCGGGATCAGTTCATGGAGGCGGTCCTGCGCGTCGGGTCGGAGGCGTATCTGACGCACGACGCCGTACTCGCCCTCCACGACTTGGGACTGGTGAACCCCCTCCACATCCGGGTCGGCACGCCGAAGCGGGCACGACGGCGCCTGCCCAAGTACATCGAGATCATCCAGCGGCGGGTCGACCCGCACGAGCTCACCGTCTACGAGGGCATCCCGTCTACGACCGTGGCTCGGGCGCTGCTCGACTGCCGCAGCCTCGTCATGGGTGAACGCCTAGTTGCTGCCGCTCGCGAAGCGACCCGCCGTGGCCTGATCCGCAAGGGCGAGGCCGACCGGGTCCTCGCCGCACTTGGATCCGCAGCGTGAGCGGGAAGCGGGAGGATCCGCCGTCGAACTTGCGGTCGCTTGATGTCCGGATTGACAACCTCGCGCGGGAGCGGGGCCGACCGGTGCGGCGCATCCAGCGCGCCCTGGCGAACGCCGTCGTCGGCCAGATCCTGCCGCCTGGTGTCGTCAAGGGCGGCACGGCCATGAAGCTTCGCGTCGGTGAGGCTGCCAGCCGCTTCACACCCGACCTCGACGTCGCTCGGTTGGGAAGCGTCACCCTTGACGACTACCTGGACGAGCTCGCCCATCGGCTCGCTACTGGGTGGGGCGGCTTCACTGGCACGGTTGAGCAGCTCGAAGCCCCGCAACCGACTGGCGTGCCGGAGGACTACGTGATGCTGCCCTTCCTCATCCGGCTCGCATACAGGGGTCGGCACTGGCTCACAGTGCGGTTCGAGCTCAGCCACGACGAGATCGACAGCACGAACGAGCCGGAACTGCGCATAGCCGACGACATCGTCGAGCTGTTCGACGTCCTCGGACTTGCGACCCCGAACCCGATCCCAGTGCTCGCGATCGACCACCAGATCGCCCAGAAGCTCCACGCCTGCACCTCGATCAACGCGAAGACCGGAGGCAACGAGCGCGCTCACGATCTGGTCGACCTTCAGATCCTCGCACTCGAGGAGACGATCGACATGCGCGCCGTCGGTGCGACCTCGCGACGGCTCGCGGCCCGCCGCAGTCAGTCGTGGCCGCCGACAGTCGTCGCCTATGAAGGGTGGGACACGATCTACACCGAGGCCGCCGACGGTCTCGGTGTAGATCGACAACGTTACCGATGCCGTCGCTTGGGCGAACGAGTTCATCGCTCGAGCAGTCGGCTGAATCAATTGGCAGCGCAGCGCCTATTTCACCCAACATTCACCCAACATTTTGCATCCAAACGCGTCCCGGTCCGTCCGGATGTGTCCAGCCGGTAGTCCGAACAAGTCCTGGTGAGACCCCGTTTTCTGGACGGACCCGGACGCGTCGGGACGAGCGAGGATGATTCCGAATGCACTCGTAATGCGCAGGTCAGGGGTTCGAGTCCCGTGAGCAGACAACGAAAATGGACCACGACGACCTGCAGTGGTCCTGGGACTCTTTCCTATCCCCGAAACTGAGGGCGAGTGGCGTCTTCGCCGCCCCTCGCCCTCCTCGTGAACTGCCTTTCGGTACGACTCGTGGACTCCGTCGTCGTCCATCCGGGTGACGCGGGCACCGGGAGCGGGGACGCAGTCAGGCAGCGTTCCTCCTGGTGAGAGGGCAAGTTGTGAGCTGAGCCTCTACTTTGTCGAGGAGGAGACCGGCGCCAAGGCGATCTCGGTGGCGACCGACGGCACGAACGGCCCGCTCGTCGGATACATCACGACGTCGGGAGCCTTCTACGCCAAGGAGGGCGCACTCCGAGCGGCGTGGGTGGAGGAGCACACGGGGGCAGGTGCCATCGCCCTCGCGAGCGACGGCATCAACGGGCCGTTGATCGGCTACCTCAACAGTTCCCGAGTCTTTT
>JBEKLQ010000121.1:0-12363 GCA_050010115.1 Acidimicrobiales bacterium | reverse complement strand
CTAAGAGATCGACGTCGCTGTCGACGTCACCGTCACCCCGGGCCGCAGAACCGAAGACACATGCATAAACGGGTTTGGCACTCCAGGACGCGGTCTCGATGCGGAGTCGGCGCCAGAGTTCCAAACGCAGATCTGCGAGAAGCTTGACGATTGCCGCTGCCACGTGCTCCCGGTTCAGCTCGTGTACGCGGTTTCGGCCCATCTGATGGGATCTCACGATCCCCTGCTCGACCAGGCGTCCGAGCGTACGGCGGATACCGATTTCGGATCCGCGAGTTGCCTCTGCTGCGATTTCTCCGACGGTCAGGGGACGCCCGGAACGCGCGAGAACGACCAACACCGGACCGTCGAGCGTTGGTACGACTGCCTTTGTGACGTCACCGAGATCCACGATCGAAAAGTATAGGGACCGATAGTTTGTGATAGGGCAACTGTTCTGGTCGACCTGGTCAGAGCGAGTCGCAGATCCGAGAAGTCGGTCCTCCGACACGCTCCAGGTCCACGCTTCGCAGAGCTGGTACCAGGGAGTTTTCTTCGGGACCTCGCACACCGACACGCTCCAGGTCCAGGATAACCCGGGCCCGCCCAGTTGCGGCCAGCGCGGCCAGGGCGTGGTGTCCTGCCGTCGGCTGCACTTGAGTCCCGTCCGTGAGTAACTCGAAGTATCTCCGGAGCAGCGCTTGTCGGGCTGCGTCAGTCGTCGCCAGTCCCGGAAGGAGCGTGTCGTAGCGTGGTTCCGGACGCCCCTGCGCTGCCCACCATTCCTCTGGGCGATTCTCGACATCACTGGCATCGATGCCTTCCGCCAGCGCAACCTTGCGAATCAGGTCCTGGACGACTTGCCACCCGGTGGGAATGCCCGCCGCACTCGACATCCCACTGCCCACCAGTGCGGCGTAGACGCCTGGAGCAGCATGCACCGCCGTTGCTAACGCGACCCGACCGTCAACCCCGTTCGTGGGCATCTCGACGACCGGCGCACCGTCGCCGCTCATGGCGTCGCGTGGCTCCCTGAGCCAAAGACGACGTCAAGGGGCGGTCGTGTCGTCATGAGTCCCGCGGTCCGTGCGAAAAGAATTCGCCAGAACGCCCCTTGTCCTGATCCGGCGTGCCGGGTTGCTGGAGGAGCTGGATGACGTTCCCATCGTCGAGCTGGATGCGCACCGTCAGCGGATCGCGAGCTGGGACCTCTACCTTCTGGATCGTTCGGCCGACGACGGCTTCGACCTCGAACCCAAGGTCGGCGGTGCGGAGCGCATCGAGCTGGATGAGCGCATAGCGGAGCTGCTTTCGCGCCGCCTCGCTGATCGAGGCGACCTTGACGACATCGAGACGATCGATCGTGCACTGATAGGTCAGGTCAGCAACGCACTCGTCCACGAGATTGTCGGGATGATGGGGTACGGGCAGGTACCCGATGACCTTTCCGGCAAGGAGGTTGCCACGTCCACCACGAAGCTCCGTCGGATCGACGAGCGGGCTGACAACAAGCGTTCGGTCGAGTGTCGCATCGTTGGTCGCTTCTCGTTCGGCTGCCTCAGTTTCCATCCCGCCGTTTTGCAGCTCGCGGACTCGTTGGTTCCACTCCTTGTCGAGTTGACAATCGTGGGTCACGACCATCGCAAGCCCGATCCCGGCGGCGATGCCCAGCGGCTTTCCAGCATCCCAGGCATCATCAACTTGTAGGAAGTGCGCATCGAGGGACTCCCACTGAGCCGGGCTATGGCGGTCGTCCGCATTAATCCGGGAGACGCCGCAGAGGACGATGTCCCCCTGGCGTGGCTCATCGTGCCACTCGTAGAAGTCATCGGGGCTCATCATCGGTATCCTCGGCGACTCCTCCGAACCGGCTCGTCGGGCATCAGGCGATCCGCTACTGAGAGGTCCTGCTCATAGTCCGACTCGGGGCGAATCGTTGCTGCTCTGCCGAACGGGTGCAGCTCTCCCTTGAGGTACGCATCGAGGGCGTTCTGATGGAGCGGACGCTTGGTCGATCGACGGTGCACCACCGTCACCGACGGCGCTGCCCCTTGCAGTGATTGCCAGGAGCGCGCATGAGTGAGGCGACCGGCAGCGATGTGATCGAGGAGGTCCTGGCCTCCAGAACGACTGAGCAACACTTCGGTCGAACGCCCTAGCTCGGTCGCGTCGATATCCCTGACGACGTCGGCGAGGATTTGCAAGCGTTCCAACTTGTCCGCGCTTGGCGTGGCGTCACCTTTGACCCACGCGCTCATCGAGCGGCGATCGACACCGGCCGCCCGAGCGATCTGCTCACGGGTGAGGCGCGTCCGACGAGCGATCTCATCGCGAAGGCGTTGCACTTCCTCGCGCACTGGGCGCGGCGTACTTGCGTACGTGATGCCACTTTCGGTGGAGCTGATGTACGTCTGCCAGAACTGACGGGTCCAGCTCATGACCGCGCCCGTCATCCGCTCGGCTCCGGCGAACAGATCATCGAGCTCGGGAACGACAAACGGCATCCCAAGCCGGGTCGTCGTCGAGGACCGTCGCTCAAGAAGCGTGTCTGCGATCGGGAGGATCGACCATGGTCCTCCCATGTCCACCTCGTCGTGGCGGTGTGCTGGCCGCGCTTGCAGCTGTGGACTCATTGTTCAGCTCCAAACTCGTCGAGGAATGTCTCGGTCACGGCCCACCGGAAGAACGTGTAGATGCGTTCGCAGAACTCAGTCACCTTCCCGCCGATCGCGGCGAGGTCGAAGTCCTCCGGCTGTGAGGTGTAGTGGTCCAAGTCGAGCACCCAAGATGGCTCTCGTGCCGGTTCGACGCCAGGGTCATACGTTGCCCCCGCTGGAAGCCTGCCCCACCGACCACGGAGTTGCGAAGAGTCATCGAGCTGGAACAGCGTGTCGGATAGCGCATGCACGACCTCCGCGCTGCCGAGCGCCGCGTCATCCCCGGCGACGCCGAGTATCTCCGGACGGACGAGCGTGCGCAGTCGAGCGAGCTGGTCACCCGTCACGCGATCCACATACCGAACGCCGATCCGGTCGCAGATGGTCGGATGCAACCAGCCTTCCAGGGCGTGAAGAACCACCGTGAGCCGAGCGAGAAGGTCACTGCGCCGCGTGTACCGCTTCGCGGAGAGCGACACGAACGTCGGCGCCAGCGTGACCTGCCAGGCATCGGGGTCCTTCGCCTCAAAGCGCCAGACCGTCCCGGCATCCTGCGGTTGGATTCCTCCCGGTCCGATCATGACGCCGAGCTGCCGCTCCGGTCGCAGGATCGGGTAGTCATTCCGGATCGACTCCTGGAAGGTCGCCACGAATCCGCTGTCAGCCTCGATCCTCATCACGGCCGGGAAGCGGACCTGAGCGATCACGTTCACCAGCGGAGCCCTGGTCAGCGGTACGTCCTGCACAGGAGGGCCAAACGGTGTCATCGTCATCGTGGTCATCACCTTCCCAGTATACTTCCCAACAGATCGGCTGGGAACCAACGGAGGTGTAACAGAATCATGGCAGAAACCGAGCGAGGGAAGAAGGTCGTCTACGTCCACCCGTACAAGCGGCAGGACGGCTCGACCGTGCCAGCGCATGAGCGCTCAACGCCGAGAACGTCTCGTGGGCAGAGCCCTGCGCGACCCCAGCGTTCATCGCAGCGTCGATCGACCCGGCGAGACACCAGGTAGGAGGGGGGCGCAGTGAGCGGGGGACTGACCGACGCCGAGATCGTTCGCATCGTCAACCGGTATATCGGTGTTTCGGGTGGCTACCTGGGCCTGCCCGACCGCTTCACGTATCGTACGCACGCCGATTTCTACGCCGAGTATTGCGACCTGTCCGTTGACCTCAGCCCCTTCGAGGGGACGACTCGGGAGACGTTCATGGCGGCGCTTGCCTCCCTGTCATCGAGAGACCAAGCGAAGGTGCTCCGAGGCCTCAGCGAGCGGTTCCCACCCGATGAGCTTGGAGCCCCGACCAGCCGACCGACATCAGATGGGGTGCTGCTGTCGTACATCGAGCGCTTGGAATCGGGCCCGCTTGTGGCGAGCTTGACTCCGCAGATCACGAGTGACGTAGTCCTCCGTGCGCTCCAAGATTTCGAGAATCTCGTTCAGACCTCCAGACCGACGAGCGCTGTGGACCGGGTCCACACGCTGCTCCACGGCTACCTCATCGCTGTTTGCGACAGTGCGGGTGTCGCCCGCGGAGAGCGTGAGACCATGGTCGCTCTCCTGCGAAAACTGGAGGCGGGCCACCCCAAGCTCGCCGACCTCGGTCCTCGTGCTCAGGACATCAAGACGATCCTCACTGCCAGCGCCAGCATCCTCGATGCGCTACTCCCCGTCCGGAACCAGGCGAGCGTTGCGCATCCCAACGCAGCGCTCCTCGGGGAGGACGAGGCGAGACTGATCATCCACGTGGGCCGTACCCTGCTCAACTACCTCGATGCCAAGCTCTCGTGAAGCGGGAGCCATCCAGACAAAAAGGCCGCTTCAATGTGTTCAGTGCCACGCTCACAGGTCAGTTCTGATTCAACGTGAGGCGCAGCGTGTCGTCTGTTGGCTGCCTGGCAGTCCCTCTGCTGGCTGGTGCAGGCGAGCGTCGGCCGGCTTTGAGGCTACCCGGCCGGGTGGTTCGGACAGTTGAACATCCACCGGATCCCGTACCGGTCGGCGCAGGTCCCCCAGTACGCGCCCCAGGGCATGTCCATGAGGCCGAACTGGTCGCTCCCGCCATCGGACAGGAGCTTGAACAGTCGCTCGGTCTCGGCGCGGTCCTCGAGCTCAAGGTTGATCGTCATCGAGTTGCCGAGGCGGCGCTCATGGCCGAGCGACTCGAGCATGTCGGTCCCCATGATGACGTGGCCCGCCAGGATCGGGAGCTCGACGTGCATGACCATCTCTTTCTCGGTCTCAGACAGCTGGAGCTGGCCGGGGGAGGGGGGCATGTCGCCCATCCGGGAGATCGGCGCGAGGAACTCGGTGCCGAACACCGACTTGTAGAAGTTGAACGCCTCCTCGGTGTTCCCCATGAAGTTGAGGTAGGTGCTGACTCGGGGCATCGGCTGTCCTTTCTGTCTCGTGGTGTCGTTGTTGGCTCAGGCTGACGCCGTTGCCAGGAGTCCGTCGATCTGGCCGATCGCCTGGGTCATCCCCTCGGCCATACCCATGTCGAGCATCATCTCCATCTGCGCGAGATCGACGAAGCGCGAGACCGTGGTCATCTTCGTGCGTGTCCCGATCGCCTCGAACGTCACGCATCCCGACATCGGCGGCATCTCGGGCGTGGGCTCACCGTCGGGTCCAGCGAGGCCGTTCGCGAAGTCGATCCGGTTCGGCTTGTCGATCGCTTGCATCTGCCAGTAGCCACTGTGGGTCTCACCGTCAGGCCCGGTCATGTGATAGCGGGACTCGCCGCCAACGACGAAGTCGTGGCGCGTGAAGGTGGCCGGCCACGACGGTGGCCCCCACCACCGCTCGAGCTTGTGCGGGTCCTCCCACACCGTCCAGACCTGCTCGGGTGTGGCGTCGAACTCGGCGACGAGGGTCAGGGTGAGGTTCTCGGGGTCCTTGATGGTGCTGATCACGGTCACGGCTGTTCTCCTTCATCGGCTGTTGCGAGGACGTCGGCAATTCGGTTGGCTCGGTCGATCCACAGCGCCTCGTACCGGTCGAGGAGCGCGATCGCTTTCGCAATCGTGGGGCCGTTGGCGTGCACGACCTGCTCTCTCCCGCGGCGCTCCTTGGTGACGAGCGCCGCCCGTTCCAGCACCGCGATGTGCTTTTGCACCGCGGTGAGGCTGATCGAGTAGTGCCGGGATAAGGCAGAGACCGACTCGTCGCTGCGGATCGCACGGCCGAGGATGTCCCTCCGGGTCACGTCGGCGAGCGCGTGGAAGATCCGGTCGAACTCGGCTTCGGTCAGCGGGTAATCTACAACCATACGGTTGTAGATTAGCCATGCGGGATTGCCCGCGCAAGAGTGACAAAGTCGCTTCCTTGCCCGACCGTCCTCTCACGTCGGAGAAAGGAGACGGCGTCGCACTAGCCCGATCGGCTACTGCCCAGGAAGGCGTGGACCTAAGTTTCTAGTCGGTGTGCGAGACCTGGGAATGGCCCCGGGTGGGGCCCAGATGGGGGAGTGGCGGCGGTTTCGAGGTCTCCAGGACAGGGGATTAGGCGACCCGCCGAAGCTCTGACCAGCCACTATCTGCTTCGAGGGGGCGTGGACCTAAGTTTCGAGTCGGTCCTCCGACACGCGAAAACTCCACGCCCAGGTAGGCACGAACTTTCTCGCGTTCTCCGAGTCGCTGGTACGCGAGGCGCAGGCCGAGCTCCTGGTAGAACTCGCGCCGCTCGTCCGCGTCCGCGTGCCGGAGGAGCTCGACGATGTCGCCGACGCGCTCCAGAATTCCGCGGAGCTGAGTCTCGCTGAGCGGCGTCTCTTGGGCGGAGGCGTGTCCCTCCATGACCGCTCTGGCGGCGGCAAGCTCCCGCTGAGCCGTCTTTGACCGCTCGACGTACAGGGTCGGGTCCATGCCTTTCTCGATGGCGTCCATGTACCGGTCCAGCTTCGTCTGAGCCTCGCTCGCCATCGTGCGTGCCCGGCGGAGTTCGGGCGGCTGCCCCTCGTCTGCAGCTGCGTGCTCGATCATCTCGGCATCGTCTCTTCGAGGTTCTTCGAGCTCAGCGACCGCAGCAATTCGTCAAGAGCGGGCAGGATCCTGCTCTCGGCGACAAAGAGCGATTCAGAAGCTGATCGACGCCACGCAGGCATGGTTCTGGACCCCAGAGTGGCAGGCCGGCGAGCGGGAGGCGGATGCCGACCGCGGCGCGGGCAGGATCGAGAGCTTCAGCTCCGGCGACGAATTCCTCGGCGCTCTGCAGTCCCAAGCCGACGTTCGACGTAAGCGATCCTCGCGTTAGCACGGGGTGCCTACCTACGCCTGGCTGGCCCGCTTTCGGGCGGACTTCAGCTCGCTGTCTTCGAGCGAGCAAGCGGCATTCCTTGTCGCGGTGGCGCAATTCGTCGAGGATCTGGGAGCTGACCGCGGGTTCCGAAAGGGCCTCAGGGTCAAGGGGGTGAAGGGAGCGCCTGGCATTTTCGAGATGACGTGGGCCGACGACGGACGAGCGACGTTCGAGTACGGGGACGCCGTCACCGAAGGCGAGCCTCACGTCATCTGGCGTCGGGTGGGTACCAATGCCGTCTTTGACCGACCCTGATAGCCCTCGGCTCCGCTCATCCTGCATGAAGAGCCACAGAGTTGGCGATGCAATCGGCGGCGGAAGTGCTGTTCAGGCCCAGTCGCAGATCCGAGAAGTCGGTCCTCCGACACCAGTTCGGAGCCGGGCAAATGTGTGTCGATGACTCGTGTCAGAGGCACGCCGGATTGTCGGTCGTGCTTCCGTTCTTCCCCACCTTGCCAACCTTGCCGCCTTTGCCGTTCGTTCCGTTGGCGCTTTGGACTCCGGAACCGCCGTTATAGCCACCGTCACCACCAGTCCCGAAGGTGCCTGCGGCGCCCCCAGGCGTCGCGCCGAGCCCAGCGGTCAAGGTGGGCGCCGTGCACGTGTCGGTAGTTCCATTGAAGCTGCCGGCGGGGTTCTTCTGCCAGACCGAGGCGTCTTTGGCATTCCCGCCATTGCCACTGTTACCGCCGTTGGCCCCGTTGCCACCGTTGCCGCCTATGCCACCAGCCCCACCGGAGGTGGACCCCGGAGTCTGTCCCCCGTTGGACCCCTCACCGCCGGCACCACCGGCGCCCCCGACACCGCCCTCGAAACCACTCCCGCCTCTCACTTGGTTATCGGAGAAGATGCTCCCGATGGCCGTAGCGGTTCCGGCCGTGGTCAGGTCGGCCAGCCCTCCTCCCTCGCCGATCCCGCCGTTCCCACCAACTCCGCCGTTCGCACCATTGCGGCCGTTGGCGCCGTTTCCGGCTGCGCCACCCGGATCGCCACCGCCGACGCCGTCACCGCCGTTCCCCCCGCCACCCCCCAAGCCGCCGACACCGCCAGCCGCACCATTGCCTCCGTAGCCGCCGCTACCGCCGGTGCCGTACCCGTACTCGAGGGTACTGTCGGTCACGCTGAGCGTCCCGTCGTTGGCGATGGCACCGCCTTCACCGGTTCCGCCGGTACCGCCCGTGGCGCCCGCTGCTGCAGTCACGCCCCTCGCGCCGTTCGTCCCGGGGGCGCCGTTACCTCCGGCAGGACCCTGTGCCCCGTTCGGCGCATCATCGCCCTCACCGCCAGGCCCCCCGTCGCCGGCGGTACCGCCCTCACCGCCTTGCCCGCCTGGCCCGGTATCGAGGCCTGGTCCATCACCGCCATAACCGCCGCTACCGCCGATGGCCTCCGTCCCGTCGAAGACCGCTCCACTGATCGTTGTCATGCCCTTCACGTAGAGGGCTCCCCCGGCTCCTATCCCGCCATCGGCTCCAGCTTGGGGCACGCCGCTCGGTTGTCCCGCGCTGCCCGCCCCTGCATTGCCCGCTCCGCCGCCGGGGCCTCCCGAGCCGCCCGACTCGTGGGGCACAGTTGCCTGAACGCCGGGAGCGCCGGCCCCACCGGAGCCTCCTGTGCCGCCGACGCCTCCTTCTCCGCCCATACCGCCCGAGCCGCCGCTACCACCGCTGTTGCCGGTGGCGCTCGTCTGCACAAAGGTGGTGGTGCCCCCCGTGATGACGAGAGAGTCCGTGCTGTAGACGGCACCGCCTTCTGCTGCTCCTCCGACGCCGGCAGCACCGCCCTTCCCGCCCAAGCCCGGTGTACCGGCGTTTCCGCCGTCGGCGCCCTCGCCTCCTGTCGATCCCGGACTGCTCCCGGAGCCCCCGCCCCCGCCTCCACCGCCACCGCCGGCGCCTCCGCCCTCCTGTGCCGATCCGCCGTAGCCGCCGGGGCCGCCTCTGGCGACGTCTGAATTGAACGTGCAGTTGTCGAGCGTGAGCGAACCGGCGTTATAGATCGCACCTCCGAGCGCCTCGCCGCCGATGCCTCCCTTCCCGCCATGGCCGGCGGAGCCACCGTTCCCGCCGGCACCTCCGACGCCGCCCTGGCCTGAGGCTTCACCCTCGCCGCCGGCCCCGCCGAGACCGCCGTTGCCGCCGTAGCCGCCGTATCCGCCGGACCCGCCGCCGCCGCCAATAGCCGTGTCGTCCTCCAGGATCACAGTCGTGAGGTCAACAGTTCCCGACTTCACGTAGATAGCGCCGCCCTCGCCCGTCTTCCCAGCCGCCCCTGCCCCGCCGTTGCCTCCCGGTGTTCCGTTGCCGCCAGGACCGCCACTCACCCCGGTGGCGCCCGCAGTGCCGGCGCCGCCGTTCGTCCCGTCAGTACCGTTGCTTCCGTTGTGTCCCACGCCGCCCTCGCTTAGGCCGCCGGACAGCGTCATACCTGGCCCGGTGATGTCGAGTGTTCCGCCGGTGACCGAAAAAAGCTGCGACGCGTCGCCGCCGTAGAAGATGACTGAGTCCCCGGACTCGACAGAAACGGAGAGGTTCTGGCCAGAGGTGACGAGCACCGGGCTGTTCGCCGGGACGGTCACCGTACCGCTGCATTGGAACTGCACACCGGTGCCGGCGCTCGCGGTCACAGCTGCCTGAAAGGCAGCGAACGTGCAGGTCGTGATGCCCGTCGTTGCCTCGGCCGGTGACGCCAGGGCGGCGAGCCCGGCGAGGGCGAGCACTGCAGCGCTCGTGGCTTGGAGCAAACGTGTCCGCGATGCCCGGATGCGGCTTCGGTCCATGATTCCCCCCGGTCAGTACCACGAGCGTGGCGCCGAATGTTACCGGAGTTTGGGTCGTCTGAGGCCAGCCAGGTGCGATCCCCCTGGGGATGGCGAAGCCACCGTCCCTTCGACGGCGGGGTGCTCATAGGAACCATAGGTGCCGCCGCCTCGATTGGTCCGCGGGGTCGGGAGATCGGACCCAGGAAGACGCCGGGCCAGGACACTCCATGACGGCACGAGAGGCCTTCCTCCCATGACAGAGCAGGCGGACAGACACTGAACTCCTCGGGCCGAGCACAGCAGCGTAAGTGATTCGTTTGGGGCGGGACCGGCTAGCGGAAGGGCGACAACATGGCCGAGCTCATCGTTGATGGAGGCGAGCTGGTGGTGCGTCTGAGTGCAGTGGATCGAAACCGTTCACGGCGAGGTCAGGGTGCCGCTCCGATCCGTCAGGACAGTCGAGGTGCTCGACGACGCCGTGGGAGGGGTCCATGGGTTTCGTGTCGGTACGGGCATTCCTGGGTCGGTGGCCATAGGGACCTTCAGCTCCCGCGACACCAAGATTTTCGCCGTGGTTCATCACGACACCCCGCGCGGTGTCCGGGTGGATCTGGAGGGTGCTCAGTTCGACGGAGAGTTGCAGCTACGCCGATATGCGCAGAGCGTGTCCTCAAACCTCTGTGCTCGGGGGCGCGCCAGAACGCCACCCTTCGCACGAGATCGAAGCGTAAGGCGGAGCGCGGATTCAGAGGTCGGCGTCGAAGACCTCGTAGAGGGCGTTCTTCGTCAGTGCAGGTTGGCAAGTCTCTCTGGCCTACGCCATGCGCGCCTTTCGAAGAGCCGGCGGGTCAAAGCTCTGGCCGATGGCCGCGTACTCGGTGAATTAATGGCCGGCACCGATCCAGATCCATGCGTCCTCCGCTCAGGTGGTCGATACTGGCCAGCTCCTGGGCGAGATGCACCGGGTGATGGAAGTCGTTGTTCAACACAAGTGGGCACACGCAGTCGAGTCGTGCACTCCGCCATCGCGACGAGCGGCGCCAGTGGAGACCAGCCGTCGAGGACGTGATCCGAGCTGTGGATCACATCGAAGCCCGCGTCCTCCGCCGCGGGAATTGCTCCAGGTCACTCCCAGTCGCAGATCCGAGAAGTTGGCCCTCCCACACCAGTCCTGATGCGATGAAGGAGCGCCCCCGCAGCTCCCGCGTGAGGAACCCGGTAGGCGCGAGCCGGGTCCGCGCCAAGCAAGGAAGGCGCACAATGCCTCGATCCGGTGCTGAACATCGGGCTTCCCCTCGTCAAGGTGGGCTGAGTGCTGGAACACTCGGTTCTGCCAAGAAGTCCCAACGACGAAGGGAGAACCCGATGTCTACGCGACAGATAGCCGCCGCCGGCGAGCACCCCGAGGTCGTCATCTCGTGGACCTGCTGCGCGTCGGCCGCCTCGCCGAGGCCTGGGCCGCCCGGCCGGAGGTGCGCGAGCTTCGAGAGCTCGTCAGGTACAGGGCCAAGCTCGTGTGGCTTCGCAACGGCCTCAAGTCCCAGGCGTCCCGGGTCGTTTGCTACAAGTCGAGCGTTCTGCGAGCGGGGTCGATGCCAGCCCGGCGGAGCGCTTTGGCCTTGAGGTGCATGAGCACGTCTCGCGGGGCTACGCAGACACGTGCGAGGAGCGCCTCGATCGCCACCGGGAGACCAGCAGGCTCCACTACCTCAGTGACGAGGTGGATTCCTAGTGCCTCCTCGGCGGAGATCTCACGACCCCCGATCGTGAGCTCGCGTGCAAGTGCGCCGCCGACAAGATCGCAAAGGGGCGCGTAGACAACGTCGCCGAAGGCCCGTTCGGGGTGGGAGAAGCGCGCGGTGTTCGACGCGATCCGCAGGTCGCAGAGCACCGCGAGATCAAAACCGCCTCCAACTGCTGGCCCGTTCACGGCGGCAATCGTCGGGAGGGGGAAGCCCGCCAGGGTCGCGTGGTAACGGTCACTCGACGCCCACAAGGCGCTCGCGAACCCCGGGTCGCCCATCGCCCGTTCGAACTCACCGAGGTCGAAGCCGGCGGAAAACACATCCCCGGCACCCGTGATCACGACTGCCTTGACGGAGTCGTCTTCGACGAGGGCATCGAGGGCATCGCTAAGTTCATCGCGCAGTGCCACCGACAACGCATTGCGTCGCTCGGGCCGATTGAGCGTGAGCAGCACTGATTCGCCCCGGCGCTCGACGATGAGCAGCGTAGACACCGACTCTCGTCTACCACGACGGATGTGCCTCGCGCTACGTGACTTTGGCGAGCGGAGGAACCCGGACGGTGGGGTCGACGAGCGGATCCCGGGAGTTCCGATTGCTTGAGCCGTCCTCAGCATCGGTATGCACAGGCCGAGGTCACCTCTGGTCGCAGATCCGAGAAGTCGGCCCTCCGGCACCAGTCCTGAACAGGGAAACATGATCTCCACTCTTGGGCTGAGGAGTCCATTCGCACGATTAGGCTCCACGCCCGAGACCTTGTCAGAAGACGGGTCTGGAGCGGGGGACCGCCACCTCAAATTCCAGTGCGCCGGGATAAACCGGCATGAAGAAGGAGATGAAAGAGCTCTGCATCGAAGGAGTAGCGACCCACGATGACCCCGAGTCATGCGCCGGCGTTCGCAAGGACGCAGGTGAAGCGT
>JBEKLQ010000120.1:0-13795 GCA_050010115.1 Acidimicrobiales bacterium | reverse complement strand
AGGTGACGTTGGCCCCGACGATCACGTCCGCCGCCGACCAGATCGCACCGCCCTCGGCAAGGCCGCCGTTGGTCCCGTTGGCACCCGGTGCCCCGTTCGCCCCGTTCGCTCCGTTGCCACCGGGGCCGAGTGCCCCCTGGGCCCCACCCTTCTTGTGGCCGCCGCCGCCGCCGCCGCCGCCGCCGGCGCCGCCGCCTCCTCCTCCTCCTCCGGTCTGTCCGCGCCCGCCGAGGCCGCCGACGGCCTTCTCACTGTTGAACGACGTGAGGGACACCTGCAAGATGGCGTCGGCGGTGTTGTAGATTGCGCCCCCTTCGCCGTAGCCCGCCGCACCCGGACTCGAGGCGGTGCCGCCTCGCTCACCGGGCGTGCCGTTGCCCCCGTTGCCTCCGTTGCCCCCGTTGAAACCACCGCCTCCGGTCCCGCCCTGCCCGCCGCCTTGGTAGCCCGCCGTCTTTGCGGGCCCTTTCCCGCCGGACGCGCCCGTACCACCGCTACCGCCTGAACCACCGCCACCCCCGACGACGATGCCGTTGATGAACCCGGTGTTCTCGATCCGCAGTGTCCCGGTG
The DNA here is from genome assembly GCA_050010115.1 of Acidimicrobiales bacterium. Classification (GTDB taxonomy): domain Bacteria; phylum Actinomycetota; class Acidimicrobiia; order Acidimicrobiales; family Bog-793; genus JAKACA01. The sequence goes on along the minus strand of JBEKLQ010000120.1, from coordinate 13,223 downwards.
TTGTAGATCTGACCGCCGGCCGCGTTGCCGCCCCGGCCGCCGATCCCTGAGCTTCCCCCGTTCCCACCACCAGTCCCGCCGATGCCGCCCGGCCCGCCCCGTGTGCCGTAGGTGCCTTTGCCACCGGATTTATTCGTGTAACCCGTCCCGCCGTTGCCGCCCAGCCCGCCCCAGCCGCTGTTGCCACCGTTGCCGGCTTGGCCACCGCCGCCGGCTGTGGCGTAGTTCCCGCTCAAAGCGTCGCTGTTGAGGATCAGAGTGCCGGCGTTGAAGATGCCACCTCCTTCGGCTGAGCCACCGCTGCCGCCGTTACCCCCGTTGCCCGGCGCGCCGCCATTGCCGCCGGCCCCAGCGGCGCCGCCAGGTGAGGTGTCCGAGGTGCTGTTCGCACCCTTGCCGCCTGTGCCGCCCTTGCCGCCGCTGCCGCCCTTGCCGCCGGCGCCTCCGTTGCCGCCCTTCACCCCGCAGTCGTCGACCGACGAGGAGATGAGCGTGGCGGTCGCGCCCTTGGCGATCGTCATGCACCCGCCGGTGGCGATCCCGCCGGCATTGGAAGCCGCCCCATGGCTGGCACCGGTCACCACGCCGTTCTGCAGCAGGAGGTACTCGAGCGTCAGGTGACCGCCGGCCACATTGAACAGGCGCCTGTCCGTCGAGGTGGACGTCGTCGGCTCGATCGTCACCTTCTCACCGCTCGCGTCGATCGTCACCGACTGCGACGACCCGATCGTGATCTGGCTCGGGAGCTGGATCGTCCCGGAGCACTTCACCGTGATCGTCCCGCCCTTGGCCACTGCCGCCTCCAACGCTGACGCGGTGCAACTCGTCAGGGTCGTGTTGCGGGAGGCGGCACTCGCCGGTGCGGACCCGCCCGCGACCCCCAGCAACCCCGCTCCGATCATCACCGTGCTCAATGACCCGAGCGTCGCGAGGCGATGGGTCCGTCTACGGCTGCCTCGCAAGTGACCGGTCTGCCGGGATGCTTGCTCACCTGTGCGCATGGCTTCTCCCTACCCCTTGATCAAGACGACCAACCGTACCCGGCTGCTCGGCCCTCCGTCACGTGACGGGTAGTTTGCCGCGCTCCGGTCGCCGGTACCATCCAGTACAAGGAGGAAGGCGTGTCAGAGACGAGCAACCCCAGCCCATTCACCACCATCGCATCGGGCGACCCGTACCAGCTGTATGCCGTCTCGACCGCTGAGGTACTCGCCGAGCTGGATCTGATCCCGTTCGGGATTCGCGTGGAGCCGGTCGACTTTCGTGTGGCGGAGTTCGGCTACCGGGGTGGGACCTATTCCGTCCAGTCGATGCTGGACCTGTTCATCGTCGCCAACGCCATGAGCTTCGGCGAGCGGGAGCTGGGGATGCCGAAGTGGGTGATGGTGGACCTGGCGCTCATGCCGTCGGCGATGGTGCTGGCCGTGGCCTCGAAGAACCATGTGAAGGAGCTCTCGGAGACCCAAGCCAACGCGCCGGCGCTGTTGAACCTGCTGGATCGCGCGTCGGAGCTTGGCTACGAAGGCCCGTTGCCGGTCGCCGGCTACGCGGCGGCAGCGACGCCGACGAGAGGCCGCTGGGTCGGCTGGTCGGTCTGGTCCCTCGTCTCCGGCCAGAACCTGGGGTACTCGCTGAAGCGGCTCGCCCTGGCCTCCTATCGGGCGACGCGCCAGGTGGGTGTGACCCAGTTCGACCACATCGAGGCGCTGTACCTGCACCCGAAGTTCGGCAAGCTCCGCATCACCTGCGCAAAGCTCGGTGCCCACCCGGCGCCGCACACGTTCAGCTACGAGGTCGACCTGAGGTTCCTGCCGAACGACGGCAGCCCAGCCGATCCAGCGCAGATGCCGGCCCCGAACTCCCAGATCGTTGTCGACGACGATCTCGACGGTCAGCTCACGGCCGTGCAGACGGCGATCGAGCGCGGCGAGGAGTACTACGTGCTCCCGTTGTCGAAGGCCGATGTCGACGCACGGACCATACCCATCTACCACTGTTGACCACGACCACCCGGGCCAGCGGCCCCCGGGCGCCACGATCACGAACAGGAGCGCAGTGCCAGACCAACCGGTAGTCCTCGCCTTCTCGGGGGGGCTGGACACCTCGTACTGCCTCGTGTCGCTACGCGAACGGAGCCGGCGTGTCGTCACCGTCACCGTCAATACCGGCGGGATGCTCGAGGCTGAGATGGGGGAGATCGAAGCACGTGCGCTCGCACTCGGGGCGGAGTCTCACGTGACCATCGACGCTCGTGATCGCTTGTACGACGAGTTCGTCAGCCACCTGCTGAAGGCGAACTACCTGCGCAACGGCGTGTACCCCTCATGCGTCGGGGTCGAGCGCATGGTGCAGGCGGAGGAGGTCACGAAGGAGGCCTTGCGGCTGGAGGCCGCCGCCATCGCCCATGGCTCGACGGGCGCAGGCAACGATCACGTGCGTTTCGACGTGGTGATCCGGGCGACGGCGCCGGAGATGCCGATCGTGGCGCTCGTGCGGGACGAGTCGCAGACCCGCGAAGCCGAGACGGAGTACCTCCGCGCACGCGGTGTGGACGTCCCCGAGAAGACGAGCTCGTACTCGTTCAACCACGGGATGCTCGGGACGACTATCGGCGGCAAGGAGACCTACGGTTCGACGGAGTACCTGCCCGAGGAGGCTTGGCCGCTGACGAGGAGCATCGACGCGGCACCGGACGCACCACAGGAGCTGACCGTTCGGTACGAGCGAGGCCTGCCCGTCGGATGTGTATTCCCCGGCGAGCTGCCCGATGGCTGGGAGGGTGGCACCGGCGGCGGTCATCGCCTGTTGACCGCGCTCAACAAGTTGGGCGCGGTGCACGGTGTCGGTCGCGGCGTGCACACGGGCCAGACGATCATGGGGATCATGGGCCGTCTGGGTTTCGAAGCGCCGGGCTACTTCATCTTGCTCGCCGGCCACCGGGAGCTGGAGCGCCTCGTGCTCTCCAACCGCCAGCAGTCCCTCAAGGCATACCTGGGCGGCATCTATGGGGATCAACTGCACGAGGGCGTGTACTACGACCCGGTGATGCGGGACATCGAGGCGTTTCTCGACGCCACCCAGGAGCGCGTGGACGGCGAGGTCCGGCTCAAGTTGCACAAGGGCAACGTGGTGGCCCTTGGATGCTCGAGCGTGTTCAGCTTGCTCGAGGCGACCCGTGAACTGGGTTCGACGTACGGGCACGGAAGCTCGCTGTGGTCCGGGGACGAGGCCCGGGCGTTCGCCCGGCTGTACTCGACCTCTGCGATGGTGGTGAACGCCGCCGGCGATGCAGGCCGGCGCGCGCGGGAGGCTGGGGACCGCTGACGGGGGGCTGCCGCCCTTGCCGGCGCTCGATGGCGGGAGTAGCTTCGTTAGTCGCGGCAGAGGTCAGCGAGGGGATAGTTGACGTGTTCGCCCGACCTTCGCCGGGGTCGCACTCAGCGGGCTGCCAGGCGGTTCGCCATCGGGGTGGGCTGCCCAGGTGTCGCACGGTGTGAGAAGACGAAGGAGCACGATGAACTCTCCTCGGATGGGTTTCCGGCGAGGCCGGTCTGGGTCCGAGCGAACCGACGCGACCAACGACACGGAACCACCCGCGGTCGATCCCACGCCGGAGCCCTCCCGGCGCTCATCCGGACGCACGTCGCGCGGCGGGTCGCGAGGCTCGGTGTCGCCCGACCTCGCGTCGATCATCGAGACCATGCCCGCTGCCGTGCTCCTGCTGCGGGCGGGCCGGACGATCGCGGAGGTGTCGGGCAGATTCGCTTCGGTGTTCGGTCGCCCGGTCGTAGAGCTGGTCGGTTCGGATCTGCTCAGGTACGTGGTACCCGATGACGCCGATTACGTAACCGCGGTCATCGCCGAAGCACGCGCCATGCCGACGGGATCGGTCCCCGCGGGGGTCGTGGCGCGCTTCGAGCAGCCGGACGGATCCAAGCGGCTCGTCGAGGTGTCAGCGTCGTTCCGCGACGATGGATCTCCCGGGGGTGCGACGGTCGTGCTCATCCGGTTGCAGACCGTACGGCACGGCCTCAATGCCGCCCTGATCCCGCACGTCGGCTGGCATGACACTGACGAGCGCGCTTCAGTCACCCAGATCGCTCATGACGCATTGGAGACCATCGCCGGCGTCCTGGTCTGTGAGCCCGTGGGCCAGGACTGCTACTTCCTCACCGTCAACGACAAGGGCGACATCCCTCTTCAGCACCCGCTCGTTCCCGGCCTCGATCCGGCCACGAGCGGACCGTGGGACGTCGTGCTCGCCGGCAGGGTGAACTCCGTCGACGTCGAGGTCGCCGCTCTGTCGCCCGAGTTGCAGGACTTCGCCCGGCGCTGCCGGTACACGGCGGTCCGCAGCGTGCCGGTGCTCGCGAGCCACCGCGACCGGATCGTCGGGTGCCTGGTGGCCTGGGACCACCGGGAAGGGCCGATCTCGAGGTCGACCGTGGCAACGTTCCGCTACGCAGCCGAGATCGCCTCGCTCGCCATCGGCAGGACTCGTCCTTCAGGCCCGCTCCAGCGGGGGCAGGCTGCACCCTGGCCGTCCGACATCGACGTAGTGACGGGACTGCCACTCGAGGCGGGCCTCGTCCGATCGCTCGACGAGATGGTCTCGGGCGGTCAGCGCCCCGGGCTCGTCTGCATCCGGTTGAAGGAGCTGGAAAGCCTGCGCGGGAAGCTCTCCGACTTCACCATCGACACGCTGATCCGCGTCGCTGCCCGGCGCGTGTACTCGCTCATCCGCCAGACCGACGAGGTGTACCGAGTCGGTCACGACGGCATCGCAGTCATCTGCACCGGTTCGATCGATGCCAAGCGGCTGGCGGACATCGCCGACCGTATGCGGCTCAGGCTCGAGTCCCCGTTCCGTGTCGACACCGACAGCCCCGTGGACGTCGGAGCCAAGATCGCTGCAGCGGAGAGCCCTGATGAACCCATCACCGGGACCGATTTCCTCGCATCGGTGATGCGGGTGCTCGCCTGAACCCGCCGACTCTCACGACTCGCGCCATCGCCTCGCCGCCTGAGCTGGCGCCGCGGTCCCTGCCGCGGTGCCCACCCGCGGTGCCCACCCGAGGTGCCCAGCCGAGGTGCCCAGCCGAGGTGCCCAGCCGAGGTTCCCAGCCGAGGTTCCCAGCCGAGGTGCCCAGCTGCAGGCTGACCGGCGGGCGTGTCGTCGGCGATCGACGGCGCGCTGACCGTCGATCGGGTAGTCCTCATCACGTGGTTACCGGCGAGGTCACGGTCCGGCCGGCGATCGCGACCTCGCGAAATTGGCCCATCTACCTTTGCGAGTGCGCGAGCCGGTCTCAAGGCGCCCGGCCTGTCTGCTCGGCGAATCAGACGAGCGTGCTCACCGGCGGACCACGCCAGCCGGGGCACCCTGCAACCCACTCCGCTCGAGCGAGGCACCGAGGAACGCTGCCACCTCACGCGACCACAGATAACCGACGTGATTGCCCGGGTACCAGCAGATCTCCGGCTCGTCCCAGTGCTGCCACAGCCGGTGAGCCTGCTCGGGGAACGCCATCCGGTCGCCATAGCCGGCGAAGATGAACCGCCGGTCGACTGGCACCCGGGCATCGAACGCCATGGGTGACACGACATGGTGGGCACTACCCGGCCCCGACTCCAACAACCCGTGCTGGACCGCCAGCGCCCGGACCGCCGGCGGCGTGTGGCCACCGAACAGCGCCGGCACATCGGTCACGGGGACGCCAGCCACGACAGCACCCAAGCCGTCCTCCACTCCAGCCAGCAACGAGACGACGTAACCTCCGAGCGACACGCCGTACAGGCCGATCGACGTGGCCCCCTCTTGCCGTAGCCACGAGATCAGGCGACGGATGTCCCAGACCGCCTGGGCGAATCCGTGGATCGAATTCATGAGCTCGAAGCTGAGAAACGGCTCCCCGCTCAACCTCGTGACCTTCCGCGGACCGTGGAGCGGCAGCACCGGCATGGCGACGTTGAGACCGAGCTCGTAATGGAGGCGCCCCGTCTGCAAGCCGGCGAAATCCATGATCGGGTACCCCATGGTGAAGCCGTGGACGCAAATGACCCAAGGCCGGTCATCGTCGCGGTGACGGACGATGTTGGCGACCGCCCGGTGGTTGGGTGCGTACGACTCCCACCGTTCCCTACCCGGTTCGTCGGTCGTCGGCGAGAAACCACTCTCATACCTCAACTGCTCGTAAGAAATCCCACGCGCTCTCCCGCGCACCGACACGACGTCCCGGTTCGTGAGCGGCGGTGGAGTCCGGTGATAGGCGGCCGGGTCGTCGAGCCACCCGCGCTCGGCGAACAGCTCTCGCGCGAGAGCGAGCTCTTCGCCGACTCGCCGATAGTCGGCGAGGCTGGGGAAGCGCTCGGGAGTGAGCATGGCAGCCATGACCGCTTCGTCCATGGCCACGCCGGCGGCGAGGGCGAGCGTCAGGTCAGGCGACGGGAGGCCGCGAGCGACCTCGCGAGTCCGATGAGTCGTCGCGACGAAGCGCGCGGTCCTCGGGATGGCCAAGGTGATCCTCGCTGCGGACCGGCGCCTGAGGAAGCTCGCCACAGCCCGACACGCCAAGCGCATCCTCGCTCGCCACGTACGCGCACCCGAGCCTGCACGCGGGACGGCGCCTGCCCCCGCACCCGCACCCGCGGGCGATGGGAAGGACAAGGGCTGGTTCACTGCACTCCTTCGCGCAAGGTGAGACTGCTTCGTCCATACTAAGGGCGGAACCGCGGGGATGGCCGAGCCACCTGGAGGCGCCAATTGCAACGGATGACCGGCATGGATGCGGCCTTCTTGTATGCCGAGACCGCCACCATGCACCTACAGACTCTCGGCGTCATCGTGCTCGACCCCCCGAAGGGCAAGAAGATCGGGCTGGTCGAGGTCGCAGACGTGCTCTCCTCGCGCATGCACCTGCTCCCCGTGTTCCGCCGCCGGGCGATCAGCATCCCGGCCGGGATCGACCACCCGCTCTGGATCGAGGATCCCGACTTCGACCTCGAGAACCATCTGCACGCCGTTACGGTGGCGCCTCCGGGGAGCCACGACGAGCTCGAGACGTTCGTGGGTGAAGTGGCGAGCCACCCGGTGGACCGGAGCCGCCCGCTGTGGGAGATGTGGGTCCTCGACGGCTTCGACGACGGCAGCGTGGCCATCGTCGCCAAGCTCCACCACGCGATCATGGATGGCGCCGGCGGGGCCGAGATGCTGGCGTCGTTGTTCGACCTGAGTCCCGAGCCAGGTGTTGTGAAGGAGCCGGACGAGCCCTGGAAGCCGGACGAGGTCCCGCGCTGGGCGACACTGGTGACGAGCTCGCTGGCGTCGTTCGCGGCGCGGCAGGCACGCGTGCCCCGCGAAGTTGCGGACACCCTCTCAGGGCTGGCGGGAACCATGCGAACGTGGGTGTCGCAGCGAGCTGCCGGAACGGCGGGCCCGCTGACCGCCCCGAGGACACCGTTCAACGCTCCGCTGTCCCGCGACCGTGTCGTGAGCCTCCACGACGTGCCGCTGGGCGCTCTCGTCGAGACGAAGAACGCCTTCGGCGCGAAGGTCAACGACGTCGTCCTCGCTGCTTCCGCGGTGGCGCTGCGAGGGTACCTGGCTGCACGGGACGCGCTGCCGGACCGCCCGCTCATCGCGGCGGTCCCGGTGGCGGGCCCGGCGAACCGGACCGAGTCGGGTTTTGGCAACAGCGTGTCGGCGATGCTGGTGGCACTCCCACTCGACGAGATCGATCCCGTCGAGTGCCTTCACGCGGCCCACGAACGCGCCAATGCCTCGAAGCAGCTGAGCCTGGCCTACGGGCCGGAGATGCTGCGGCACCTCACTGGCTTCGTCGCCCCTGCGGTGTTGTCGAGCGCCTCCCGCCTGTACTCGGGCCTGCATCTCGCCGGCCTGCACCCTCCGGTTGCGAACCTCGTGATCTCGAACGTAGCTGGGCCGCCCATCGATCTCTACCTGGCGGGGGCGCGGCTGCGGGCTGCCTACCCGCTCGGTCCGGTGATGGAGGGCATGGGCGTCAACATCACGGTGCTCAGCGCCTCCGACGAGCTCTGTGTCGGGATCATCGCGGACGCTGCCCTGGTCAATGACGTTGGGGAGCTGGGTGAGCGCTTCCTCGCGGCGGTTCAGGAGCTGCGCGAGCTGGCCATCGCTGCTGGCTGAGCGGCTGAGTAGTCAACGGTCAGCCCCTCAGCCCGCCGGTGCCGGTGCCGGCCCGGCGACAGCAGGCCCAGCCTCGCCGGCGCGACCTGACGCGTCCTCGGCTCGGACGACTCCGAGCACCTGGGTGATCAAGCGGGAGAGCACCTGGTCCTGGGCGGCGAGGTGGTCTTGGATCTGAGTCGCCTCGTGCAGGATCGCCTCTGCATCGTTGTACGTGTTCTCTGCCCGCTTGTCGGACGCGGCCGCTTGCACGTTCTGGCCGACGATGATGACCGACAGCAACACGAGCTGCAGGAACGTCTGCGCGATCCAGGCGATGATGCCTTCCCCACCCGGCCTGAGGGCCATCGGCAGACCGATCAGCGCAATGATCGTAAAGACGTACGCACACCACATCGACCCGACGGCGTCCGTGATCCTCACGGCCAGGGCGGCATTGAACCGAGCGGCTGCGTTGCTGCGGTCGTGCTGGTCAGCTACCTTCTCCGGCTTCGGCGCCGACCCGGTCAGATGAGCCTCGGCCACCGGGTGGCGGTGGTAGTCGAAGATCCTCCTCAGCTCGTGGTTCTGAGGCGTTGCAGCGACGTCGCTCATTGGCGGTCTCCCCGGTGTCGAATAGCGCCGCGAACGCTCGCGGTGCCTCAACGTTAGGTTTCCGCGCTCGTTACTTAGGGGACTGTGACGCCGGTCGTCGCTCAGGACCGCTCGACCAACTCAGAGCCGTCCTCCGTCCTGGCCCTTGACGACTACCAGGTGGGTACTTCCGCCGGTGCATCTGCCAGCCAGGGCTCGCCGATCGGCGATCGCTGGTCAGGGGTTGCCGGACTCCTCGCGCCGCAACGAGACCACGTTGCCGGCGCCCGAGAAGATCCTTGCCGGCACTCCCACAGCCGTGGCGCCGGGCGGGACATCGCAGAGCACCATGGCGTTGGCGCCGATGCGGGCCCCGTCGCCGACCGTGACGGCGCCGACGATGACCGCGCCTGCGCCGATGAACACGTCGTCCCCCACGATCGGGGCACGGTCGCTCCGGTAGTCCCAGCCGATCGTGACGCCCTGGTGCACATAGCAGTTCGCACCGATCCGCTCGGCGGCGAGCGTGGTCGCATACCCATGCGCGATGAACAGGCCGGGGCCGATGTCGCCCGTCGCCAGGCTCAGGCTCTCGACGGGCCGCCAGATGTGGCGGAACAGGCGAGCCAGCAGGGCGCCGGTCGCGTTGCCTCGTGAGAGCCGGTAGTAGAACAGCCCCCGAAACTCCTCGAATGCGTACAGCAAGCTGTGCAACCCATGTCGGCCTTCGGTTGCCTGGAAGATGTCGAGCCACCGGCGCACGTCGGCGTCGATGATCCCCTGCTGGTCGCTCACGCGATATGCCCACGCCAAGGGGATCGTCGTGTAGGCCTTCCAATCCTCGAGCATCCGGAGGATGACCGATGACCCAGCGTCGAGCCGTTGCTGGAGGCGGGTGGATTTCACTCGCTCACGCTGCCAGATCTCGCGAGCCTCCGCCACCTGAGGGCTGTGGCCAGTGGGTAGGGTCGCAGCAGTTGGCTGACCACGCGGCCGCCGCGACGAACTACAAACGAAGCCGTACACCGCCGTACACCAAGGAGGTAGAACGACGATGCAACTCGCCATGGTTGGACTCGGGCGTATGGGCGCGAACATGGTCCGGCGGCTGATCGCTGCTGGCCACGAGTGTGTCGTCTACGACGTCTCGCCCGACGCCGTGAAAGCGCTCGAGGGTGAGGGCGCGGCCGGTTCGTCTTCGCTCGATGACCTCGTTGCAAAGCTCACGACGCCCCGAGCGGTCTGGATCATGGTCCCGGCGGCCATCACCGGCAAGATGGTCGAAGAGCTGGCCGGCCGGCTCGAGAGCGGTGACATCATCATCGATGGGGGCAACTCCTACTACCGGGATGACATCGACCGGGCCGAGGCGCTCCGGCCGAAGGGGATTCACTATGTCGACGTCGGGACGAGCGGCGGCGTATTCGGGCTCGAGCGCGGCTACTGCCTCATGATGGGCGGCGACGACGAGGCGATCGCCCACCTGACACCGGTGTTCAAGACGTTGGCACCGGGTGTCGGGTCCGTGGATCGCACGCCAGGCCGGACGGGCGACGCCGGCCCGGCCGAGGAGGGCTGGCTCCACTGCGGACCGAACGGCGCCGGCCATTTCGTCAAGATGGTGCACAACGGCATCGAGTACGCGCTCATGACTGCCTACGCCGAGGGCCTCAACATCCTCAAGGGCGCGAATGTCGGCTCAACCGAGATCGAGGCCGACGCTGAGACGACTCCGCTGCGGGACCCGAAGTACTACCAGTACGACCTCAACCTCACCGATGTCGCAGAGGTCTGGCGCCGGGGGAGCGTCGTGGCCTCGTGGCTGCTCGACCTCACCGCCGCAGCACTCGTCGAGGATCCGACGCTCGAGCAGTTCGAGGGTCGGGTTTCGGACTCCGGCGAGGGCCGCTGGACCAACATCGCCGCCATCGACGAGGGCATCCCGGCGCCGTTGCTGACGACAGCGCTGTACGGGCGATTCGGTTCGCGGGGTGCGGATCTGTTCGCCGACAAGATTCAGTCCGCCCAGCGCAAGCAGTTCGGTGGCCACGCCGAGAAACCCACATGAACATCAGTCGCACCGACGAGTGGCAGCGCTTGATCGGGCACGCCGACGAGATCCGGGACGTGCACCTGCGTGACCTGTTCAGCGCCGACCCGGGCCGAGCACGGCGCATGACGATCTCGGCGGGGGACCTCGTGCTCGACTACTCGAAGCAACGAGCCTCCGACGAGACTCTCGGTCTGCTCGTCGCGCTGGCCGAGCGTGCCGGTGTCTCCGCGCGCCGCGACGCGATGTTTGCCGGCGAGCACATCAACGTCACCGAGGACCGGGCGGTTCTCCACGTGGCATTGAGGATGCCGCCGGACATGTCCCTCGAGGTCGACGGTAGCGATGTGGTGGCGGACGTGCACCGGGTGCTCGACCACATGGGAGAGGTGTCCGACCGCATCCGCAGCGGCGACTGGCTTGGATCGACCGGCCGGCGGATCCGGACTGTTGTCAACATCGGTATCGGCGGATCCGATCTCGGGCCGGCGATGGCCTACGAGGCGTTGAAGGACTTCGCCAATGCGGGCATCGCCTGTCGGTTCGTGTCGAACGTGGATCCGACTGACCTCTATGAGAAGACGCACGACCTCGATCCGGCGGAGACCTTGTTCGTCGTGAGCTCGAAGACGTTCACGACGGTCGAGACCCTGACGAACGCTGCAGCTGCCAGGTCTTGGCTGCTCGGAGGTCTTGGCGCGGGCGCTGGCGCGGGCGCTGGTGCTGGTGCTGGTGCTGACGGTGGCGGCGCCGGCGCCGGCGACGGCGACGGCGACGGCGAGAATACGGTGGCCAAGCACTTCGTTGCCGTCTCCACCAACGAGGCGGCGGTGACTCAGTTCGGCATCGACACGTCGAACATGTTCGCGTTCTGGGACTGGGTCGGTGGGCGGTACTCCTACGACTCGGCGATCGGGTTCTCGTTGATGGTGGCGATCGGCAAGGAGCGATTTGCCGAGATGCTGGCCGGGATGCGGGCGATGGACGCCCACTTCTGCAGCGCCCCGCTCAGGTCCAACATGCCGGTGATCCAGGGCCTCATCAGCGTCTGGTACGACAACTTCCTCGGTGCTCAGTCGCATGCCGTGCTGCCCTACAGCCAGCGCTTGGCCCGCTTCCCCGCGTATCTGCAGCAGCTGACCATGGAGTCCAACGGCAAGTCGGTCCGGCTCGACGGTTCCGCGGTGGACTACCAGACGGGGGAGGTGTACTGGGGCGAGCCGGGGACGAATGGGCAGCACGCCTTTTACCAGCTGTTGCACCAAGGTACGAAGCTCATCCCCGTCGACTTCATCGCCATTGCCGAAGCGGCCCACGAGACCGGTGAGCAACAGGACATGCTGCTGGCGAACTGCTTCGCCCAGAGCTCGGCGTTGGCATTCGGCCGCATGGCTTCGGAGCTTGACCCCACGCCGCCCGAAGTCGTTCCGCACAAGGTCATGCCTGGCAACCGACCGAGCTCGACGATCCTGGCCCCTCGGCTGACTCCGTCGGTGCTCGGCCAGCTCGTCGCTCTGTATGAGCACTCGGTCTTCACCGCCGGGGTGATCTGGGGGATCGACTCGTTCGACCAGTGGGGCGTCGAGCTCGGCAAGGTCATGGCCAAGCAGCTGCTCCCGGCGCTGACCGCCGTCGACTCGCCGGATCTGTCCGGTCATGACGCGTCGACGGCCGAGCTGGTTCGCCGTTACCGCGGTCTCAGGGGTCGCCCGAGCTGAGCGGCTCTCACTCGCTCCCGGGGGTATCAGCCTCGGCCGTCGTGCGGTCGCGAGTGCGGCCAAGATGAAGCGGCGCGACCGCAACTGGAGGTCGCGGATGCTTGCGAGCAAGATGGGTCCGACGGCATTCGTCCACACGGATTGACCCCCCAACTTCGTCCTCACCGCGGGCTGCGTCGGATGCCATTGGGAGGCTGGCGAATGTCACGGCTCGAGTCTCCTGACGGTACGGTCGGCGGTGCGTTCTGCAACGCGGCCGGTCGAGGGAGGACTACACGACATGCGCAAACGAGATGTCCACACGCTTGAAAGTGTCGAACCGACGGTGCAGAGGACTGACGATCAGTGGCGTGAGGAGCTGACGCCGGCGCAGTACCAGGTGCTGCGTAGAGCGGGCACCGAGCCTGCGTTCACCGGGGAGTACTGGAATGTGCACACCGACGGCATGTACCACTGTGCCGGCTGTGGCGTGGCGCTGTTCTCTTCCGACACGAAGTTCGACTCCGGTAGTGGCTGGCCGAGCTTTACGGAACCGGCGGTTGCCGAGGCTGTCACGCTGCACCGTGACCGGTCGCTGTTCATGGAGCGTGTAGAGGTGAGTTGTCGCGCGTGCGGTGGGCATCTCGGCCATGTGTTTGACGACGGCCCTGGTCCGACTGGCCAGCGGTATTGCATTAACTCTGCTGCTCTCAGTCTTGAGGTGGCTCCGAAGGAG
>JBEKLQ010000119.1:0-12715 GCA_050010115.1 Acidimicrobiales bacterium | reverse complement strand
GCACAGCAGCACGGACTGACAAGGCGCCCAAGCGCGAGGACCGCCGGAGGCAAGCACACCACCGAACGAACGTTCGTGATCGTATCAGGGGGGTGTGACAACGGGTCGGGGATGTCGCCGGGGGTGTTGCCATCGCGATCGATCGTGTCCGCAGTTTGGTGCGATTACCGGACGGCAGCCTCGTCGCGGCCGGCAAACGAGGACGAGACGAGACAAGCGAGATGAGACGAGCGGGATGGGACGAAATGGGATGAAAAAGAGCGAGACGAGACCCAGAAGGGTTACGACAGGCCAATGCCGGTACAGTGCAACTCACGCAGTCCCGAGCGCGGAGAGAAGCAAGCCGGCAACGTACCGAAAACAAACAAAGGGAATATCGGTGACCACATTTCGCGATCAGGCAACCGAGACGCTCGCCCGCAACACAGCTACGCCCTCCCCCTCCACCGGTCGGCGCAGCTCGACCGTTGCGGACCATCTCGCTCCGCTGTTCGCCATGCTGTTTGCCAGCGGTGCGCCGCCGGTCACGTTCAGGTTCTGGGACGGGAGCCAACTCGGCCCTGACCGGCGGCAGTCCAAGCTGCAGGGCGGTCAGCCCAGCCAGCCAAGCCAGCCCAGCCAGCCAAGCCAGCCCAGCCAGCCCAGCCAGCCAAGCCAGCCCAGCCAGCCAAGCCAGCCCAGCCAGCCAAGCCAGCCCAGCCAGCCAAGCCAGGCGGGCCAGCCAGGTCAGCCAAGTCAGCCCGAACCGCAAAGCACCCACCCCGGCCAGCCCCACAACCACCCCAACCCACCCACCGGCCCCGGTGTCGTGACCATCAACTCGATCGACGCCCTCAAGCGCTTTTTGTGGTCGCCAAGCGAGCTCGGCCTGGGCAGAGCATTTGTCGCCGGCGAGATCGACATCGACGGCGACGTCTCCCAGGTCCTCCGCTGCCTCCGCGACGCCGGTCCCGACACGGTCCGCCTCGGCCTCCGCTCACTCGGGCTCGTGCTCAAAGTCATCACGCAACTGGGCGGCCTCGGACTCCAGCCACCCCGTCCCACCGAGGAGGTTCACCTCTCGCGGTGGCGCAACTCCGCACGGCACTCGCTTCGCCGTGACGCTGCGGCCGTCACTCACCACTACGACGTGGGCAATGACTTCTACCGCCTCGTCCTCGGGCCGTCGATGACTTATTCATGCGCGCGCTTCGATCACGCGGGCACCACTCTGGAGGACGCCCAAGCCTCCAAGCACGACCTCGTCTGCAAGAAACTCGGCCTCCACGACCGCCCAGTCGCACGCCTCCTCGACGTCGGTTGCGGCTGGGGGTCGATGGCGATCCACGCCGCAGCCACCTACGGAGTCAGCGTCGTGGGCATCACGCTCAGCACCCCGCAAGCTGAGCTCGCTCGCCAGCGAGTGGACGAGGCCGGCCTGGGCGACAAGATCGAGATTCGCCTGCAGGACTACCGGAAGCTCGGCGGGGAGACCTTCGACGCCGTCTCGTCGATCGGCATGTTCGAGCACGTCGGGGAGAAGCGGATGGTCGAGTACTTCGAGACGCTCCGCGGCCTGCTGACCCCCGAGGGGCGCCTGTTGAATCACGCCATCTCGGCCCGTGGTGGCTCGAAGCTGGGCAACCGGAGCTTCGTCAACCGCTACGTCTTCCCCGACGGGGAGCTGCTCGATGTCGGCGACGTCACGAAGGCGATGCAGCGGGCCGGGTTCGAAGTGCGAGACGTCGAGTCCCTGCGCGAGCACTATGCGACGACGTTGCGCCAATGGGTCTCCAACCTAGAAACCCACTGGCCCCAAGCCATCGCATCGGTGGGCGAGGCAAGGGCCCGCGTGTGGCGGTTGTACATGGCGGGATCGGTGAACGGTTTCGAGGACGGCGGGCTGAACCTTCATCAGGTACTCGGAGTCGTGCCGAGCTCAGGTGGCCGCAGCGGCATGCCGAGGACTCGGGCCGGCTGGAGCTGACCGTCGAGCCGAACGCCGGCTGATGGCTTCCACGCACTGATCGGCGCGTGGAGGTACGCCGTGAGCAACGCACTACTCACCGAGCAGCTGGCCGTGTCCTCACTCCGGCCGCCGATCGGTGCCGGTGCTGCGGCGGGCCATACGCACCGGCTCGGATATGGCGAACGCGCCCGGCGCCAGCTCGCTCACGACGGCGAGGAACTCCTCGACCTTGCCCGGTTCGTCCAGCAGCTCGAGCACCACCGGCAGGCCGAGCAGCGCGTCGGGAAAACGCGAGGTCCGGATCTGCCGAGAACGCCCATATCCCTCGATAGCCCGCCAGATCGTGACTCCAGCCATCTCACAGTCTCTGGCTCGCTGCAGCAGCACCTCGTGCGCCCGGCGTCGGCCGATGCGGTCGTCCTCGGTAAGAAAGATCTGGAGCCTCGTCCCGAGCACGTCGATGTCGATGGCGCTCTCCTCCCCAACTCGGCGAGCGGGATCTCGCTCACGCGAGCCCGGCCCAACGATAATCGTGAATCCCTCCGCGCTCCGATGCCGGTACTCAGCTAGTTAACTGGCCGAGTACCCCGATGCCAACGTTGATCACCAAGCCGCCCAGGTCCCTCCCAGAAGACGAGTCGCGACCTTGACCCGTTCACCGTCGCGGCGCGCCCGGGCAACCACCGTGCTGGCGATCGCCTGCGGGGGCGCGGCCGGCGCCCTGGCGCGCTACGCGATCACGACTGCCATACCGACGCGACCAGGCCACATCCCGTGGGGCACGCTGTTGATCAATGTCTCGGGAAGCGCGGTGTTGGGCTTCTTGTTGGTGGTCATCGCCGAGCGGATCCCGGGTGACCGCCTGGCCAGACCGGTCCTCGGCACGGGGATGATCGGTGCCTACACGACGTTCTCGACCCTGGCCGTCGAGTCGGTGCTTCTCGGTAGGGACGGGCGCGCACTGACCGCGGTCGCGTACGTCCTCATGAGCCTGATCTTGGGATTGGCCGCCGTTGCGATGGGCACGCTGGCGGCTCGGGCCGTATTGAGTGCCGAACGTCTCCGGGCCCACCGATGAGCGATCCCCGGGCGCCGGGCCGGGTTACCCGGCCCGCCCAGCGCCTCACGATCCTGCTCACGATGCACGAGCACTCCCGGCGGCGCTCCCTCGTGATCGAGCTGCTGATGCGTGCACACCGAGCTCACCTCGCGGGGGCGACGGTGTTCCGGGCCTACGAGGGGTACGGGACATCGGGTCGGAGGCATCGGATGCACGGCCTGTCCGACGATGCGCCGGCCTCGATCGTGATCATCGACGAAGCGCACCGCATCGAGACGTTCCTCGCCGATGTGGAGAACCTGCTCGACCACGCCGTCGTGACCATCGACGAGGTACTCATCGTCGATGTCTGACCATCCCGCCAATCTGACTCAGACAAGTCTCACTCCGACGAGCCCGGGTCCGACGAGCCCGGGTCCGACGAGCCCGGGTCCGACGAGCCCGGGTCCGACGAGTCCGGGCCCCGCAAGAGAGGGCCACCGATGAGCTTCGGGCTCTGCCTCGCCGTCGCTGCCGGAGGTGCCGCCGGTGCGCCGGCGCGCTACCTGACCGACCGCGCCGTGAGCGGCCGGATCGAGTCGGACCTCCCTTGGGGCACCTTCGTCATCAACGTCGCCGGTTCGCTCGTGCTCGGTGTGCTCACCGGTCTCGCTCTCCACCACCACGTGAGCCTCGTCGTCACGGCGCTGCTGGGGGTGGGCTTCTGCGGCGCATTCACGACGCTCTCGACGTTCACTTACGAGACCGTGCGCATGGCCGAGACCGGTGAGTGGCTCGAGGCGGCGATGAACATCGGCATGAGCCTCGGCGCCGGCTTACTGGCCGCGGCCGGAGGCCTCGCGCTCGGCCTGGCGCTCTGACGGGGCAAGCAGGAGGTGCCTTACTGGTCGCAGGCGGCGGCCGCCGCCGATCGGCCGTCGCCTGCGAGTGTCGGCACTGCCACACCGCCGTACCCGCTTGTAGCCGGCCAGGTCAGCACAGGCCCGCGGACACTCAACATCACGACGGAGCCGTCGGCGAGGCGCGGGTCACCAAGGATCCGGGCGACGACGCATTCCGGGCCGAGCCGTCGGTCCGGGCGAACCTTCACGAGGGCGTCGTGCCCGTGATAGCTGGTGCCGAGGACCCGGCCGGTCACCGAGTGCTCCGGGTCGGCACCAGCAGCCGCGATGCCGGTGCCTGAGAGACCGACGATCTCGAGCTGCTCCGGGCGGACCAACACCGTGGCCGGCCCGCGTAGCACCGCGCCGGCGGTGACGCTCGCCACGTCGGCGTCCAGCTTGCCGAATGCAGTCTCGACGACCCCGCCGTCGAGTACGCCTTCGACGAGGTTGGCCGCGCCCACGAAACGAGCCAGGTCAGCGTCGACCGGTCGCGCGTAGAGCTCCTGCGGCGTGGCGAACTGGGCGATCCTGCCGTCGCGGATGACCGCCACGAAGTCGGCGACCGACAACGCCTCGTCCTGGTCGTGGGTCACGAGCAACGCGGTCGTACCGGCCGAGCGGAGGATCTCCCTCACATCGGCCCGCACCGTCGAGCGCAACTGGGCATCGAGCGACGCGAACGGCTCGTCGAGGAGCACCGCCTGCGGCCGGACGGCAAGCGCCCGGGCGACCGCCACGCGCTGTTGCTGGCCACCCGAGAGCTGGTGCGGGTAGCGCCGGCCGAGCCCGCCCAAGCCGACAGCATCGAGGAGCTCCGTCACTCGCCTACCGCGGCGCTCGGATCGAGCGAGGCCGAAGCCGACGTTCGCCTGCACGCTCAGATGCGGGAACAGGCTCCCCTCCTGCGAGACGTAGCCGAGCCGGCGCCGCTCCGCCGGGACGTGCACACGGTCGCCGTCCACCGTGGCATCGCCGATGGCGACACTGCCGAGGTCGGCCCGCTCCAAGCCTGCGATGACCCGCAGCAGTGTGGTCTTGCCACTGCCTGACGGGCCGAGGATCGCCGTGAACGACTCCGCCGGTACCTCGAGGTCGATGCCGATCAGCACCGGCTGGGCCCCGAAGCTCTTGTGCAAGCCAGTGACGACGATGCGGTTCATACCGGTGTGACCCGTTGGGACGGCCTGCGATCAAAAAAGCGCGAAAGGAGATAGCTCGGAACGGCGGCGATTGCGATGATGACGAGCGCGAACGGCGCCGCTTGGCCGTAGGAGAGGCCCTGCTGGTACGCCCAGAACTGGGTGGCCAATGTCTGCACGTTGTTCGGGATGAGGATGAGCGTCGCCGTCAGCTCGGTCGCCGTGGCAAGGAACACCAGGCAGAATGCTGCCATCAGACCCGGCCCGACGAGCGGCAGGGTCACGCGCCGGAGGACGGCGAGCCGGCTCTGGCCGAGCGAGCGAGCCGCCTCTTCGAGGCTGACCGGTGCGTAGGCGAGCGAAGCTCGTACCCCGACGAGGGCGAGGGGGAAGAACATGATGGCGTACGCCGCGACCAGCAGCGGAGCGGTCTCCGAGAACGCCCCCGCCGCGTACCGCTCGGCGAAGTAGCTCAGAGCGAACGCGATCACGATCCCGGGTACCGCCAGCACGACAAAGGTGCTGCGTTCGAGCAGCCGTGCGGTCCGGGTCGGGTGGCGGATGGCGAGCAGTGCGACGGGCAGAGCCATCAGCGTGGCGACGGCGGCAGCCGTTCCACTGTAGAGAGCAGTGTGGCCGGCGGCGTCGAGGAGCGACACCCCGACGAGCCCGTGCGCGCCCCCTTCGAAGATCCAGTACACGCTCGCTCCGACGGGGACCCCGAGCGCCAGCACCGTCAAGGCGGTGAAACCGAGCAGGACCGGCACCTTGGCTCGCCCGAGCCGTAACGGCTGGTTCGCCCGCTGTGCGAGCGGGCCCGTTCTCACGACCCGCCCCTTGCCGCGGGCGAACCCGTCGCCGACGAGGACGACGATGCTCAAGACCACGAGCACGATCGAGAGCGCCGCTGCCGCTTGAATCTTGAACGCGTCGAACTCGGTGAAGATCTCCGTCGTGAACGTCTGATAGCCAACGATCTCGAAGGCGCCGTACTCGGCCAGGATCATGAGGGCGACGAGCAGGCACCCTCCGAGGATGGCGCCGCGGGCCTGACCGAGCGTCACCCGGAAGAACGTCCTCACGCGACCGATCCCGAGGCTGCGGGAGACTTCCTCCTGTCCTGGATCCGCCGACCGGAAGCTCGCCGCCACGGGAAGGTAGACAAGCGGGTAGACGGCGAGCGTCATCACCACGATCGCGCCACGAAACCCTTGGATCCATGTCGTCAATGACGCCCAGCCGAAGCTCACGACGAAGTCGGGGATGGCGAAGGGCACCACGACGAGGACGGCCCAGGCTCGCCGGAGCGGCAGATCCGTGCATTCGACGCACCACGCAGCCATCGTCCCGATCACGGCGCACAACGCCGTCACGACGACGGTGAGCTGCACCGTGTTCCACAGCAAGCTTGCCGTCAGCGAGCGGAAGATCAGGTGCGTGACCGTACTGACACCCGCACCGCTCGCCTCGATCAACAAGAACACGAGCGGCGTGACGAGCAGTGCCGCCACCAGCGCGCTGGCAGCGAGCAGCGCCCGGGGGAGCGGCCTCCTCCGGGGAGGAGCACCCTCGCCTGCCAGAAGCGTCCGGTCGGGCGCTTGGTCCGCGACGCTCAGCGCGCTAGCCACGACACCGAGGCTGTCGCGCGCGCCCGTGAGCAGGGTGCAACTGCCCGATCACGACAATTCGACCTGCTGCAGGAGGTCGATCGCCGTCGACCCGTCCCCGAGCTCCGCCATCGTGATCGGGTACGGCTGCAGCTGGCCAAATGGTTTCTCGGGTTGCGCCGTCGCCACCCCGGAAGCGATCGGGTACTCGAAGCTGATCGATTGGGCGATGATCTCCTGACCCGTCTTCGACGTGATGAACTCCAGGAATTTCTGTGCGTCGGCCTGATGCTTGCTCGAAGCCAGCACAGCCGC
This sequence comes from Acidimicrobiales bacterium, assembly GCA_050010115.1. Lineage (GTDB taxonomy): Bacteria > Actinomycetota > Acidimicrobiia > Acidimicrobiales > Bog-793 > JAKACA01. The sequence continues at coordinate 5,762 of JBEKLQ010000119.1, read as the reverse complement.
GCCCGACACGTCGATCACGTATCCGGGATCGCGCGGGGCGAAATAGGCGATCTCGGAGTGCATGTTGGACGCTCCGATCTCCGCCCTCATCCGGTACCAGTAGTACTGGTTCACTACGCCGAAGGCGACCGCACCACGGTTGACCTCGTCGGCGACCGTCTCGTTGTCCTGGTATCGGTGCGAGATTGAGACGTTGGACTTGATGCCCTCCAGCCACTTGAGCGTCGCAGCCTTGCCGTAGGCACGTTCCACCGATGTCACGATGGGCTGGAAGTCGGTCTCGCTGGGGGCGAAGGCCAGCTTCCCGTTGTACTTCGGATCGGCGAGCTCGAGGATGTGGGTCGGTAGCTGGCTCTCCGAGATGAGGCCGGGGTTGTAGATGAGGACGCTCACGCGAGCCGAGACCCCCACCCAGTCGCCGGCCGGAGAGTTGAACCTGCTCGGCGTGTGAGCGAGGGTCGACGCGTCCACGTGTGCAAGCAAGCCCTTGGTTTGCAGGAACTCCAAGGCCGGTGAGTTCTCCGTGAAGATGACGTCGGCGGATGAGTGCGAGCCGTCGGTGGCGATCTGCTCGGCAAGGGTGTCCTCGTCGCCGTTGTGCACCTCGACATTGATCCCGGTCGCTTTCTCGAACGCGGCCACGAGGGCATCGGTCGTCTGCTCATGCTGACCGTTGTAGATCGTGATCGAATTGGCACCACCGGAGCTCCCGCACGCCGTCACCAGACCGGCCATCGCCAGCATGAACAGACCGATCGCGACCAATCTCGAGCGCGCGCTCGCTGTCGGCCTGCACCGGTATCGATCACGCCGGTCGAGCGTCATAGCCCGGCGTCGGCTCCGGGGCAGAGTGCGTTGACGGATCTGGCGGCTTCGGTCACGGCCTTCCTCGCTTCGGCGCTGCCGTCCTCTGAGAAGAACGCCTCATAGGCCGAGTCGAGGCGGTCCAGCGCTCGCTGCAAGGACTGGTCCGTCGTGCGGATCTGCAGGAGCGGGGCGATCTGTGCCTCCGCGTACCCGACAGGGTCCTCCCCGGGATCAGGGCCATCGCTGAGGACGGCATCAACCTGCCGGCACGTGGTGGACGAGGCGGTCTCAGAAGTAGAGCGGCCCGATGATCCGCAAGCGCTCAACGTGCCGATCGAGCCGATGACGATCGCCAGCGCCCCGATGCGTAGCAGCCTGTCCACTGCTGGAGCCGTTCGGCGCAACCCTCTCACCTCTCAGGACCAATATCAGGTGCACCTTAGCATTGTCATCAAGGTATCCTGATATCGACCTGCGCCATCCGAGCCGCCGGGAGCCCAGCCATGCGCGACGAGTTCCATCCACCGGTGGAGGAGTACCTCGAGACGATCGGGTTTCTCGCGGAGGAGGGCGCGCCGGTGATCCAGGCGCGCCTTGCCCAATGGCTGGACAAATCGGCGCCGGCCGTATCCGAGATGCTCGACCGCCTCGAGTCCGCCGGCTACATCACGCGCTCCGGCCGCGAGATCGCCCTCACGACCGAGGGCCGCCGCCAGTCCGAGAGCGTGATCCGAAAGCACCGGCTCGCCGAGCGGCTGCTCGTCGACGTGATCGGGCTGCCGTGGCGCGACGTGCACCTCGAGGCGGGACGCCTGGAGCACGTCATCTCCGACGACGTCGCCGAGCGCCTGGTCCAGCTGCTCGGCGATCCGGCCACTTGCCCGCACGGCAACCCGATCCCTGGGAGCTCCAACGCCGCCCCCGATCCGTCAATACAGGTCTCCATGGCCGACATCGCGCCCGGCCAGGTGATCCGCCTGCAACGGCTGACTGAGGAGCTCGAGCTGGACGCAGCTTCACTGGCCTACCTCGACGACGCCGGTTTCATCCCGGGTACGGCGGCCGTGGTGCAGGCTCGCGCGCCGGACGGCACGCTCGTGATCCAGATCGAAGGCGGCACGCTCGCGTTGGGGCCCCAGCTGTGCCAGCGGCTGTTCGTGGTGGTGGCCTGAGGGTCAGCTGCCCACGATCATCCTGTTGGAGATCGTGCCGATCCCCTCGATCGTGGATTCGAGCACGTCGCCCGGCTGGAGAAAACGAGGTGGCTGCCGCACCCAGCCCACCCCCGCCGGTGTGCCGGTGAAGATCACGTCCCCTGGAAGCAGAGTCACGACCGCTGACAATTCCTCGATCAATCTCGGGACGCTGAACACCATGTCGGAGGTGCGGCCGTCCTGCATCACCTCGCCGTTCAAAGAGCACGACAAGGCCAGATCATCCGGCTCGGTCAGCTCGTCGGGCGTGACCAACCACGGTCCCATCGGCCCGAAACCCGGGAACGACTTGCCCAGACAGAATTGGCCCCCCGCTTCACGCTGAAGGATCCGCTCGGACAGGTCCTGGCCGACCGTGACACCGGCGACGAGGCTCCACGCTTCCCAATCGGCCACGCGGCGAGCGCGGGCGCCCATCACGACCACGAGCTCTACCTCGTAGTCGACCGACCCTTCCGGGAGCTCTACCTCATGGAAGCCCCCCGTCAGGCACGTCGGGAACTTCGTGAACGTGGCCACGCGAGTGGGCAGCTGCATTCCCGTCTCTGCGCAGTGGTCCCGGTAGTTGAGGCCGATGCCGAACACCTGAGCCGGCCACGGAGCCGGCGAGAGAAGATCGGCGTCACGGATCTCCAGGCGCTCGAGGGAGTCGTCCGGCTCGAAGCGCGCTTCCCAGAGACGGAACTCCTCCCAACGCTCATACAGCGCCTGGGTGTCCGCCGCGAAGATCCCGTCGGACGCCTTCTCGATGTCGATGCCCCCCTCTCGGGTTACAAGAACGGCGCGCCCCGCGAGGTTCGCGAGTCGGGTCATGTTGAGTTACCTCCAGTCGCCGCATCGCCGGACAAATGCCGGAACGTCTTCCGGTGACGCTACCGAGTCGCGAGCACCCGCGCCCATCAGAGCTCGACACTGTGCCAATTGGGCGCCCTGTTGGCGTTCGTGCGTCCTCCGCCGAGTCGAAGGCGCCCTAGCCGCCGGCGATCACCTTGGGGCCCCGGCGCCACGAGACATATCGCCAGGCCCAGTTGACGAGCACCGACGTGCGGTTGCGCACACCGAGCAAGAACACGAGGTGGAGCGCCAACCAGGCCAGCCAGGCCGGTGTCGCCCTAAGGCGCAGGCCGCTCGGGAACTCGGCCACGGCTGCCTTCCGCCCGATCGTGGCCATGATGCCCTTGTCCTTGTATACAAACGGTGTCGTCGCCTCGCCTTTCAGCAGGCGCGCGATCTGCTCACCGGCGTGCTTGCCCTCCTGGGTCGCGGGTTGCGCCAGCTGAGGCAGCGGCTGATCACTCCCGGCGAGGCGGGCAGACGCCATGTCGCCGATCGCGAACACATCATCGAAGCCCGTGACCCGCAGGTCGGGACCGACCTCGATCCGGCCTCGGATCTTCGGCAGGTCGAGCGACTCGGTCAGCGCACAGGCACCGACGCCGGCAGCCCAGATCACGAGAGCGCACAGCAGCACCTCCCCCGATCCGAGGACCACGCTGGCGGCATGAATCTGCTTCACGCTCTCGTCCAGCCGGACCTCGACACCCCGGTCAGTGAGCACTTTAACGGCGTAGCTGCTGAGCTTGGAATGGAACGCCCCGAGCACACGATCCCGCTGCTCGACGAGCACAACCCGGCAGAGCGAAGGATCGAGCATGGAATAGGTGGTCTTGAGCTCCATATTCCGGAGCTCGGCCAACGCGCCGGCCATCTCCACTCCGGTCGGGCCCCCGCCGACGATGACCACCGTCAGGTCACCTTCCTGCACGCCGTGTGATGCGGCGCGCTCCATCGTCGACGACACCGTGTTCCGGACGGCGACCGCGTCCTCCATCGTGTAAATGCCACGAGCGTGCTCCTCAGCTCCTTCGACGCCGAAGAAATTCGTGGCCGCACCGGCTGCGAGCACCAGATAGTCGTAACTCGTGGGGGCACCTTCGACGAAGCTCACCTCCCTGCGGGCGAAGTCGACGTTGGTAACCACGTCCTGGCGGAACGTCAAGCTCGGGTGCCCGCGTGTGTACGACCTCACCGGATAGGCGATGTCGCCGGGGTTCAGCCCGGCCGTCGCCACTTGGTACAGCAGCGGTTGGAACGTGTTGTAGTTGTGGCGGTCCGTGAGCACGATGTCGACCGGTGCGTCCATGAGCGCCTCACATGCAGCCAGCCCACCGAAGCCTGCCCCGATCACGACTGCCCGCGGCCGATCGCTCACGCCGCTCTTCCCGGGGTGGCTACTGTGAGCATCCGGTTGGTGACATACAAGACGGGGGTGACAGCGAAGAGGCACACGCCGAGAGCGCCAACCCCGAGGTGCGCCGCCAGCACTCCGAACACGGCGACAGCGGCTGGGCCGGCGAGGCTGGCAGCCGCGATGGAGATGCCGACGGCATGGCCCGTGGCCGCCTCGCCCAGCCGAGACGGCATCAGCGCCATGAGCATCGGGAACACGGCAGCAGCCCCAAGGCCGGCGATCGGCAACCCGGCGATGGACAGCGACCCCGGAAGGAGCCAGAACAGCCCGGTTCCCGCGATCATGAGGATGCAGCTTGCCTCGAGGATGGTGGTGCCGGCCATCCGGTCATCTACCACCGCCAGGCCAAAGCGTCCTGCCATAAGGGCGGCCCAGTACGAAGCGATGGCGACCGCGGCCACGGTGCGGGACGTGTGGCGGTCATAGATGAGGTACGTGTAGCCCCAGGCGATCGGGCCACTCTCGGCGGCCGTGTAGGCGACGAACGTGGCGATCGTGAGCACAAGGCGCAGGCGGGAACGGGCGCCACCGCTCGGCGCCGAGTCGGAACGCCTTGCGCCCGCCTCCGGCTCGCCTGCTCGCCGGGCGTCGGCAGGGCTCGCCAGAGCCACAGGGCACGTCGGCGCCGGCACGGCCGAGCGATCGCGCTGCCGATCGACCAGCGCGAGCGCCATGAGCACCAACACACCCGCGGCGACGACGACCACGGCCACCCGCCAGTCGTGCGCCCACGCGAGCACGGCGGCAACGAGCAGTGGCCCGAGCGTGCCGCCGATCGCCCACGAGCCGTGGAGAAGGCCGAGGCGCCGCACTCCCCCGTCCAGAGCCGCCTCGGCGTTGAGCACCGCGTCGATCACGCCTCGCGATCCGCCGAGGAGGGCGACGGCCCCCAGCAGCAACAACCAGGACGGAGCACCGCTCCACACCGCCAGCCCCACCAACGCGACGCCGCACGATGCCACCATGGCGTTCCCGGAGCCGAGGCGAGTTCGCACCCGGTCGGCTATCAGACCGCCGGCGAAGTACAGCGCCGCACTCGCGACCGTGAGCACGCCGAGGTCGTCGAGTGGCAAGTGGAACGCTGCCCGCATGCTCGGCCAGAGCACTCCGAGGACTCCGTCCGGGATGCCGAGGATGACCACGAACGCCCCCAGCTGCACCGCCAGTTTCAGCCAAGTGACTTGACCGCCACGGCGTCGGCGGGCGCTGCCCACGTCCCCGCCTAGCACGAGCCGTCGATGTGGTTGTCGTGGTGGAGCACCACGTCGAGATCGATCTTCGCCAGCGGCTCTCCGCGACATGGGACGGTCATAGACGAGACAGGTATACCCCCCGGAGTGATCGGGTAGCCCTCGGCGGCGGTGCCGCGAGCTTCTTGGAGTGCAGCCAGGCGGCCACGACCGCACCCGCGAACCTGCCTCGCAGCGCTCGCATCCGGGTACTCCTTGACACCTGTCGGCAATTCGTGCAATCGTTTAACTTCGGGTTTT
>JBEKLQ010000118.1:0-12798 GCA_050010115.1 Acidimicrobiales bacterium | reverse complement strand
CAACAGTGCCAACGCCTCTCCGGTTCTGTCTGCAACAACCAATGGGACTGGCAACGGGGTCCTCGGCTCGGTCACGAACGCATCCTCCAGTGCGGCAGGTGTCTACGGCACGACAGTTGGCGACGGCCCAGGGGTCGAAGGTTCCGACTCGCCTCCCGGTGCGACGACAGGGACAGGAACCGGTCCAGGTGTCGTGGGAATCCTCCATAACGTCGAGAACGCGTCTCCGGCTGTTCAAGCTGTGACAAGCGGCACCGGGAACGCCATTACGGCAATCATCGAAAACCTTACGAACCCCGGGCACGCCGTTTCTGCCGTAGCGGTCGGCAGTGGAGCAGTCATGTTCGGCTCAGACGGGGGCTATGGCACAGGTCCCGGTCTTGCTTTGAACCTCATCAACCCTGCCAACACCCAACCGGTTGTGGAGGCCACCACGGCTGGCACCGGCGACGCCGTAAAGGGAACCATCAGCAATGCCAAAAGTGGGGCTGCCGCCATGTCGGCGATGACGAGTGGCACCGGCAACGCCGTTCAGGCAACCATCAGCAACTCGGCCAACACTTTTGCCGCCATTCTCGGGACGACGAGTGGCACGGGAGCGGGCGTCAAGGGCACGACTGGCAACGCCGCGGGTACAGGCGTCATAGGTCAGGGCACGAAAGGGGCGACAGGTGTCGAGGGAGAGAGCGACACCGGCACCGGAGTCCTCGCCAAAAGCACCTCAGGTGACGCTCTCAAGGTCGTCGGCAAGGTCGCATTCTCGCGAAGTGGCCTCGCCACCGTGGCAGCGGGTAAAAAGAGCGTTCCCGTCACGTTGGCAGGTGTCACCACGTCCTCGTTGATCATCGCCACACTGCAGACTGCGGCCGGGGCCATCGCCGTCGCCAACGCCATCCCGGCCTCGGGGTCATTCACCATCAACCTGACGGCGGCTCCGACGAGTGCCGTGAAGGTCGCCTGGTTCGTCATCGGCTAGCACGAGAGGCGGTCACGCCGCCGGACCGAGCCAAGGCCCTTGAACGACCGGCTCGGGCTGGCGACCGGGTTCATGGCCCGGAGACACGGATTGCTCCGCGTTTGCGGTCAGCGAGCGGATGGGCGGCGTCGGCAGCCCGAGACGCGCCGACCGTCACTGTGACGTGGACACCACGGCTTCGAGCAAGGTTCTTTGACCAGGCTCAGCTTGGCTCCGGGCATCGGCCCATTCTCTCACTTTCATGAGCTGGTACTTGTACACGCAACTATATGGGGCGGAGCGGGGCAGCGAGCGCGACGACGCCAAGCCGGGGCTGTCGAGCACCCGCTCGACACGGAGTCCGACATCCCGCAGTGTAAGGATCGAGAGCCCGACCTTGGCCTCGGCCTATAGAACCCGAGACAGCACTCTGAGGCCCTCATGCAGCCGACCGCCTGCACGTCAAGGCCTGACACCTTGGGATTTTTCGTCCCCTCCGTGTCTGGAGAAGCCGTGGAATAGCAAGAGACTGGCCATCTCGTCCGGCTGGCGCCAAAACGAGCGAACTGCGCTTTTGTGGGCCGCCAGGGTCTCGAACCCTGCACCTTGGGGATTAAAAGCTCAGGTCGGAGCGACTCCTCCTGTGTCGCCCAGTTGCACGCGGTTGCGTTTTCGCAGCTCATCGGCCGTGGCGCGCGAGCTGTCGCGGAGAGGATGCAACCGGATGCAACGAACTGCAAGCCAATTGTTGGGACGCGGGTGGCCACCCGGTTGCCGATGTGACTGAGTCGCAGTGCCTGTGCGTATAGCATGAACGCTATGTGGGGAGTAGTCGAGCTCGAGCCTGAGGTTCGGGACTGGTACCTCGGACTCGGGGACGCCGATGCAGAGCGCGTCCGTTTCCACATTGACCGCCTCGCCGAGTTCGGCCCTCTGCTGGACGAGCCTCACAGCCGACAGCTGGACGGCAAGCTCAGGGAGCTCCGATTCTTCCTGGTGGGCCGGCCGACGCGGATCACCTATTGGATCGGCCCAGGCCGGCGAATCATCCTGCTCACGGTCTTCGTAAAGACACAGCGCCGCGAGCGACAGGAGGTCCGTCGCGCAAAGCACGCGATGGAACGGTGTGTCGCCGAGGCGCACACCACGGACTAACGAGGAGTGAGACACATGGCCAAGCGAACGACCTGGGACGACATCAAGACGGAGCGGCCTCGAACCGAAAAGGGTCGCGCCGCCTACGAGGACGAAGCTCGCATCAGCGCATTTAGAGAACTTGTCTACCGCCTCCGCACCGAGGCGCTGCTAACTCAGGCGGACCTCGCAGCGCGGATGGGAACCACCCAGTCAGCGATCGCCCGCATGGAGGGCGGCGGCGTCCGCCCGACGCTCGAGACCCTTGAGAAGCTCGCGGTCGCCGTCGGAGCCGAGCTCGTGGTCGGCGTCGGAGAGAATCTGTCAGAGAACCGCAGCATCGCCAAACTCGTGCGTGACGGCCATGCAGTGATTCGACGGGCTAGTTAGACCTGATTCGTTCCCTCACGAAAGAACTTCGGCCTGGCGCTCGCGCATAGCGTTGCGGGTGTGGCACCGCCGGCAAAACCCAACGTCTTCGAGATGCGCATTGCCCTCCTCGACTACCGGCCCGAAATCTGGCGTCGGGTGCTCGTGCCCGGCTCGGTCCGGCTCGACAAGCTCCACCTGATCTTCCAGGACGTGATGGGCTGGACGAACAGCCACCTGCATGCGTTCCGGATGAGCGGCGCGCTCTACGGGATGCAGTTCGACGACTATCCGGAAGACGAGCTCGACGAGACGAAGTTCGCCGTCGCCAGCGTGATCGGACCCGGTGACCGGTTCATCTATGAGTATGACTTCGGCGACTCCTGGGATCACGAGGTGGTCATCGAGCGCGTGAGCAGGGTCCGTCCCGTCCTCAAGTTCGCGGTCTGCATCGACGGCGCGAACGCCTGCCCGCCTGAGGACGTCGGCGGCACCGGTGGCTACGAGGAGCTGCTCGAGGTGCTGGCGGATCCCACCCATGAGGACTACAAGCACTACTCGAGCTGGGCCGGACGTGAATTCGACGCGACGAAGTTCGATCTCGCCCAGGTGAACGCCGCTCTGCAGCGGCTTGGCTGATCAGCCGGGCCTCTTCACCCTCGTCGAGCGCAGTCGATAGCTGTCCGAGCAGTCTCGATCATGAGGGGGACGGTCAAGTTAAGTGGATGGTCGCCGGCACGAACGATGCGCCGAGCCAGGAACCTGAGCGGCCGACGTCCTGTGTGCAGCGCGACCTCCGAGCTGCGCGTGTCCCTAGATGTGAGAATCGCTGACAGGGAGGCTGCGTGGGCGACTCGGGCGAAGAGGAGTTCGAGCGTTTTGTCCGGGAGCGGGCGCGATCGTTGATGCGCCAGGCCTATCTGCTCACTGGGGACGCCGGCGAGGCGCAGGATCTCGTGCAAGAGACGATGATCCGCGCCTGGCGCGAATGGCCCAAGATCCGCGCCTACGAAGATCCGGGCGCCTGGACGCGCCGCGTGCTCCATCACCTCGCCATCGGTCGGTGGCGCCGGCTGACGGTGCGGCGGCGGCACGATGAGGCGGACTTGCGCGTCGCGCCGGGGCTGGACGCCCAACACCTTGACGTCCTGGCAGCGCTCCGAGTCCTTCCGATGGACCAACGCCGAGCCCTTGTCCTCCACGACATCGCCGGCCTGTCCGTGTCCGAGGTAGCCACCGACATGGGTGTGCCCGAAGGCACCGTGCGGTCGTGGCTGTCACGTGCCCGTGGCCAGGTCGCCCGCGATCTCGGGATCGCCGGTGTTGTGGCTGAGCAAGCTGAGGGGCAGGGTTCGTGATCCCGGACCCGACCGACGAGGTGCGCCGCCGTCTGCAGGCCTCAGCAGCCGTAGTCGATCCCCTCGCCGACTCGCTCGAGCTCCGCACCGCTCACCTCGCGCGGCGAACCCGGCGTCTCCGTGGCCGCCAGCGGGTGGCGTTGGTCGTGGCGCTCTGCCTCTCGGTGAGCGTGGCGGGCACGCTGGTGGTCTTGGCCGGTCGAGGCGGGCCCACCCATGAACCTGTCGTCAGCCCAGCGTCCGTCCGAGTCGATCTCGCCGCCACCCCGAAGGGTTGGATGCGCGTCGACTACGCGGACACCCAGATCTCGGTACCGTCATCGTGGACTGCCCGGACTGAGATCGACTTCGGCTCCACGCTGGGCGGAGGCATCATGCTCGGACCGTCCTCTCCGCTCTCGACCTTCGCTGCAGTGAACACGCCAGCCAACCCCGAGTCCGGAACGACGCAGATCATCAACGGAATCACGGTACGTGTCAGCTCCCGCTCGTCGCTCGCCTTCGTGCCCGCAATGAATGTCGAGATCGCTTGGGGCGGGTCGCTCGGACGGCGGGTCCTCGACACGCTCACGTGGTCGCCCGAGGCGGTCGCCTTGGCGTCGGGCTCACCGGCCATCCCTCCCGCTTGGCGGCGCCTGAGCTTCTCCGGCGTGAGCTTCGCCGTGCCCTCGGAGTGGAAGGTCCAGCCGGAGTCCGATCTCCTCGCCTGTTACCCACCGCTCAGCATCCCGCCCAGCGATGGGACCGTCGTGTTGAATACGGATCAGCGCACACTCATTTGCTCTCCGGCTGGATCAATCCGCTTCGATCAAGCTTCCGGCGTTGACGTCAATCTGCGTGGCAGCTTGGTCGCTGGCGCCGAATCGAGGTACACCTTCAACAAGGACTGCCATACGGTCCGTTCCGCAGGGACAGCCCTGAAGGTGTGCGTCTCCAGCGAGCCGCCGCCCGACATCCTCCTCCTCGAAACCACACTCGCCGGCCACCAACCGATGGTCTTCAGCATCGGCCAGTTCGGCGACGGCACGGTCGACCGCGAGATCTACGACTCGATCGAGGCGGCGGAACCACAGAGCAGAACGGCGACGGTGGAGCCGGAAGAACCGGGCCCAATGGCGACCGGTCCGCAGGGTCAGCTCTATTTCTCTGATGACGCCTTGAACGAGGTGCTCGAGCGCCTGCCCGACGGCACCTTCCGAGTGATCGCCGGCGATGGACGCGCGGGATATGGGGCGAGACGGGCCGGCTTTCAGGGCTGAGCTGCGCGATCCCCAAGGTCTGGCTGTGGCTCTCAGCAGAGCCACCTACATCGCCGACTTCGGCAACAACCGCGTACGAGAGGTATTGCCGGACGGCGTGATCGAGACCGTCGCCGGTAACGGCACGACCGGCTCGCTTCCCTATCCGCCGAACGAGCAGGGACCTCCACATCGGCTGGCAACCGGAGAGCCGCTCAACGGTCCGGTCTCGTTGTCCTTCGGGACGCACGGCGTGTTGTGGATCGCACTTGTCAACGGCAACGAGCTGGTCGCTCTGCAGGGCGGGCTTCAGGTCCAAGCAGTGTCGAATCCGCCGCCGGCGGCGCCACCGTCTGCTGCACTGCCGTCGAGCGGGTGTGATCCGGGCTCGATCGCTTGGAGCGACAACTCGTTGTATCTCGACTGCACCGACCCGTACGAGCTGTACGAGCTGCAAGGCGATGGAAGCTGGGTCGATCTCGGACCCCTCCGACCCCATGACGCTTTCTCGGCGCTGGCAGCTGGGCCGAACGGCGAGGTCTACGGCCTCCGGCAGAACGAGCTTGTTCGCGTGTCCAATAGGACTCTCGCAACATTCAAAGCGTTCAGTGCTCCGATCCCTCACCTTGAGTACTTCTGGCCAGGCGGCGTGGTGGTCGTCGGCGACGACGCTGTCGATCTCGATCAGGCTTCGGGATCTGGAGTCGGACCGTCGTCAATGATCTCGGTCTCAGTGGCCGGAGCAGTGCGAACGCTATTCGTCCGATCCAATGGTCAAGGGTGATCAGCCGCCACAGCTCGTATCCGCCCGGCTCGCACCGTTCCCGGCGACAGGACCCTCGCAGTCCGCTCGAATTCGCGCTCCACTATTACGGCGATCAGAAAAGCGGCGCCTTCATAGCGCGACGACCTGCAGTCTTCCCGTTGCCGACGCTCTCCCACTGCGGCGTTCGTGCCAGGCGGAGGCACGACGAGCGGGCAGCTCCTGAGAAGGGCACAAGGTGGGTGATGCTTGGACAGCTCTGATCACCCGGTGAGGGAAATTGTTGGGACGTCACAAGAGCGCGTCAACCGGTGAGCCTTCGACAAGCCGTTGACCAGGACTTATGGTGAGCCGCCAGGGTCTCGAACCCTGCACCTCGGGATTAAGAGCTTCTGCGGGGGCGTCCCGGTCGGTCCCAGTGTGTCCGGATCGGTCCAGAAAATCGGGGCTCAGCTGGCACTCCGGCCATCGTCAATGGACGCGTCGAGACCAGCCAGGACGCATCTGGCCGTCGATTGTTGGGTGGAAGTTGGGTGGGCACGTGCGCGAACTGCTGAACGAGTTCGTGCGTCGTCACACGGCCTGTAGACCGAGTGCCGACGCCACCACGGATTGGGCCTGATCGCGCGTGGCGAAGCCAACCTCCTCGCCTGGCTCGACGAGCCTGGGCAGGACGAGCTTCGCCGTGGCGAGGTGCCAAGCATCCAAAGCGCGGATCGCGTGCTCACGGACGAGTTGTAGAGCCTGGGCTTCGACTTCCTCCCGGTCAGCGGCAATCACCGTGACAGGACCGTCGGTTGCAAGGTCGGCGTCGAGCAGGGAGAGGAGGCCCTTCTCGTCACCGCGGCCGGCTCGGGCTGCGCGTACCAGCTCGCCCGAGACTTCGATGCGGCTCCATGTGCCGGTGATCAGGCCGAGGTCGGGATCCTCAAGCATCGCCACAGCGTCAGCGTGGCCGCTCTCGTCAGCGAGGTAGGCGCGGGCCAGCACCGAGGAGTCGAGGTAGACGATCACCCTCGCTCGCGCTCTTCTGCAAGTAACTGATCGAGGACGGGCCCGATGCCTCTCGTCGACGCTATGACTCGCCGGTGCCGCGCCGCGGTCACTGGCTTGGCTGGCGTCGCCCGAAGGATTCCCAGCGTCGCGGCCCGCGCCCGCAGTCGCTCTCGGCGATCGCCCTCGTCGGCGTCGGCTGCAGCATCGAGTATTTCGGTCGCCACGGAGTTCACGCTCCGCCCGTCTCGAGCTGCGCGCGCCGTGAGTCGACGGTGGACCTCGTCAGGCACTCTGAGGAGTAGCTGCTTCATGACAGTTGATGCTATCATCTCATCACTCTGATAGCAAGGACCGGGGGGATGGCGACTGGTCGCCACGGTGACGTGAATCTCTGACCTCCGGATTATCAGTGCTGCGCGGCCAACGGCCGCCACCTGGCCGCTTTGCCAACAGTGCAGGTCATCGGCCTTTGTACTTGACCCTTCGTGACCGTCGAGGACCCTCTGCCACCGACGTTCGTGGTGCAGATGTGGTGCAACGGGGTTCCTCCGCGAGGCCACGTTGAGTGGCGAAGCTCTCGCTGACACGGGCCTCCAGACGCCAGTGCTGAGCCGCCCTGACCAAGCACGCTGACGAGCAACTGCTTCGCGCTCGGCCGCCTTGAGAACTCGGCGGATGCGCTGCACGAGCAAGGACCGCGGCGGCTGCAGCTGGGTAGGACCATGGCTATTCGCATAACGCCGAATATGGCGCAATCCCACCATCTTCCGACAATGACATCGGGCGTCATTATGTCGCTACGTGATCTTCGCAAGAGTCGGCTGTGGATAGCTGAGATACGCTGTGCCAGGCAGCGTCGGGGTTGGCTGATCCGCTTGTTGGCGTGGTCACAGTGGAGAGGTGTTTCGTGCCAAAGAAGACGAAGACGTGGTCTTGGCTCGGCTAGCAAAGCGGCTTGGTGGTTGTCACGCTCGCCTGCAGCCTGGTGGCTCTTGGGCCCCTAGAGGCGCTGGCGCCACCCCGCCAGCCCCGACATGGGGCGCCCTGAAAACGCTGGCCTCGTCCGGGGAAGCCGCCGCTTACGCAGACCCACTTGGCGGGTCCCTCCTGTACTTGACGAACTCCAGCTATCCAGAGATCGTCCCGGTCTCCGCCGCCGGAACCTTGGGCAGGCCGTCGAGGTGCCCGACGACGGGCCTAGCTGTACGAACTACGGAAACCCAGGTCCAGTCTCGGTCATCTCTAACGGGAACGCCATCGTCGTTTGGTACTCGGTCGGCGAGTTCGACACGTACTCATGCATGGCCGAATACTTCGCCAACGGGACGTTCGGGCCGGCAACGTTCGTCAGCGACGGGATCTCCTCAGTATCCGCGCAACCCTCGGAGGTCCTAACCTCCGCCGGCGGCACGTTGCTCGACTGGACGATCAACAGCAAGGGCGTGATCGCTGCGAAGGGCTCACCCGTCACTCCTGTAACCGGGCAGGTCGCCGGCGCTGCCGACGTTGTTCTCGATCCGGACGGTTCGGCGGCGATGACGGTGATCATTTATCTCGACGAGGAGTCCGAGTCGCAGATCTGGACGGATACACGCTCGACAACCGGCACATGGGGAACCGCCAGCGAGATGGCCGGATCGAATAATGACGCGGTCGCCATGAAGATGGCCTTCGCTCCGAACGGCCCGCGATCGTGGTCTGGGAAGACTGGAGCGACAGCGGCAGCCCTGACGCGACCTACGCCGCGATTCGCCATGCGGGCCAACCGTTCTCGAGCGCCACGCAGATCGATTCGCTCAGCTCTGACGTCTACACGGCGTACGCCTACACGACGGTGGCAGCCGGGACTGACGGCACGCTTGCAGTTGTCGCCCTTGGCATGTCCTATACAGGCGGCTACTCCTACTCGTTGGCGACTGCCATTGATGTCGCCACGCCGGCCGCAACGGCGCTCGGTGCGCCGACTCCGCTTGCGGCGTTCTCTGGGCTCTTCGACGGGACGGAGTCAGGCGTTGACGCGGTCGGTTTTACCGTGTCTCAACCGGCGTACGGACTTGCCTTGGGAGCCGGGAACAGCACGGCCCTCGTCGGCGGCACTGTCCTCTCGACAACGGCGCAAGATTCCCTCCGACCCCAGCAGTGGCGGCCGGATCGTCGATCAGACGGTGCTGGTCTGCGCATCACGGACGGCGACATCGTCACGCACCCACTCTCGACGCTGGCGGCCACCTACCCCTGGTGGGGTAATCCTAACCCACCCGTGACGGATTTCTCGGGTGCCGCGATCGACAAGTCTGGCAACGGAGTGTTCGCGGGTCGGCTGACCACTGCGAACAGTGACCTCTACTACGAGACGCAGAGCGTCGTGGCTCCCCTGACGGTGACTACGACCTCACTGCCTCAAGGTACTACCGGAAAAGCGTACTCAGCAAAGATGTCGGCCTCGGGTGGGACGTCGCCGTATACGTGGTCGCGACTCTCTGGAACTTTGCCCCCCGGCCTCAGCCTCTCGACGGCCGGCGTATGGAGCGGGACACCCAAAACAGCCGGGAAATACGGCTTCAGGCTCGAGGTCAAGGACTCGGCTGGCGGGACGGCGACGAAGGAGTTCACCATCGTCGTCGCGACTCCTGTCACGGTCACGACAACATCGCTCCCGGCAGCAGTAAAGGGGAGGGCGTACTCCGCGACTGTCAAGGCGTCCGGGGGGTCGTCTCCGTACACCTGGTCGCGTGTTCTCTGGCACGAAGCGTCCAGGCCTCACCTTCTCGCCCTCCGGCACATGGAGCGGGACGCCCACCGCCGCAGGCACTTACAAGTTCACCGTGGAAGTGACCGATTCCGACGGGCGCACGGCGACGAAGGCATTGAGCATCGTCATCGACTCTTAGCGCTAGTGCCGGTGCGGAACGTCAGGTCAGCCGCGTCCGGATCGTGAGTGAGCCGGACAGAGCGTCGCCCCGAATACCGGCCGGTCTGGCGAAGCGGTCGCGCCATAGCGACGGTTACGGACCAGGAAATGCCGCCTTGAAGGACCCGCACAGCGAAAGGTCGCCAGACAAACGAAGGGCAGCACCTGGCTCGCGTCCCAACAGGAAGGCGAGAAGATCCCGCTCTTCCCCGTCGATGGTGGCCTCGGCCTGCGCGTTCGACGGTACGACTTCCGCAGTGGCGCCACGGTCTGTTGCGACGACCAGCCATGCACGGCTGCCACTCCGCAGTAGCCATCGACCCTCTACAGACAAGTGGGCATCCGTCCTCTTTCGGTGATGCTGTTCGAGCCACGCGATGCGCAGCGGCAGGCAGCAGGTGACGAACACGTCCGACCAAGTACGTGGTCCGTAGCCGAGTCCGAGATCACCATGATGGACCTCGAGCTCTGTCAGCCGGAGCGCGATGAGACGGGAGAGGGCGATCAGCCCGAGCCTGCTTTCCTCGTATTCGACGGCCCAGTCCTGGGTGGTCAATTCCTCCCAGCGCGACTGCAACGCATCGCCCGTCTCCTCAAACGCTCGGGCGGTCTCGCCCGCGCTCAACGAATCAAGGCTGTGGAGCGAGTCGGCCCGCTCACGCGAGCCACTGACGTAGGTCTCGGCGCGACCGTGCGCGAGAGCCTCGTCGGTGACACGCAGGTACGCGCTGGCGACGTACGCGAGATGAGCGACGATCATCCGGCGGGACCATCCCGGCAGCAGGCTCGGGCCGTCGATGCCCTCGTCAAGGAGGCGAATCGTCTCGAGGATGCGGCTGGTCGAACGCTCGACCTCTGTCAATAGGCCAGTTGGGTCATCCGGTTCCGTGCGCACCTGCAAAGCATCGCAGCGCCAGATTGTCGGCACCTAACGCCAGCTTCGTCACGAGTATGGAGAACGCAGATCGACGGATCTTTCTTTACTTTTGCCTCGGCACGACGCTCTTCCTCCCAGTACGCCACTCCAGATTGTTGGGTGAGACTCTAGCGAGTGGGGGTACATAAGTTTAATGGCTCTCCTGACTCTTCCGTGGGTGCATCCACCGCTTCACAGACTGGCTCGGCCAAGATGCGCCAGTGACGCGGAGCGGAGGTGACCGATGAGCAGGCAGGGCCGTAACACGCGATGCCGATGCGGAAGCGGATTGAAGGCGAAGCACTGCTGTGACTCCCCGCGAGGTCCCTCAGTCGACGTGGTAGAGCGAGCTTTCATCGCCGGCGAGGTCCGCCGCGCAACTCCATTGCTCCGCGCCATTCGGGTTCGTGGAGAACTCGCCTACTACGTCGATGAGCTCATGGCGCTCCCGCGGGACCTCTCCGAGCTCACGGTCCGCCTGCCGGTGCTCGTCGACCCAGAGATCGCCCACCTGCTGGCAGCCTACGCGGCAGACGACGAGCAGGGCGTCGACGACATCGTTCGGAAGGTGCGGGATCGCTTCGATACACCAAGCGAGCGGGCGCGGCTCGCCCGCGCCGTCGCACGGCTGCGTCACGACTGTGTGCTTTCGCGCTCGCTCGCTGCTGTCGCTTTCCTCGACCTGTATCGCGACGACTGCCCCGCACTGATCGAGGCGGCCGTGCGCCAGGCCGCCGCTATCGGGGCGGGCGTCGCCCGCACACCTTTCGGGCTGCTCGTCGTCTAAGCCGTCGCTCAGCTGGTGCGCCCGGGAAGCGGCGGGCAGTAGCCGCCCCGGTCCAAGAGCGCGAGGGCGATGAGGTGCTCGGGCTCTTTGAAGCCGTAGGCCATGCGGGTGAGCACCCGAAGCTTGGTGTTGGTCGACTCGACGATGGCATTCGAGAGCTTGTTCAGCATGGCCGCCTCGATGCCGGGCAGGTTCTTCTTGATCTTTCGCCCGAGCTCGACAAAGGCGGAGATGCGGCACCGCTGTGCCCAGGCGAGCCAGTCGTCCAGCATCGTGAGAGAGATGACGCCCTTTGTGCGTATGGCCAGTCGAAGCTGCTCCTTCATGAGGTAGGCCCGGTACAGCGGCGAGTTCACCCTGGCGATGAAGGCGAGCTTGGCCGCCTGGCGGGCCGTCAGGTCCTCCGGGTTCTTCCAGAGCGCATAGCGACAGCCCTTGAGCTCGCGGGCGTGCTCGTTCATGCCGGCCCTGCGGGCGGTGTTCCAGACGTCGCGCCGTACCTTGTCGAGCGCCTCGGTCGCCCATTGCACGACGTGAAACGCGTCAATACACAGCGTGGCGTTCTCGCAGCGCTCAGCGACGACGCTCCCGATCCACTCCGCCGCGTCGGCAGAGACGAGGCGGATGGCCGCAGAGCGCTCAGGGCCGAGGAGGTCGAAGAACTCCCGCAGGGTCTTCTTGTCACGGCCGGCTGCCGCCCAGATGAGGCGCCCGGAGTCGTGATCGACGGCGACGAGGAGGTAGCGGTGGCCGCGCTTGTAGCTCATCTCGTCGAGCCCGATGCGCACGAGACCCTCGAAGGGATCCTTTCTGGCTCGTCCATCAGCCACGACGCGGGCGACGATGGCACCGACGGTGCGCCAGGCGATGCGCATGAGCTCGCACACCGCCGACTTCGAGGTATGGGTCACGAGCCAAGCGACCTGGTCGTCGAAGCTGTGCGTGTGCCCGGCGGCATGGCGCGCCCAGGGGACCTGGGCGACCGTCGGTCCATGGGTGGGACAGTTCACCCTCGGCGAGTCCGACTCGAGGAACGCCATCACTGATCCGAGATCAAGACAGCGCCAACGGCGCCGTCCCTCGCCCTGGTCGTAGCCGGGGGCTCTCAGCCCGCAGCGCCCGCAGCGCCGCTTGGTCGAACGCCTCGGACGGACATGCACCACGACCGCGTCCGACGCCTCGTCGAGGGTCACCGACTCGATCACCGTCGCCTTGTCGACACCGAGGACGCGACGCCATACGTTGGCAACGAGCAATGCCGTTCTCCTCGCTCTGTTTCTCGAACCTTTGACAGTCCGAAAACCTAGGCAGGAGGCGGCGTTGCTCGCTTCTCAGCTGGTCAGGGAACCCACGGATGCGTCAGAAGAGCCA
>JBEKLQ010000117.1:0-12848 GCA_050010115.1 Acidimicrobiales bacterium | reverse complement strand
AGCTCGGCACCGGCATTGTGGTGGCGTTCGGTCGCAGCCCGATGATCACGGCGACGATGGCCAACGACGTGCAGCTGCTGTCGAAGGGGCGCCTGCTGCTCGGCCTCGGATCGCAGATCAAGCCACACATCGAGAAGCGCTACTCGATGCCTTGGTCGCACCCGGCCGCTCGGATGCGCGAGTACATCCTGGCCATGCGGGCGATCTGGGACTCGTGGAACAACGGCACGAAGCTCGACTTCCGCGGCGAGTTCTACACCCACACCCTCATGACACCGTTCTTCAGCCCGGGGCCGAACCCCTACGGGCCGCCCAAAGTGTTCCTGGCCGCCGTTGGCGAGCTCATGACCGAGGTCGCCGGCGAGGTTGCCGACGGCCTGCTCGTCCACGGCTTCACCACCGAGCGGTACTTGCGCGAGGTCACGATCCCGGCACTGGACCGAGGGCTCGCCAAAGCGGGGCGATCGCGGGAGAGCTTTCAGATCTCCTACCCGGGGATGATCGCCACCGGCGAGACCGACGAGGAGCGGCAGGCGGCAGCCGGCGGCGTGAAGGCGCAGCTGGCGTTCTACGGCTCGACGCCGGCGTACCGTCCCGTGCTGGAGCTGCACGGCTGGGGAGACCTCCAGACGAAGCTCAACACCCTCTCGAAGCAAGGCGAATGGGGCCAGATGGCCGAGCTGATCGATGACGAGGTGATGGAGACCTTCGCCGTCGTGGCTCCCGTCGACGAGGTGGCGCCCCGCGTGCGGAAGCGGTTCGGCGACGTGGTGGATCGTTTCTCGTTCTACGCGCCGTACCAGCTCGAAAAGGAGCGCTGGCGGACGGTGCTGGCGGGCTTGCGCAATTAGGGCCTCGCGCCCTGGGGTGATCTCCCCTTGGGGACATATACGAGCCCAAAGGGGGGCCAGTTGGAGGGCCGGCGGCGCGTTCCCGCCGCCCGGCGTCAGATGACGATGTTGACGAGGTTCGGCGGGCGTGCGATGACTCGCCTCGGTGCGCGGCCGCCCAGCACCGACTGCACCTTCTCCGATGCCAATGCGAGCGCGACGGCCTCTTGCTCGCTGATGGAGGCATCGACCTCGATCCGGTCGCGCAGCTTGCCGTTCACCTGGACCACGAGCGTGACCCGATCCGCCTTCAGATAGACAGGGTCGGCTACCGGCCACGGCCTCAGGTGGACATGGGTGTCGTGGCGATGGTCGTAGGCCTCGGCTGCCAGGTGAGGGGCGAAGGGGGCGAGAAGCTCCAGCAGCGTGTCGATCGCCTCGGCCACGACGGCCTCGTCGGTTCCGGCATGGACGTGCTTGTAGATCGTGTTCGTCAGCTCCATCAAGGCGGCGACGGCCGTGTTGAAGCCGTAGCGCTCGATGTCGGTCGTGACCCGGGCGATTGTCTTGTGGACCTCCCGGCGGAGGTCGTCAGCTGAGCCGGCCGGCGCAGCGCCGGCCTGGTCGGTCGCCGGGCCAGCAGCGCCGGTCGCCAGCCGCCAGACGCGCCCGAGGTAGCGCAGGCAGCCCTCGATGATCTCGTCGGTCTGGTCGGACCAGTCGATGTCGTCCACCGGCGGGCCGGCGAAGAGGTGGAACAGGCGCAGGGCGTCGGCGCCCACGGTCTCGAAGTAGCCGTCCGGTGAGACGACATTGCCCTTGGACTTCGACATCGCCCGGCCGCCGAAACGGATCATCCCCTGGCAGAAAAGCTGAGCGAACGGCTCCCGCAGCTCAGGAGGCGAGAGGCCGACGTCGCCGAGGGCCCTGGTGTAGAAGCGGGCGTACAGCAGGTGCAAGATCGCGTGCGTGATGCCGCCGATGTAGCGGTCGACCGGCAGGTACTTACGGGCCGCTTCGAGGTTGATCGGGTTCGCCTCGTCGTGCGGATCCGCAAAACGCAAGAAGTACCACGACGAGTCCACGAACGTGTCCATCGTGTCCGTCTCCCGCATCGCCGGCCCCCCGCACTTGGGGCAGGTCGCGCGCAAGAAACCCTCATGGAACCGCAACGGGGACTCGCCTGTTGGCCGGAACTCGACGTCCTCGGGCAGCAGGATCGGCAGGTCCTCGACCGGCACCGGGACGATCCCATCGGTGGGGCAGTAGACGACCGGGATTGGGCAGCCCCAGTACCGCTGGCGGCTGATCAGCCAGTCCCGCAGCCGGTAGTTGACGGTGGCGTGGCCGATGCCCTGGGCTGCCAGCCATTCGATCGCCTTGGCCTTGGCCGCCGTAGTGTCCAGGCCGTTCATCCAGTCGCTGTTGATGTGCGGGCCATCGCCGGTGTAGGCGCCGCCTTCGAAACCCTCCGGTGGCTGCACCGTCCGCACCACCGGCAGCCCGTAGGCCTCGGCGAAGTCATGGTCCCGCTGGTCCTCGGCGGGGACGGCCATGATGGCACCGGTCCCGTAGGAACCGAGGACGTAGTCGGCCACGTACAGAGGGATCGGCTGGCCGTTGAAGGGGTTGATGCAGTAGCTGCCCGTGAAGGCCCCACGCTTCTCCAGCGCCCCCTCCGAAGACTGGCGCTCGAGATCGGAGCTCTGGGTAGCCCGTTCCACGAGTTCGTCGACGGCTTGGGCCTGATCCGGTGTCGTGAGCTCGGCCACGAGCGGGTGCTCAGGCGCACAGACGGCGTAGGTCATGCCGAACGACGTGTCCGGGCGAGTCGTGAACACCTCGATGGACAGCCCGGGGCGGTCCTTGACGGCCATCGTGAACTGGGCACCTTGCGAGCGGCCGATCCAGTTGCGCTGCATGACCTTGACCCGCTCGGGCCAGTCGAGGTCATCGAGCGCGTCCACCAATTCGTCGGCGTACTTGGTGATCTTGAGGAACCACTGCTCGAGCAGCCTGCGCTCCACGAGGTCGCCGGATCGCTCGCACGTCCCGTCGCTCAGGACCTGCTCGTTGGCCAGCACGGTCTGGCAGCCGGGGCACCAGTTCACCGGGGCCTCGGCCCGGTAGGCGAGCCCGGCTTCCAGGAACTTCAAGAAGATGACCTGGTTCCACATCATGTAGTCCGGGTCGTGGCTCCGGATCGCGCGGCGCCAGTCGTAGACGGCGCCGAGGCGCTGCACCGAGCGCCTCAGCTCGCCGATGCGAGCCTCCGTGTACACGCGCGGCGCCATCCCACCCCTGATTGCAGCATTCTCGGCAGGTAGGCCGAACGAGTCGAAGCCGAACGGGGAGAGCACGGCGTCGCCGTTCATGGTCCGGTAGCGGACGAGCACGTCGCCGAAGGTGTAGTTGCGCACGTGGCCCTGGTGGGCCGGGCCGCTCGGGTAGGGGTACATGCAAAGGACGTAAGAGGCCGGCCTCGGATCGTCGAGGTTCACCTGGTACGTGCCCTCGCGCGCCCATCGCTGCTGCCAGCGAGCCTCTACCTCTCGAAAGTCGTACCCCTCAGACACACCCCCAGGCTAGTGGCGTGGTCTTGGCGTTCCGGAGGCGCTGGGTGGGGATGGCGTGGCCGACTCATCCCTTAGTCCGGTAGCGCCCGCTTTCCGCGGATTACGAGTCCGGTGAGGCTGGTCGAGTGCCCTTCGGCACGTAGTCGAAGAAGCGATGGCTGACGCCACCGCCGGTCCACTCGGCGCGCAGCCGGGTCCGGCGCTCGACCCGCCGCAAGGCAGACAGCAGTTGGCGGTTGAGCTCGCGCGGGTCGGCCCCCTGCGCGTACCCATCCACGTGGAAGCCGTCGGTCGTGCCGGCGACTGTGCCGTCGACGAGCTGTTCGAGGGTTGGCCCGATCGCCGCCGGGCTGTCCGAGCTGACATCGGCAATGAGGTGGAATCGAATATCGGTCACTGGGTCAGCCTTTCGCGGTTCAGATCGATCGTTCGAGTCGAGCCACCAACGCCGGCATCGTGCGGGAGTCGCTCACGATGTCCTCGCGGTGAAGGTCGACGATACGCCACGCCCCGAGCAAACCGTGGAGATCGCCGGCCGATAGGTCGTTGGGCCGGCCCGCTGAGCGCAAGCAGGCGCGCAGGAGCAGCCGGCCGCCGGGCTCAAGCACGCGTTCGAGCTCCTGGAGATAGATCGCACAGTCGGCGGGATGCAGACAGTGGAGGCAACCGCGATCAAGAGCGGCATTGAACGAGCCTGCCGGAAACGGGAGCGTTCGGATCAGTTGGTCGGAGGGGTCGCCGGCCGTGACGGTACTCGACGCCTCGCTGCTTGCCGCCGGGGTCGGCGGCCGTGGTCCACCCGGCGGATCTGCGAGCTGAACGAGGATGTTCCCGGCGATTGCTAGGGTATGGGTCTCTCGGGGGCGTAGCTCAGTTGGTAGAGCGCTTGACTGGCAGTCAAGAGGTTCGAGGGTTCGAGTCCCTTCGCCTCCACCCAAATTTCCTGGTCGGGAGCCTATCTGCCCTGACTGGGACCAACGGTAGTAGTTGCTTGTCAGCGATTTGTCAGCGGGAGCGAAAGCCGATGGCGTCGATCCGTTTCACCGGGGGACCCCAGGCGTTCTCGATGCTGGTCGAGCAGCTTCGCAACGAAGGGCTCGATCCGCGCTACGAGCCGCCCATTGAGCACCGCGGCGCGGGCCAGGAGGCGATGAGCGTTCTCATTCAGTTTCCGAACGACGTGGCGTCCGGGCTGATCGCGGTGGGCATCGATCGAGCGATCAAGGCAGTCAGGGCGAGGCACCCGCGCTCTGAGATTTCAACCGATCTGCCTACCCGGAACGGCGAGGTCTCAGCCGAGGAGTGACGCCGAAAGTGCCGCCCCTGCCTCCTCTGCCATCCCCGGCAGTACGTGGGCATAGATCGCTGAGGTCTGCCGGGTCGGTCACGCGCCGAGGATCATCAAGCGCGAGTTGGACGACCGTTTCCGAATGTCCAGTGCTCGGCTGTACTCGTCTGAGCCGTACCAGGCCAGAGCGGCCTGACGGGTCGGAAACGCGATCAAAACCGTGATATCTCCGGGTTGCCAGTCGCCCTCCATGACCTCGACATCCCCGCTCGCGGCCACAATCTCTCCCCCGTGTGCCTTCAGACTCGGGCCGATCAACTCGACGTACTCTCGGCGGCCTTCCTCGTCCGTCCACGTCACATCCGCAAGTACGTAGCCACTCACGAACTTCGCCTCCTTTGCTTTCCTCGCGGTCAGCCTCGCAGATCCAAGTACTGCACGGCCAGGGACGCCTGCTCTGTCCGAACGACCTCGCCAGGCGACAGACCGCTGACCGGGTTACCGGACGCCTTCATCAGCAGTGCCGCCATCGGACCCAGGTCGCCCTTCAGCGTGCCTTCCTGCCGGGCCGCGCTCAGCATCGACGTGAGCACGCTTGGCGAAACCAGGCTGCCGTTGTACGAGAACACGGTGCCGTTGTGCTCGGCAAGCTGACGAGGTTGGCGGCGTTCGTCGGCGATGGGCGACCGCTCACCAAGGCCGGCAACCTCACGCTCGCCGACGCCCGGGCGCTGGTGGCGCTTCTCGCCACCGGGGACCACATCGAGGAGGCCTACGGAGATCGCACTGTCCTTGCCGCCATCGGGGAGGCCCATCCGGCGAAGACCGTTGCAAAGGCGGCGCGCAAAGCCGTGTTCCAACGAAGGAGCTGGCTCGCCAACAGGTAGAGCAGGATCTGCAAAATATGGCGAAATAGAGATATTTCACAGCGGTTTGCCGTTGGCCCGGCAGACGATTCGCCAACGATCCATGGGCCAGCGCCCAAGTATGTGTGGGCGCGCCCAATGACCGATCAACCTGAACGGTTTTGACCCTCTCCGAAGAAGAGCGGTTCAACCGTTTCGGCTTCGCTTTCTCCGCCGTAAGCCTGATGGGACTTTGGCCGAACTCGGGTCGACCGCCTCGTCCACGCGAAGGTCGCCTGGTTCGTCATCGGGTAGGCACGAGCAGGGAGCGGCGTTGGCGACGGCGACGGCACCGGCGTCAGTCTGCAACGTGGCGAGGATCATGGACGAGGTCGTCACACCCGCCACGGTGACCTTGACGCTCGTCGCGGCCACGGTTGCAAGGCCGCTTCGTGAGCAGGCGACTTTGCCGCTCCTCTGGACGCAATCCAGCGGGATCTCGTAGGCGATCCTTGTGCCCTGTCTGGTGAGCGTCAGCGCAGGCCCAATTGTCGCCGGGTACTAGCGCGAACGTCGTGACATGACTCCATCGAACCCAGGGCAGCCCAGAGTCTCCACAATTCCCGGGGCGCTTCATCCGAAGCATCAGCAAGGCGGCTCCGCGGGGCGAAGCCGCCTTGTTGAGCTGAGGAGCGCGGTCGTGGTTTTCGAGAACCGGGTCGACGACCGCCCAGGCGGCCTCGACGGCGTCCTCGCTGGGGGGCTGACCGACGAGAGCCTGTAGCCAGCGAGCTCTTCGCACTTGGCGTCATGATCGATTGTCTCCAGAGTATGTACGCCAGCGTACGTAGAAGTACAATAGGGCGATGTCGACGACGATGACCGTAAGTGAGGCGAGAGCCGCTCTCCCCGAGATTGTCGAGCGCGTCGGTGCGGGCGAGGAGATCACTCTCACCCGCCATGGCGAGCCCGTCGCCGTTGTAGTGGGTCCGGGCGCCCTTCGGGTACGTCGAGCGGACCAAGCCTTGGCCGCGGCGGCGAGCGTGCGGGACGTTCTCGATCAGGGCCGCAAGTCTCGGCTCCGAACCCGGCCGAGGCTGAGCGCAGAGCGCGCCGATGCGCTAGTCGCTGAAGTCCGAGCCGCTCGATCGCGCCGCTAGCGCATACCGCGATGGACGCCTTTGACGCGGACGTGCTGATCTATGCGGCGGTGCCTGGACACGAGCTAGGACGACGTGTCCGCGCCTTGTTCCCTCCTGAACCGGTGGAAACAACGGGCGTCGTGGCGGGGATTGGCTCTGTACTTTTGCTTCCCGAGATCCTTGCGAGGCCCTTGCGTGACCGAGCCACCGACGAGCTGGCCGAACTCGGCGCGCTGCTCGGCCGACTTGATCTGCGCCCGACGGATGAAGCAACGGCTGAGTTGGCCACCGCTCTCGCGGCCACCTACCGTCTTCGTGCCACCGATGCTGTGCATCTCGCCACCGCTGTCGGCGCCGGGGCAGATCGCTTCCTCACCAACAACACGCGGGACTTCGCCCAAACGATCACAGAGGTCGACATCACGTACCCAGCAGATCTCCCTGACAGCGTGTAACGGTCTTCCGTGGCCCTCGGTTGACGTGCACGGGATACAGGTGTTCGTCAAGGCCACCGGCACCGGCGTACTCACCTACGAAGTGCCCTCGCTCCATGTCACGGTCACGACGACCGGGCCGTTGAGGCACCATGTGATGAACACCCTCTCGCGGTCGCCGCGGGTGTTCGCGCTCGCACCTGGTCCGGCACCGGCAGTTCCCTCGTCATGGAGATGGATCTCGTTTGCCGATGTCCGCTTCGCCGTCCCGACCTCGTGGCCGTTGACGCGGACCGACACGTTCATCCCAGGGTGCGGCCCGACGCCGACCACGCTCCTGGCCCAGGGAGGAATGGCGACCCTCGACACCGACAAGCACATCGCCTTCACGGCTTGTCCCTTTCTCCCGGCGCAGCAAGCCACGGAGCCGGTCAGCGGAGTTGTCGTGGACAGCGGCTTCACCGACTTCTTCGGCAGTCTGCCCGGTCGCTGCTTGCCCCTGAGGCTGGCCTCGGCCCGCGGGATCTCGATATGCGAGGACAGCGCTCTGCCCTACAGCGTCCTCATGCTGAAGGTGACGGTGCCGGGGCGCGCCAAGCCGGTCATCGTGTCCATCGGCCTGGCCGGGAACGGCATGGTGGCCCGGACGATCCTGTACTCGCTGACCTCGCTGAGCGGAGCGTCAGGGTGAGAGGGTGTCTGATGCGTCATCGAACCGTGGGACTGGTCGCCCTCGCGCTGGTGGCCGCCGCGTGCTCGGCAGGACGGGCGACCGTCGGCTCCACCGCCACCCTGACTATCGGGATCACCGGGACGGGCTGCCGCCCGCCTCATTGCCCTACCACCACACTGCCGCCGCTCTCGGGCTGTCGCCGGAGTCTGGTCACCCGGTCGTTCGCCATAGACACCAGCGGCAGTTCCAGCCCACCGATCTGCCTCCACGTCGGTGCCCGCTACCGGCTCGACGTGTCTTGGCAGGATTCAGGCGGCGACTACGGGGGGTCGTGGGGCGGACCGATGAACGAG
Organism: Acidimicrobiales bacterium; assembly: GCA_050010115.1. GTDB lineage: Bacteria > Actinomycetota > Acidimicrobiia > Acidimicrobiales > Bog-793 > JAKACA01. The sequence goes on along the minus strand of JBEKLQ010000117.1, from coordinate 4,707 downwards.
AGGCCGTCGGTCCTCGCTGAGCTGCCGGGCGGCGGGACGGGCAATCAGGGCTTTCGCGAGACCTTCCAAGGCGTGTCGCCGAGCGTGACGACGGTGGCGGCGGTGCGGTCACCGGCGCGTCTGAAGTCCGTGCCTCCGTGCGAGATACGCGACTACGACTGGACCCAGAGCGTGAAGGTGGTGAGGTAGCACGACCAGGAGGGCCGTACCACCGCCGTCGGGGAAGACGGATGAACTGGCGGCTCAGGAAAAGGTTGGTTTCTGGGATCTACCGTTCGTCCCCGACACCGCGGTCGGTGGGTTCGTCGGGAGCTGGATGTACCGGCTCGCCAGACGGCGGGAGCGTGCCCTGGACCAGCTTGTCGCACCAGGTCAGCTTTTCCGGTTCGGTCATCTCGTCCCAGCCCTGCGGCAACTGCACCTGGAACAGGATCCTTTCTCGGTAGCCGGCATCTGGCTCGGGCGGAAGACCTCGCTCACGACGGCGCCGGTGTCGTCGTGCCGGTGGTCGGCATCGGCCTGGCCATGGCGCGCGTCTGGAGCCATCGTTTCGGAACCTTCTGTCGATCACCGGGTAAATCCGTTCACCGCTAAGAGGCGACGATGGCGCGAGCGACAGCCTCGACTTGGGCGAGATTGCCTGGCTTCACGACGGCATCGGCTGTCACCACCGAGACCGAGAAACTCCGTGAGGATGAAACGTAGACATCGACTTCGGCGTGTCCGTAAGCGGTGCTGACGAAGGCCGATCCGCCGAGTCCGGACAACGCCTGTGCGGTGGGGCCAAGGCCGGATTTCGACTGAGTGGTGAACTGACTCAGCGAAAGTCCCGGTTGACCGAACAGGACATACACCTCGTTGCTGCCGCCGTCATAGTTGCATCCCGCTGCACCGCTGTTGGCGGCGATGGGGCCGGTGTACGTGGACCCCATCCATGCGCTGATTTGCGAAGCCTTCGGGCACGTCTGCGCGCTTGTATTTCCGGATGACGTGGAGGTTGTGCTCGTCGTCGAGGTTGTGTCGGTCGTCGAGGTGGGCGCGTTGGCGCTCTGAGTACTGCCGCAGGCGGTCAAGCTCACCGCAGCGAGGATCGCGGCAGCCACGTCTCGGATTCGCATGATCGTCTCCTGTGAGTTGGACGGACCGCACCGGGACGCCGGTGACCCGTCAGCGCAGGCTGCCACAATGTCCGGCGTGCAGAACAGCAACCTCCGGATCTTCTGGATCATCTGGCGCTCGTTCTGGGCGCTGTTCTGGTTCGTCGCCGGGTTCGCCACGTTCGGCCTTGCCTGGCTCGGTGTGCCGGTGTCGCTGCTCATGATCCTGATCCCCGTCGGTGCCCGCCCGCAGCAACCGCCGATGGTCGGTGGTCCTCCGCAGTGGGGCCAGACCCTGGCTCCGCCCGGCTGGTACCCCGACCCAGCGGGCAGTGGCCACCCGCGGTGGTGGGACGGGCGGGCCTGGCACTAGCGCTATCGATGGTGCCGCGGTCCCGGCCCGCGGCGTACGCTCGAACCCGGTGACCGTGTCCGATGATCCTCAGGAGTACGACGACACTCAGACCGTCGAGCGTCGCTCCTTCCCCATCAACTGGCTCCTGGTCGTGGCAGGCGCGGGGTTCATCCTGGGGGTCATCCTGCTCTTCATCGGCCCGAGCACGTCGGTCGCGCTCACCAACACGTACACGTCGGATGCCTCTGCACGGACCGTCCACCTTGCCTGCAACAGTCCCGTTAACGACTGGATCGGGACGACCGAGCCGCGCCCGCTCCAACCCCCTCTGGCGCCGGTCTCGTCGGTGTCATGGAAGATCTACGAGCAGGACAGCGCCGACGTGGCGTCCGCCTGTTCGACGGCGACAACCGGCGGGGGCCACCTGGCCATCGCGGTCATGATCCTGTCCGCGGGCGTGGGAGCCGTGGTGTTGAGCGTTCAGCGGTCCCGCCGTGAACCAGAACCGGGAGACGGGAGATGACCACCTGCCGAGATGAGGCCCGGGCCGCGTTCCGCCACCTCGAAGACCGCCACGGCCGCACGACGCTCCCGCGGAGGGAGCTTTCCAGGGTTCGAGGGTTGTTGCCACGGTGAAGGTCACCACGAGCGGAAAGTTGCTGCTTCGCTGCCGCCGGGGAGCTACCGGCTGAAAGGCAGCCGATCTCCGCCGTCATTGCACGCGAGATTGCTGGACGCAAAATGCGGGCCAACGGTCATACGGGTACGAGCGAGCGGCACCGTTTCCGTGAAGGTCCGCTGGCCCCGTGCCGGTCGCTGACTGACGGACAGGGCACTCAGCCGGGCCTGACCCCCACCACGCCACCCCAGGTGATCAACATGCCGGATGACCCGGCGAGCACACCAGTTGTCGGCGACAAATCCGTGGAGCCGTGCCCATCCGGCCGTCGTCCCGGATGACGTACGCTGTAGGCCGAACTCGAATCACACTGTCATCGTGCGTCCAGCCGTCGCTGTCATCTGCCTCGCGGCCGTGGGGTGTCTGGCCGGGTGCTCGACCACTCCGCCCAAGACCGCCACCATCCGCGGGCTGCTGGAGCGGCCTCTGCTGAGCGATTTCCCAGTGAAACATCACCAGCTTCTTGCGGCGGCCGGGGTCGTCCGCGTTGTCCAAGGTTCCAACGTGGTCGCGACCGTCAACGTCGGCAAGAGCGGGACGTTCTCTCTACGCCTGCCACCGGGAAACTACAGCCTGGACGCGACTGTCACCGCTGGCTTTCCCCTAGGAACGACGTGCAACACGGGCCATGTCGTGCACGCGAGGGCCAACCGGACCGTGGTCGCCGACGTGGTCTGTCACTATCCGCCCGCCACCATCGGCTGACGGACCAGGGGCGCTCAGTCCGGACACCCCAGCACGAAACCCTGGTGTTCACTCTGACAGCCCTGCCCGGCTTCGCAGTACCGTAGATCGACCTGGCCTACCGCACCCAATGGGTCTCCCCGGCTCTGTCGGAGGCCAAGCGTTCGCCGCCTGACCGAGACCCAGTCCCGGCCACCCGAGCTCGTGGTCGTCTCAGCCGTCGGCGACTGGGTCTGCTTGCAATGCTCGGGGACCGGTGAGTTCCTGCTCATGGAAGACGACGGGTCTTTGTGCATGGACTGCGTGGACCTCGGCCATCTCGTCTTCCTGCCGCGGGGCGATGCCGCTCTCACTCGGAGGGCGAAGAAGGCCAGCGGCCTGTCTGCCGTCGTCGTCCGCTTCAGCCGAGCCTGCAAGCGCCACGAGCGCCAAGGCGTCCTGGTCGAAGAGCAGGCGCTCGAGCAGGACCGGTCGCGTGCTTGTCGACGACTGCCTTTAGCTGAGAGCGTATTCTGCTTCCGAGATGGCAGCACCACGAAGAGAGACGCGTCGCCGCGACATGATCATCGGAGCGAGATCCGGCGGTTCGGTCATCGTGATCATGGTCGTCATCATTCTGGTCGCGGTGGGCGAGAGCCACACCAAGATTGCCACTCACGCTAAGGGAGCCGCATCCACGAGCGGCACTGTGGCAGCCACGATCCCGGCGTCGATCCTGCACGAAGTCGAAAACGTGCCGCCGTCGCTTCTCAATAAGGCCGGCATCGGCGGGCAACCGGTTACGTCTTCAACGGGCAACAACGTTTTGAACCGCGTCGAGGCAGTCAACGGTGCGCCGTCTGTAGCGTCGGCTGCCGTACCCGCAGTCGACGGCAAGCCGCAGATCTTCTTCCTGGGGGCAGAGTTCTGCCCGTACTGTGCAACGTTGCGCTGGTCGCTCATCATTGCCTTGAGCCGGTTCGGCACCTTCGCCGGCCTCCTGCCGACAGCATCAACGTCGCCGGACCCCGTCGTCCAGACGTTCACGTTCCTGCACGCGACCTACTCGAGCCCGTACGTCGCCTTCGAGCCTGTGGAGGTGGACGACCAGAACAGGAACCCCCTACAGAGACCGACGGCCGCCGAGATGAGGATCCTCGGAGCGTGGGACAACGTCGAGGAGGTCCCGTGGCTCGACATAGCCGGTCGCTACATTGGCGACCTTGCCGCTTGGGATGACCCAGTCGCCCTGGTGGGGCTCTCGCGGAGTGCGATCGCTCACTCACTCTCCGAAGCGGGCACGACGATAGCAACGAACCTCGACGCCGCGGCGAACTACATCACGGCCGGAGTATGCGGCGTCGACAGCGACCAGCCTGCGAGCGTCTGCAGTTCCAGCGGTGTAATTGCTGCCAAGGCACAACTGAGGAAGGCACCAGCTGCGACGGCCCTCATCGGCTGAAAGACGCCAAGATCGCAATGGAGCCTGCACCGACAATCCAACGGTGCTTGCCGATGCTCGGAGCAGGTCCGATCGAATCCGGTCTGGCGGTCAAGAGGTTCGAGGGTTCGAGTTCCTTCGCCTCCACTCTGTTGTCAAAATCACAACGTTGCCCCTGTTGGCGCGTGGCCTCTTGTGTCCGGTCGCTCGGACAGCTTTGTTTCCTTGTTCAAACCCCGCGGCGATCGTCACGAGCACTGCATTCCCGACCGGATCCGGGGGCGAAACACGTCGGGGATCGCAAATGATATGCTGGCATACCATGAAGCGGACCACAGTGAAGCTGCCGGACGAACTCGACGCACGCCTGCGGCACGAAGCTGAGCGGCGTGACACAACGGTGTCGGAGCTCACCCGAGAGGCGATCGAAGTGCTCCTCGGTGCCCGAAAGGGCAAGCGCCACCTCATGGCC
>JBEKLQ010000116.1:0-12927 GCA_050010115.1 Acidimicrobiales bacterium | reverse complement strand
GCCAGGCGGAGGAGGGTTGCTCCGTGCCCCACCGGGCAGAGGCGTCCGCGGGGGCGTCCACAGGTCTGAGACAGTTCGAGACGACGCCGATCAGCGCCGTCCAGGACTACTGGAACCGGCGGCCGTGCAACATCCGGCACTCACCGCTGCCCGTCGGTACGAAGGAGTACTTCGACCAGGTCGAGGAGCGGAAGTACCTCGTCGAGCCACATATCCCCGGCTTCGCCGAGTTCGAACGGTGGAAGGGCAAGCGGGTCCTCGAGATCGGTTGCGGCATCGGGACCGACACGATCAACTTCGCCCGCGCAGGCGCTGAGGTGACGGCAGTCGATCTGTCGGAACAGTCGCTCGGTCTAGCCACCCAGCGTGCCGAGGTGTTCGAGGTTGCCGACCGGATCCGTTTTGTGCACTCGAACGCCGAGGAGCTGAACGGTGTCGCCGACGAGCCGCAGTTCGACCTCGTCTACTCCTTCGGCGTGATCCACCACACGCCGCACCCTCAACGGGTCCTCGAGCAAGCGCGCCGTCGCCTCGCCCCAGGCGGGGTCGTGAAGGTGATGGTGTACCACCGCAACTCCTGGAAGGTCGCCGAGATCGTCCTCGGCTACGGCAAAGGCCGCTTCTGGCGGCTCGATCAGTTGGTGGCCGAGCATTCGGAGGCTCAGACGGGCTGCCCGGTGACCTATACCTACACGCGCCAGACCGTGAGGGATCTCTTCGCAGGCGCCGGGTTGGCCGTCACCCGGGTCGCCGTCGACCACATCTTCCCGTACCGGATCCGCGACTACGTCGACTACCGTTACGTCCGCGCGTTCCCGTTCAACGTGCTGCCGGCGCCAGTGATGCGCGGTCTCGAGCAGCGTGCTGGCTGGCATCTGTGCGTCGACGGGGTCGCCGCCTGATGCTCACGCCGAACGACCGGGACGGTCATCGATGAAGCTGGCCGTTGTCGGTCTCGGCAAGTTGGGCTCACCGTTCGCTGCGTTGCTGGCTGCGAAGGGGAACACGGTCGTCGGCGCTGACATGAACGAGCAGTTCGTCGAGTGCGTGTCGCGAGGAGTGGCCCCGATCGACGAGACCGGGCTGCCGGCCCTCATGACCGAAGCGGCCCCCCGGCTGTCAGCTACGACCAGCGTCGCCGAAGCCGCCGCCGATGCCGAGGTGGTCTTCATCGTCGTCCCGACGCCGAGCCTGCCCGACGGCACTTTCGACGTGACCAGTGTCGTGGCGGCGGTCCGCGAGATCGGCGCGACCGTCTCGCAGCGCCATGGCGGCCGGCTCGTCGTCGTCGTGACGAGCACCGTGCTTCCCGGCGCCACATCGGGCTCGATCAGAGCCGCCCTCGAGGAGGCAGCCGGTATCGCTGTCGGTGACGAGCTCGGCCTGTGCTACAGCCCCGAGTTCATCGCGCTGGGCAGTGTGATCGCCGACATGCGCGCCCCGGACTTCATCCTGATCGGGGAGTCCTCGGAGTGGGCAGGCGAGTGTGTCGCCAGTGTGCTGCAGGCGATGACCGACAACTCGGCGCCGGTCCGGCGGATGAGCCTCGTCGACGCCGAGGTGTCAAAGATCGCCGTGAACACGTTCGTCACGACGAAGATCTCGTACGCCAACATGCTGGCGGACATCTGCGCCCGTCTCCCAGGGGCCGACGCCAGCGTTGTCGCCAGGGCGATCGGCCTCGACTCTCGCATCGGCTCCAAGTACCTGCAGCCGGCGACCCCCTACGGCGGGCCCTGTTTCCCACGCGACAACGCCGCCCTTGCCGCCCTCGCCCGTGGCATCGGTACATCGGCCGACATCGCCGAGGCCACCGATGCCATCAACCGCCGCCAGGTGGCCGAATTGGCGGATCGCGTCCTTGCGCGGGCGGACGGCGGACGGATCGCCATCCTCGGCCTCTCGTACAAGCCGGCGACCGGGGTGGCCGACGAGTCCTTCGGCGTCGCCCTGGCGAGGTACCTGCATGCCAATGGCAACAGTGCGGTGGTCTGGGACCCGCAAGCGATCCCGGCCGCGTCGCGGGCGCTTGGCGATGAAGCCGTGTTCGCAGCGGGCCTGGAGGAGTGCCTCGACTCGGCTGCCGTCGTGATCGTCGCGACAGCGTGGCCGGAGTTCCAACGTGTGCCCGAGTTGATGGCGTCGCCCACTGGATCGGTGGGGTCCGCCCGGTGCCTCGTCGATTGCTGGAGAATGTTCCAGGAGTTGCCATCGGAGACCGATATTGAGATCTGGCGCCCGGGGGTGGGCTCGCTCACCGGCGACTGAGATCATCCGGGACGCGCCGTTGGATCCGGAGCGCGCTTGCGCCACGACGAAGGAGACATGGTGGAGACGTTGGACAAACAGGAGTTCGTCGTGGTCGCGGGTGCAGGCGGCTTCATCGGTGGCCACCTCGTGCAGACCCTCCTCGACCGGGGCCACGAGCACGTGCGTGCCGTCGACCAGAAGCCCATCGGGCAGTGGCATCAGCGGCCCCCGCACGTGGAGTACGTCCAAGCTGACCTCCGGCACCTCGAGGCCTGCACGCGGGTCTGCGACGGCGCCGCCTACGTGTTCAACCTGGCGGCAGACATGGGTGGCATGGGTTTCATCGAGTACCACAAGGCCGACTGCATGCTGTCGGTGCTCATCAGTACGCACTTGCTGGTCGCTGCGCGCGACGCCGGCGTCCGCCGGTTCTTCTACTCCTCGTCCGCATGCGTGTACAACGCCGAACGGCAGGAAAGCCCCGAGGTGACGCCGCTACGTGAGGAGGACGCCTATCCGGCGCTTCCGGAGGACGGTTACGGCTGGGAGAAGCTCTTCTCCGAGCGCATGTGCCGTCACTTCTCCGACGAGTTCGGCGTGGCGACCCGGGTCGCTCGGTACCACAACGTGTTCGGGCCGCTCGGGACCTGGGACGGCGGTCGGGAGAAGGCACCCGCGGCGATCTGCCGGAAGGTCGCCCAGGCGAAGCTGTCGGGCAACCTCGAGATGGAGATCTGGGGCGACGGTGAGCAGACGCGGAGCTTCATGTACATCGACGATTGTGTCGAGGGAACGCTGAGGCTGACCGAGAGCGAATGCTCCGAGCCGCTCAATCTCGGCAGCAGCCGCCTCGTCACGATCAACCAGCTCGTCGACATCGTAGAGGGCATCGCCGGCGTGAAGTTGAAGCGGACGCACAACCTTGCCGCGCCTCAAGGCGTGCGGGGCCGCAACAGCGACAACACGAGATTGCGCGAGGCGCTCGGGTGGGAGCCGGAGATCACGCTGGAAGAGGGTCTCGAGAAGACGTACCGCTGGATCTACGACGAACTCGTACATGGGCGCCAGGACCCGAGCGCCCGGCATGCCGGCTGATTCGACGCCGTCTGGGCCTACGGACGCGTCGATCCTCGGCGCGCCGCCTGGGGGCGAGCCGCCGCCAGAGGGCTCTCCCGGGGAGCTGCCGGACGAGGCAGCGCATGCCGGCGCGCCCGGCGCGGCAGTAACTGGAGCGGCGGGCGCCAGGCCGGTGGGTGTCACCGCCTCCGGCGTGGGTGCGCTCCTGGCCGGCGCGTTGCTCCCGACTGCGTTCTCCGCCCAAACCCTCTCGGGCAGTTTCACCCCGAAATACCTCGTGCTTCTGCTCGTGGGAGCTTTCGGTGTCGTGCCGCTCGCCAAACTGGCACGTTCCTCACACGTCAGCCTTGGAGCGAGGGCGGCCATCGTCTTCCTCGCCGTCGGATTCGTGTCGGCGTTGCTGTCACAGGCGGTCAACATCGGCTTCTTCGGCCTGGACTCGTGGGGGACAGGCTGGTTGTTCTGGCTCGGCTGTGCAGGAGCATTCGCCATCGGGGCTCGCATGACCTCTGGCGACCTCAACTGGGCCCTCGCCGGCATCGTGCTCGGTGCCTTGGCGAACGCCCTGGTCGCCGTCTACCAGATCCTCAAGTTGCCGGGAGGCGCCCTCGCTCTGTACCAGGGCAGCCAAGCCGACGGGCTGCTCGGCAACCCGATTCACCTGGAGGCGGTCCTGGTCGGCGGGCTGGCACTCATCGCGAGGCGAGCTTCGTTGTCGAAGGAGCGGATGGCGTGGTGGCCGATCGTCCTGCTTTTGGCGGTGGCGCTCGAGTTCACGCTGGAGCGCGTCGGCGTGCTGCTGATGGTCGTGGTGATCGTGGCCGCGCTGGTCGCGTATGGGTGGCGGCGTGCCGCACCGTTCGGGTTGCTCGCGCTCGCCGGCTGGGGCATCGGCTACCTGTCCGGAGGGTCCGGGCTCGCCACGCGTGTGGCCTCGGGCACTGCGGAGACGACCTTCGGGACACGACTGCGGATCTGGGATCTCGCACTGCGGTCGACTGTCCACCACCCGCTGTTCGGCGTCGGTCCCGGTGAGCTTCTGTCAGTTGTGGCGCCTCATGTGAGCAAGGCGTTCGCGAAGCATCTGGGTCCTGGACTGTTACCCGTCGACTCCCACAACTTCCTCATCGAGGTGCTGGCGACCACAGGTGTGCTCGGCTTTGTGGCGTTCGTCACCTGGTTGGGCGGGGCCGGCCTGAGGGCGCGAGGCCCGTTTCTCGGGTGCGCCGTCCTCATGCTGGCCGTTGAGTTGATCGAACCGCTCAACCTCGGAGTGACCCCCGTCGCATTGCTGGCACTCGGTGCTGCCACGGTGTCGGTCGGGCCACAGCCCGTGGGGCTCGCGGCCCTGCGGCACTGGCTCGCCACAGCCAAGGCAGGGAGCGGGGGGCCGAGCGACGCTGTGCTGGGGCTGCCCGGCCCGCCGGTCAGCGCCCTGGCGGCGGTGGCAGCTGCACCTGATGACTCGGAGATGGCTGGCGGCGGCGGTGCGAGCGGCGAGGGCTTATCTCGCGACCACACGACGCATCGTTCGTCGCTCATCTCGGCGGTCATCACCCTCGTGCTCGTCGTCGGTGCACTGTTCCTCGGGATGACGATGGTCGTTGGAGACCACTACTCGCTCGCCGAGTACACCGACTTCCTTCCGGCACCCAAGCTGACGGCAGCCCTGGACGCCAACCGCTTGCTCCCCTATTGGCCGCAATCAGCCTCCGCCGTCGCCGGGGCCTACCAGTGGCAGAGCGAGCTGCTGCACACTTCTCGGTCGCTCGACAAGGCGCAGCCGTATGTGCAGGACGCCATCAATCGAGATCCGGCTGACCCGGTCCTGCGCGCCGACGCGGGCGACCTGCAGCTGCTGCTCGACAACCCCCAGGCAGCCCAGCGGTACTATCTGCAGTCGTTGGAGCGGGATCCGTGGACCGCCCAAGCGCTCATCGGGCTCGGGACGGTCGCCCGCGACGATCACGAGTGGGCCGCGAGCGCCCGCTGGTTCGAGAAGGCTCAGGCGGTCTCGCCACCTTCAGCGTCTCTTGCTCACGAGATCAGTTCGGACCGTGCCCACCTCGCCGGTGGCAGCTGACCGTACCGGCCTGGGCTCGGGTGACGGTCGTCTATCGACTATCGGCACCCACGCTGCCAGGCGGATCGCCTGAGCCTGTGCCGGCCGTCTGGGCAGCCACTGCTCACGGTGGGTGGCATGATGGTCACCCTGGGACGGAATTTCAGCTAAAGTTCGCGACTGGTCCGGTCGACAACAACGTCGGACGGATCAATCCATTATTGACTGAGGAGGAAGCTCAATGTCTTTCGTCGAAAGGTGCCGCCAGCGGCACCGCGGCAGCGAGGGGGGAGATGAGGGATTCACCCTGATCGAGCTTCTTGTTGTCCTGCTCATCATCGGTATCCTTCTCGCCATTGCGATCCCGACGTTCCTGTCGGTGACCAAGGGCGCGAACAACACCGCCGCTCAATCGAACCTGCAGACGGCGCTCACTGGTGCCAAGACGTTCTACACGAACAGCAACCAGACGTTCACCGGTCTGACCAACAGCTCAGCCGCGGCGACCTCGTCGATTCAGCAGATCGACACTGGCCTCAGCTACTCGAGCGGCGCCGCCGGCCCATCAACCGGCCCGCACATCATCGACACGTCTGTGACCTCGAATGGCACCGTGCTTGCGATGGTCGCCTTTGCCAACGGCACGAACGACTGCTGGGGCATCCTGGATGTGACTGCCGCTCAAACTGCCGTCACGGACAACGTGACCGGGTCCAAGGCTGTGGGGACGTACTTCTACGTCATCACCGGCCTCACCAGCTCGACCACGTGCCTCGCGACGACGGCCGCCACGGCATCTTCCGGCACGGGATTCCCGCACGGTTGATCCAGTCGGCCTGAACGGTGATCTCCGGATGGTCTAGCTGCATGAGACCGAAGGAGTGAGACGTGCGAGTCCCCCGGGTCGCTATGCGGCCCGGGGGACTCGTGTTTAGAGAGGAGATCCAATGAGATCGGTCCCAACCGACCAGAACTGTGGGTCACCGGGGGAGTCGGTCAGCGAGTCAGGGTTCACCTTGATCGAGTTGCTCGTGGTGTTGCTGATCATCGGCATCCTGCTCGCAATCGCGATCCCGACATATCTGTCGGTGACCAAGAACGCCAACAACACTGCGGCGCAGGCGAACCTGCAGACCGCCTTGACCGGGGCGAAGACCTTCTATACAAACGAGGGGCAGAGCTACCAGTTCATCAACGGTGGAAGCAGCGGCGTATCGACGATCTCTGCCATTGACACGGGGCTTTCCTATGCCACCGGCACGAGCTCGTCGACGCAGTCGCACGTCGTGAGCTTGTATGTGGGCAACGGCGGTCAGTATGTGATCCTGACGGCCCTCGCCCTTGGTACCAACGATTGCTGGGGTATCGCCGACCTCGCCCAGCCGCAGAGCTCTGCGGTGCAAGGCAAGACGGGTACGGGGACACTGTATTTCTTGCAGCGCGGCGCCAGCACAACAGCGTGCGCAGCCAGTTCCTTCGGAGCGGGCCAAGCTACGGCGAACGGGGGTGTATCCCAGACCGGATTCCCGCCCGCGTAGACGCTGAAAGCGCGAGCACCACACAGGGGTCCGTCTCCGGCACACGTTGCCGGGACGGGCCCCTGTGTGGTGCTCGCTCAAGGAGTCCGATGAGGCCGGCCGTTCGAGTGAGCCCAGCGGTTCGTCCGAACCCCGCGCTCGCCCTACGGCGCGGAAGGGCTCTGCGGCTTTGCGCTCGGCTGCGGCCAGCCAACCGGTTCCGGGCGAGAGCCTGATTCCGGACTCGCACCGGGGTCCGGCGGAGGGGCAGGAGGTGCCGGATCGGGTTGGGGCCACGCGTAGGGCTGACCCGGCGGAGCCGAGGTGCCTGGCTGGGTTGGCTCGGTTGGCTCGATTGGCTGGGTTGGCTGGGGCCACGGGTTGGGCTGACCCGGCGGCGACCAGCCGGGCTGGCCACCCGGGGCTGAAGGCTCCCGTGGCCAGACCGGCGCAGTCGGCCAGCCCGGCGCAGTCGGCGCCCCTGGCGGCCCCCACGGCTCACCACGCGGGGAGGGCGCCCCTGGTGGTCCCCATGGTCCACCTGGCGGAGAGGGAGTCCCTGCCGGCCCCCAGGGCCCGACCGGCGGGCCACCCCACACTGGACCCGGGAACTGACGTGCGATCTTGCGAGCTCTCGAGCGTTGCACCAGTCCGACGATCAGCAAGATGAGGCCGGCGAGTGCTGCAAGCGCACCGGCGATGAGCCCTAGGGCCCAGCCGAGGTTGCGCTCAGCGGCCGCCGCGAGCGTGGGCGCAACGATGACGTCGGCCGGCCCAGAGCCCACCGTGATGGAGTAGGTGCCCGTGGCGGTGACGTTGAAGACCAGGTTGCCACTGAATGACGTCCCAGCGTTGGAGAACGACTGGACCGTGCTGGTGGTCTGCACGGGAACGGTCGTGTTGGCCGGCTCGGGTCCCGTGACACGGATCGACCCAGCAGAGATGTTCCCGGAGCCGTTTTCGACATAGAACGCGTACAAACCCGGTTCACACTTCAGCTGCTCCGTGCCGGGCGCGTGGAACATCGGGGCGTCGTAGATGGAGTGGACTAGGGCGTCACTTACACCGGCGACGGACACGACGAAAGCGACGATGCCGACCACGAGCAACGGCACCGAGAGCCACAGGGGTGGTCCCGGTGGCTTCTGCCTCATCGGTTGTGCGGCCATCTCAGCTCCTCGACCGAAGGTCGCTGCGCCGAACACTACTGGTCACGGTGCGATCCGGAGGGCGATCTCACCGGTCAACGAAGTCGCGCTGGACGGCGATGATCACGCGACCTTTGCTGGCTGCCGCTCCAGTTTCAGCTGGCCGGTGTTGGCATCGAAGTCGAACAACTCCCCGTATCGGCCCCAGTCGATGGCGATCTGCATCTGTTGGCGAGCCTCGTCCTCGGAGAAGCCCCGGCGCAGCAGATCGAGAAAGAAACCCTCGCCCAGCGTCCCATCCTTCGTCGCGCCGAGGCTCTTGCAGATCGCCCGGACGAGAGGAGCACGCGCCCCGGCCGCGGCAGCGAAGATCTGCTTGGACTCGAGAATGTCCGCCGCTACGAACACCCGTCCTTCCTCGGTGATCTCGAGGTCGCCGCTGTCGACGACGGCGAGGCCGAGCATTTGCGCCGCGTCGACGAGGGGGAGGAGGTCGTCGACCTCGAACGTGAGCCCGTGGGCCAGCTTGGGCAGGTCTTCGCGACCCCCGAGACCTGTCAGGATCTCGAGCAGACCGGACATGCCTCCGACTGTCGCGGCCGGCAGGGGCACCTCAGTCGGCGAGCCCTCGGAGCCTTCCGTCGCCGGCGCGACCGTCCACACGTGGGAAGGCGGCCGTTCGTTGCGGCCGGTCATGATCCCGTAGATGTCGTCGACGAGCGCCAGGAACGCCTCCTCCTGCCGGTCGCGTGGCTGAGGGAACGGGACCCGGATCTCGGTGCGGATGCGTCCGGGGTTGGCGCCCAATACGAAGATCCGGTCGGCGAGCGTCACGGCCTCCTCGATGTTGTGCGTCACGATGAGCATGGCCTTGGTCGGGAAGTCGTGTGCGTCCCACAGGCGCAGCAGCTCATGCCGCAGGTGCTGAGCCGTCAGCACGTCGAGGGCGGAGAACGGCTCGTCCATGAGCAGGGCATCAGGTTCCACAACGAGCGCCCTGGCAAAACCGACCCGCTGCCGCATCCCACCGGACAGCTCCTTCGGGTAAGCCTGCTCGAAGCCGTCGAGGCCGATCCGGTCGATCGCCTCCTCGGCTCGCCGTCGCCGTTCGCCCGCCTCGACGCCCCGCGCCTCCAGGCCGATCTCCACGTTCTGGCGTACCGTCAGCCACGGGAGCAGGGCGAAGCTCTGGAAGACCATCGCCACGCCCGGGTTCGCACCCAGAAGTGGCGTGCCGCGGTAGAGGATCTCACCCGACGTCGGCGCGATGAGGCCGGCGATGCAGCGCAGCAGCGTGCTCTTGCCGCTGCCGGAGCGCCCGAGGAGCGCGACGATCTCGCCCTCGTTCAATTCGAGGGTGATGCCGTCGAGCACCGGAAGCGGGCTGCCGTCCGGGGACGTGAACGTCTTGGTAACGGCAGAGACCTTGATGATGGGGACCGCGCGGTCCTCAACCGATGTCAAAGGGAGTACCGCATCTCAGCCAGACGATATAGGCGCCGCCAGAACAACCGATTGACACCCACCACGAAGCCGCTCATGACGACGACGCCTATGAGCACGCGAGCGAAGTGATCCGAGTTGCTCGAGGCCGCTGCATCGGCGATGTAGGCGCCGAGACCTGTCGCCGTCAGGTGATGCGACCCCCAACCGGCGACCTCCGCCACGATCGATGCGTTCCAAGCCCCACCTGCCGCGGTGATGCCGCCGGTCACGTACGCCGGGAAGATGGCCGGCAGGATCAGCCGGTGCCATCGCTGGCTGCGGGTGAGGCGAAGGCTGGCAGCCATCTCCCGGAGGTCGTTCGGGATGGCGATCGCGCCGGCGATCGTGTTGAACAGGATGTACCACTGTGCCCCGAGAGCCATCAGCACGATCCCACCGATGTTGAGGGGGATGTTGAGTTCGATGAAGACGATCACTGCGAAAGGGAAGAGCAGGTTCGCCGGGAAGCTGGCGAGGATCTGCACGATCGGCTGGGCAAATCGGGCGAGGCTGGGGCTGAGCCCGATCGTCACGCCCACCGGCACCCAGATAAGCGACGAGACGACCACAACGACGATCACACGGGCGAACGTGACGGCTCCGAGCCCGAACACATAGGGGAACGTGCTGAACCCCACCTTGTGACCGATGAACGACAGGCCGAGCCATGCGCCCCAGGCGACGATTGACGTGATGAGCGCGAGGTAGGCGACATCGCCGGCACGACGCCGGCGGAGGTTCGGCGCGAGCGGGTACTCGGCCAACCCGAACGGCCTCGTGATCCGGTCCAGCAGCCGTCCGACGGGCCGCAGCACCCGCATCGCTGTGCGGGGGATAGCCGAGCGCCGCAAGAGATCGAGGACGACACTGCGCGGTTTGTCCCCAGACTCGGAGGTCTCGAGCCGGAACTTCTCCGCCCACGCCACGAGCGGGCGGAACAACAGGACGTTCAAGCCGATGACCATGGTGATCATCCCTGCGATGGCGATGCAGACCTTGGAGATCGAGCCCTCCTGGATGGCTGCGCCGATGTAGCTGCCCATGCCGGGGAGCGTGTACGCGTGCGACCCCACCGTGATCGCTTCCGAGAGCGTGAGGAAGAACCAGCCGCCGCCCATGCTCATCATGGCGTTCCACACCAGTCCGATCATCGAGCTCGGGACGTCGAGCTTCCAGAAGCGTTGCCACTTCGTCAGCCGGTACATACGAGCCGCTTCATCGAGATCGCTCGGCTGGGAGATGAGCGAGTGGTAGAAGCTGAACGTCATGTTCCAGGCCTGGGACGTGAAAACGGCGAAGATCGATGCGCACTCGAGCCCGAGCAGCGAGCCGCGGAAGAGCCGCACGAAGAAGACGACGGTGAACGTGAGAAACCCAAGGATCGGCACCGACTGCAGGATGTCGAGCAGTGGTACGAGCACCTTTTCGGCGCGTCGGAGCCGTGCTGCAGCGGTGGCGAAGAGGAAAGTGAAGACCGTCGACACCGCGAGCGCCACCAGCATCCGGAACAGCGACTCGGCGGCGTAGTAGGGGAGGTCGCTCATGCCGGTCGGCAAGGACACCTTCGTCTTGCCGGGGACGAAGGCAACCGAGAGCGAGCGCGACAGCCGCAAGATGCCGTAGAGCAGCCCGATGATGCCGGCGCCCACTAGCAGGTCGACAGGACGGATCGGCGGGCGCCGGAGGACACCGCTTGTAGGGAAAGTGCGCTGCGTCGCCACCTTCGGCCTGACCTCCCGGTACTTCGCCGGAGGCTGACGGTATCAGCCTGGATGGGTGGCGAAGTCGGGTATCGCTCGGCCCCGAGGGGCCACCTCCGGGTGGCCTGTCCAGCACCGGTCGGTACGTGCAGCGCTCGGGGTGTTCGCCGTCGCACTGGGTGTGGCAGCGGTGCTGGCCTTGGTGTCCAGGATTGAGGGGTCGGTCGTCGCTCACGACGGGGTGCAACGAAGGCGGCCGACGGAGCGTCTGATCAAGTGAAGGCATGGGTGGTGGAAGCGGGGGCCTCCCGGGGCCTCGGACATGAAGGCGGTGGGATCGTGGTCTCCGTACGCAGATTTGCCGGCACCGGGCTGGCATCGTTGGCAGTGGCGCTAGCCGCCTGCACGAGCTCAACGCCGGCGACCTCGACGACCTCGACGCTTCCGTCTACCACCGTTCCGGCGACGACGGCTGTGCCCGCGACTACCTTGACCAACCCGGTTGCGATCAGCTTCTCGGACGTTGAGCATGGTCTTCTGCTCATGCAATCGTGCCGAGGCTCGAGCTGCACATCCTGGGTCGAGATCACGGCAGACGGAGGCGACCACTGGCAGGCAAGGCCGGCGTTCGTGACCTATTCGACGACCGAGAACCCGGCGCAGAACCCCAACCGCCTCGGCGTTGACGCCGTGGTCCTCGCGTCGGCGCGCACTGGCTGGGCGTACGGTCCGGGTCTGTTCGTCACCCACGACGGGGGCCTGCAGTTCACCCGCGTGAAGGTGAGCGCAGCTGTGCTCGGCGTTGCAGCACTGGGAAGCCAGGTGTGGGTCCTCGAGCAGCGATGCTTCGTCGTGAAGCAGGGCGGCAACTCGACGGACGCTTGTGGCCGCTCGGTGCTTCTCACCGGGCCCGCCAGTGGCGACACGCTCAGCCCCGTCGCCGACCAACCACCCGGGTTCTCTCTGGCGCCCGGCTATGAGGAAGGCACTCAGTTCCCACTCGAGATCGTGAGCGTCGAGCCGAACGTCGCGGTGCTGGCGGGGGTGTTCGGCCTCGACGTCACCACCGACGGTGGCAGGACATGGCGGCAAGCGTCCTATCCGTGCCGGTCCCCGTACGACTCTTCCGACTGGATGCCGGGCTCGGTCGCGCTCGACCCAGGCGGCTCGCTCTGGCTCGTCTGTGCCGCGGGGCCGGGCGCAGGCTTCCAGCGCAAACAGCTGTGGCGCTCCTTTGACGGCGGGCAGAGCTGGCTCGGGCCATATCAGCTCTCGTCTGTCGGCTACGCCGACACGCTGGACGCTGTCACCTCGACCGCTGCGTGGGCCTACGGAGGCCGTGCTCCGATCTTTCATTCGACCGACGGAGGCCACAGTTGGACGCCGATACTCGCCAGCCGCTTCAACTCGGGTACCGGCGGCCCGAGGGGGTTCAGTGCCATCGGGCCTGACGATGCTTGGGTGGTCGCTCCGCAGAGCCAGAGCGCGCCGTTGCCGACTGAGCTGTTCCGAACGACGGACGGCGGTCGGACCTGGGTCTCGTTGCAGCTTCGATCCTGATCCTGGCACCCCGGCGCTAGGTTGGCCGTTTAGTGCCGACCACCCCGCTCCCAGCCCACCTCGAGCGATTCCTCGAAGCGCCGAGGCCCTGTGTGATGGCCACGGTGCGACCCGACGGCGCACCCGTG
>JBEKLQ010000115.1:0-13127 GCA_050010115.1 Acidimicrobiales bacterium | reverse complement strand
GCTCGAGCCGCTCCGTCGCCGGCGCCGCTGCCGCCAGGATGAGCAGCGGGTCGTGCCCGGTCTCGGTCGCCCAGGCGCCGTCGTACCCGTCCTCTTCTACTTGGCGCGCCCTTCTGCCCATGTTGTCCGTGTCAAAGCCCAGCCCTCCGTCGATCAACATGCCCGGAAACCTACTCGGAGGGGTGGTTGCAGCGCCCGCTGCTCGGCCGGCCGCAGCCCGGACGCGCCAGAGGAGGGCGACATCGAGCGCCCTCCTCTGGCAAGGTGAATCGGATCTCGATCTCACCGTGATGCTGATGTGATCCCGATCGGCGATCGGGTCCCCAAGGCGTAAGCAGACTCGTGGGGACCCGACCTCCGGATGCGGGTCAGCTGACGGTGATCTGTGTGTCACGTTGCCGCCGTCAGGGTTGGTCACGGTGATCTTGTAAGGGCCCGGTGCTGTGCCAGCCGGCACCGTGACGTCGATCGTGAACGACGTTGGCGTCAAACCCAGCGTTTGGCCAAGGAGGCCGGACCGCCCTACTCCTCGCCGCCCTACTCCTCGCCGCCGTGCTCCCCACGCAGGTACCGCTCGAGCTCGGCGGCGATCTCGTCGCCGGACGGCACGTTTCCGCCCTCGAAGGCCCCCGCCGGCGGCTCCCCCTCCAACTCGTCCAAGCTCCGCTCGAGCTGCCTGACCATGGCTGTGTGCTCCCGGCTCTGGGCGATGATCTCGTCCACCTTGACCCGGGCGGCGTCCGCCGCCTCACTCAGGACTTGGGAGTCGATCACGAGCCCGGAGACCGAGGCGAGCCCGTCGAGCAGCACGACGGCGGCGGCGGGAAACGGCATCGCCGCGACGTAGTGCGGCACCCGGGCCCACAGCCCCACGGCGGGGATGCCCGCCCGGGACAACTCGACCTCCAGGATGGCTTCGATGCCTGCCGGCACCTCGATCGCACCACCGAAGAAGCCGATCTGCTGAGCCAATTCGGGCGTGGTCGCCGTGGAAGCCAGCTTGACCGGCCTGGTATGGGGAGCCGCCGCGGGAAAGCCACCAAAGCCGACCATCAGCCGTACCCTCATCCCGAGGGAGATCTCAGCCACGGCGGCGGCGAAACTCTTCCAGCGGAAGTCCGGCTCGGGCCCGGTCAGCAGCGCGATGCCCGAACCAAGGCGGTCGACGCCGACCTTTACCGTCAGCTCAGGCCACGTCACGCCTTCGTTCATGCCGTCCGACACGAGCAGGCGCGGGCGCCGGGCGCGCTGGTCGATCAACGGCTCGCCATCAAAGATGGCATACGAGCTCATGTCGATGCTCTCCGTCAACGCCGTCAGCGCGGTGGAGGCCGCCATCCCGGCGTCAACCCAACCGTCGAGAGCGACCACGAGCACCGGAGTCGGCGGGGCCTCCACGCCGGTGAGCGCGTAGAGCGAGGGCGCTGGCACGGGATCGCTCACGCCGGCAACCCGGCAGCCACCGCCGCTGCCGCCTCCGCCAGCACCCGTACCTGGGCGCCGAAGCTGTCGGTACCGCTGCGATCGCCTCCGCCGGCGCCGCCGAGGTAGCGGAACAGCACCCCTTGCAGGATGCAGGCGAGCTTCCAGTACCCGAAAGCCACGTAGTAGTCGAGCTTCGACACGTCCCGTCCCGTCCGCTCGGCGTACCAGCCCTTCAGCTCCGACCGGGAGGCGAAGCCGGGCACCACGGTGGGTGCCAACCCGAGTGCCGTCATCGTGTCACCGGGCTCGGCCCAGTAGACCATCAGCAAGCCGAGGTCGGCGAGCGGGTCGCCGAGCGTGCAGATCTCCCAGTCGAGCACTGCCGCCACCGAGCCGTCGCCGGCAAGCATCGTGTTGTCGAGCCGGTAGTCGCCATGCACGATCGCCACGCCATCCTGGGACGGCATCGCTTCCGACAGCCGCTCGTACACGTGGTCCACCTCTACGACGCGGGCGGCTCCCTCGGGTTGGGACTGGTCGAACTGCCCGTGCCACCGCTTCAACTGGCGGGCGAGGTAGCCCTCGTGCCGGCCGAGATCCCCGAGCCCGACGGCATCGACGTCGACGGCGTGCAGGTCGGCGAGCACTTGGGCGATCGACTCGCTCGCTCGCCGCCGGCCTGCGTCGTCCAGTTCGCGCTCAGCCGTCGGGGCGTCGCGCAGCACCAGGCCGTTCACGAACTCCATCACATAGAACGGTGCGCCGGTCACGTCGGCATCGAGACACAGTCCGAGCGTTTTCGCCACGGGGACGGGAGTCGGGCCGAGCGCCGTGACGATGCGGTGCTCACGTGACATGTCGTGCGCCGTCGGCAGCACGTGCCCAGTCGGTGGCCGCCGCAGCACCACACTGGCGCCGGTGGCGTCGGTCACCTTGTACGTCAGGTTGGACCGCCCGCCGGCGACCAGATCGAAACCCAACGGCGCCACCAACCCGACGTTGCTCGCCAACCAAGCCGTCGTCGGCGCGATGTCGATCCCGACGGGGGCGCCTGGACTTCCGCTAGCGGCGTCTGGACTTCCGCTGGCGGTGCCGGCCACCTCGGCACCAGTCCCTGCGGCGGCCTGGCCGCCCGTCTCGGTGTCCCCGATAATCACGGCTCAGGCCTCCACGACGTGAAGCGAGTGGTCCGCCACGTTGCAGCGCAGCGGCCCTTCAGCGGTGGCGACGACGATGTCCTCGATGCGCGCCCCGAAGCGCCCACTCAAGTAGATCCCCGGCTCCACCGAGAACGCGTGGCCGCAGGCCAGCGGCGCGCGGTTGCCGGCGACGAGGTAAGGGTCCTCGTGCTCCTCGATGCCGATGCCGTGCCCGATGCGGTGGATGAACGCTTCGCCGTACCCGGCTTCGGTGATCGGGACCCGGCCCGCAGCATCCACCGACTCGCACGTGACGCCCACCGTCGCCACCTTCACCGCTGCGGCTTGGGCGGACTCGAGCACGGCGTACAACACAGCGAATTCGGGATCGGGCTCGCCCGTCACCACCGTCCTCGTTATGTCGGAACAGTACCCGACCGTGTCGTCGAGATGCAGCCTGCCGCCGAAGTCGAACACGACCGGCTCGGACCGCCCGATCACTCGATCGCCCGGCTCGTGATGCGGGCTGGCGGAGTTCGGGCCGCTCCCGACGATGGCGAAGTTCACCTTGGCGTGCCCCTCGGCCACCAGCCTGGCGGAGATCTCCTTCGACACGGCAGCCTCGGTCCGGCCGATGAGCGGGATCTCGCCGCCCAGTAGGGCGGCTGCCACCCGGTCCGCCGCTGCCCCTGCTGCTGCCAAGGCAGCGATCTCCGCCAGGTCCTTCACTGCCCGCAAGGGCGAGGTCACCGAGCTCGCAGGCCGGAACCTCGCCCCACTGAGCGCCTGCTGCAGCGCCAGCACGTGCATCGCCCATGCCCGGTCGGATACACCCAGCTCGGTCCGCGAGCCGACCAGCCCGGCGATGATCCCGATCGGATCCTCGGTCTCCCGCCACGGCCGCATTGTGAACAAGCGGGGATCATGCGCTACGCGAGGTGCCTCGAGCGCCGGGACCACGAGCGTCGCCTCGTCGTCGGCCGGCAGTACGAGCATTGTGATGCGCTCGAGTGGCATCGCCTCGTACCCCGTCAGCCACGGAAGGTCCGCACCGAGCGATAGCAGCAGAGCATCCACGCCGACCACCCGCATGGCGTCACGGACTCGGGACAGCCGCTCCCCCCGGGACAACACCGGATCGGCGGGAGCCAACGTCATCTCGCCGCTGCCATGGCGCTGCCGCTCGCCGCCTGGCGAGCGTGGTAACTGGATCGCGTCAACGGCGACGCCTCCACATATGAGAAACCAATCGCCCTTGCCACCGCACCGATCTCCTCGAACTCGTCGGGCTGCCACCAGCGCTGCACCGGCAGGTGCGCCGCACTCGGGCGCAGGTACTGACCGATCGTCACGATGTCCACACCGACGGCCCGGAGGTCGGAGAGGGTGCTGTGGATTTCGGGGAGGGTTTCTCCCATGCCGAGGATCAGGCCGGACTTGGTGACGAGGCCGGCAGCCTTCGCCCTCGCCAGGACCGCCAAGCTCCTCGCGTACGAAGCCGAGGGACGGACGGCACGCTGCAGGCGGAGGACCGTCTCGACGTTGTGGTTCAGCACGTCCGGGCGGCTGTCGAAGATCACGCCGAGCGCCTCGGCGTCACCCTTGCAGTCGGGGATCAGGAGCTCGACCGCCGTGCCGGGGCTACGCTCCCGGATCGCCGCCACTGTGGCAGCAAAGGCAGCTGCTCCCCCGTCATCGAGGTCGTCGCGGGCGACCGCAGTCACGACGGCGTGAGCGAGTCCCAACTGCGCGACGGCATCGCCCACGTGCCCCGGCTCGTCCGCCGACAGCGGCAGGGGGTGCCGGGTGTCCACCAGGCAGAAGCCACACGCCCTCGTGCACCGCTCCCCGTTGATCATGAACGTGGCCGTACCGTCCGCCCAGCACTCGGACAGGTTCGGGCAGCCCGCTTCCTCGCAGACCGTCACGAGGCCGAGGCCGCGCACCATCGAGCGCAGACCGAGCGCTTCCCGCCCGAATCTGACCGGCGCGCGCAGGTAGTCAGGCTTGCGGGCACGGAAGTCGATGCCTCCGGACGGGTCGACGCCGGCAGCGGCGAGGCGGCGCTCCAACGGTCTTGTGTCGGAGGTCGGCGCCCCGAGCCCGATGTTGATCGGCTGCGCCGGCGATGCGCCGGGTACCGAGGTAGCGGGATCGGTCGCCAGCTGCAGGTCGATCACTCGCTCCTCCCCGCCGAACGACAAGCCGGTGGCTGCCCGGTGGGAGATGGCGTCGACGACCTCGCGCATGGTCACCGTCACGCCTTCGGCGGCCAGCGAAGTGACGGCTTTGTCCGGGATGCCGCACGGAACGATGTGGTCGAACATCGCAAGGTCCGGGTCGACGTTGAGGGCCAGCCCGTGCATCGACCGCGCCCGGTCCACGCGCACGCCGATCGCGCAGATCTTGCGAGGAGCCGGCCCGGTCGGTTCGACCCACACACCCGGATAGCCCCCGAGCCGGCTCGCGCCGCTCAGCCCGAGATCAGCCAGCACGTCGATCACGAGTTGCTCGATCGCGTGCACGTAGGCCGGTACCGCCCCCGAGCCCATCGGCACGTCCAGCACCGGGTAGGCGACGAGCTGGCCCGGTCCGTGATAGGTGACGTCGCCACCACGGTCGGCCCGCACGACGTCGGCCCCGGAGGTCACGACCCCGGGCAAGAGGTGTTGCGGCTTGGTGCGCACGCCGAGCGTGTAGACGTGCGGGTGCTCGAGCAGCAGCAGGTAGTCACCGGTGCACGAGTCGCGCAAGGCGTGCTGGAGGTCGAGCGCTTCCTGGTAGCGGACGCGGCCCAACCACCGGACCCGGAGCGCCGTCATGGCCTGCTCCTCCGCAGGGGGCGCCTAGAGCTCAGCAGCCCAGTCACGGGTACCGATCTCGTGGGCAAGATCCCGCAGGAACGCCGACGCGTACGCCCCGTCCACCGCCCGGTGGTCGAACGACATTGCCAGCATGCCGACCGAATGGATGGCGATCGCCTCGCTCCCGTCGGCCGCCCTGACCACGACTGGCCGGCGCTTCACACCGTCGGTGGAGAGGATGGCGACCTGAGGCTGGTTGATGATCGGCGCCGAGATAAGCGTGCCGAACGGGCCGGGGTTCGTGATCGTGAACGTGCCGCCGACGACATCGTCCGCCGACAGGTGGCGAGAGCGCGCCCGCTCGGCCAGGTCGGCGATGGCGCGGGCGAGACCTCGGAGCGACTGTCCGTCAGCCTGGCGCACGACCGGCACGATGAGCCCTTGCCGGTCGAGGTCCACGGCGATCCCGAGGTGCACGTCACGGTGCACGAGCAACGCCCCGTCGCCGACGGAGGCGTTGAGGTTCGGGTAGTCCCTCAACACGTCGACGACAGCCGTCGCCACGAACGGGAGGTACGTCAGCGAGACGCCCTCCTGCTCCTTGAAGCGGTCCTTCTCCCGCCGCCGCACCTGCTCGATGCCCTCGTAGTCAGCCTCGATTACGACGAGGGTGTGGGCAGACGTCGCCTGCGAACGCACCATGTGATCGGCGGTGAGCCGGCGGATGTTCGTGAACGGCACGACCTCGTCGCGCTCGCCCGCGACCGCCGGCGGGAACGCCCTCGAGTCGTAGCCGCCTGCAACCGGCGCCGGAGCCGGCGCAGCAGGCCGAGACGACACCGGCGCAGCGGCAGGCGCGGCCGGTGCTGGTGCGGCGCCGGGTGAGCCGCCGCCTGCGGTCGCCTGGCGGTCGACGTACGCCAGGACGTCGCCCCGGGTGATCCGGCCGCCTTGCCCGGTGCCGGGGATCAACGCCGGGTCGAGGCCCTTTTCGTTGACCAGCTTGCGCACGACCGGCGAGAGGAGGGCGGCCGAACTGCCGGTGCCCCCGCTGGAATCCGGCACTGGCAACGCTTCGGGCGTTGGAGATGGGGCCAACGCTTCCGCCGGGGGCGCGGGTGCGGGTACGGGTGCGGTTGCTGCGACTGGTTCAGGGGCAGCCGCCGGCGCCGGCTCAGCGGCTGCGCCTGCGGCGTCGCCGGACCCCGCAGGCGTGTCACTGATGACGGCGAGCCGCGTGCCGATGTCGACCGTGGCGCCTTCGTCGACGAGGATCTGGGCGAGGTAGCCCTCAGCAGAGGAGGGCACTTCGGAGTCGACCTTGTCGGTCGACACTTCGAACAGCGGCTCGTCGTGGGCGACCGGGTCGCCCACCTTCTTCAGCCACTTGATGATTGTTCCCTCAGTGACTGTCTCCCCGAGCTGAGGCATCGTGATATCAGCCAACGTGCAGGCCCCTTCCCGTAAGGGCGAGGACAGTCTCGCCGAATGTCTCCGACAGCGTGGGGTGTGGCTGGATGAACGCTGCCACTTCGTCGGGAGTCGCCTCCCAGTTGACAGACAGGTAGGCCTGCCCGAGCTGCTCGGTCACCCAGGGACCGACCATGTGGGCCCCGAGCAACCGGCCGGCCGAACCGTCGGGCATCCGCTCGGCGATCACCTTCACCATGCCCTCGGTCTCACCGAGGATCCGTGCGCGGCTGTTGCCACCGTAGGGGTCCTTCTTCACCACCACATCCACGCCAGCCGCCTTGGCACCTTCCTCGGTCATCCCCACGAATGCAACCTCGGGATGGCAGTAGATGCCCCACGGCACGTTCTGGTAGTTCACTGGCACGGCCGGCTCGGAGAGGATCTGCTTCACGACGAGGATCGCCTCGGCGAACCCGACGTGAGCGAGCTGCGGTGTATTGACGAGGTCGCCCAGCGCGAACACGCCATCGGCACCTGTCCGCATCCACTCGTCGACCTCGACGAAACCGCGAGCGTCGAGCGACACGCCCGTGCCGTCGGCGAGCAACCCGTCCGACAGCGGCCGGCGTCCGACCGAGACCAGGACGCAGTCCACGACGACGGACTCACCGTCGCCGAACTTGACCGTCGTGCCATTCTCGCCTGGCTCGTGGCCATGCACGGCGACACCGGCGCGAACCGTGATGCCGCGCTTCTGGAACGACCGAACCACGACGTTCGCCACGTCCTCATCGCAGCCCGGCAGCAACTTGGGCAGCGCTTCGAGCACCGTCACCTGCACACCGAGATCGGAGAACATGGAGGCGAACTCGCAGCCGATGGCGCCACCGCCGATCACCACGCACGAACGGGGAAGCTCGCGGAGGGCCAGCACCTCGTCGGACGTGAGCACGTAGCGACCGTCCACCTCAAAACCGGGCAGCGTCCGCGGGACCGAGCCGGCAGCGAGCACCACATTGGTCCCGCTCAACGCCTGGGTCGAGCCGTCGCCAGCCGTCACCTCCACGACGTGGCCTGGAAGCAGGCGCCCGACGCCCTCGAAGACGGTGTTCTTCCGCTGCTTCATGAGGCCTACAAGGCCCCGATGCAGCTGGTCCACGACCTTCTGCTTGCGGTCTTGGCTGGCGGAGAAGTCGACGGTCGGTTGGCTCGCCTGGACCCCGAACTCCTTGGCTCCCGACACGGTCCGGAACACAGCCGCGGTCTCGAGAAACTCCTTGGCCGGGATGCAGCCGCGGTGAAGACAGGTCCCGCCCACCTTCTCTTTCTCGACCACCGCCACCGACATCCCGGCGGCGCCGGCGTAGAGGGCGGCGGCGTATCCGCCGGGGCCGCCGCCGATCACAACGAGGTCAAACGCGGGCGACGGGTCGGCTCCTGTAGCAGTCAGCCGGATCACCTCCAGTGTCAAGGGCGCGGCACGCCGCACCCGTGCGGCTCTCGCCGCGCGTATGCCCGCACACCCTGCGGACAGATATCGAGGTGAGCCTATCGAGGCTGCGACGAGGGCTTGCGGGGGTGACCGAACGCGACGCTGTACGCGGTTTGTAACCACAGTCGATACAAACCGCGTACATCGACGCGGCCGAGGGGCGCCCGCGCCCTTCCGAGCGGTACAAACCGCGAACAGCGACGAGCGACCCGCCAGCCCAAGCGCCGGCGCCGGCACGCCGCGCCACGAGGCGTCCTAGCCGGCGAGGCCCTTCGCCTGGAGCACCGAGAGCACTTCTCGCGCCGACTGGTCGGGCGTTTTGCCCGTGGTGACAACCTCGACATCAGGGTCGTGGGGAGCCTCGTACGGCGCCGAGATCCCGGTGAACCGTGCGACCTCGCCCCGGCGCGCTCGCGCGTACAAGCCCTTCGGGTCACGGCTCTCGCAGACCTCGAGCGGTGTCGCGACGTAGACCTCGACGAACGGGATCCCCAGCACGTCATGTCGGGCACGGACCGCCGCGCGGCCGGCGTCGTAGGGGCTGATGACCGTGACCAGGCACAGATGACCGACCGAGGCGAACAGCAGCGCCACCTCTCCGACGCGCCGCACGTTCTCGATGCGGTCCTCCTCGCTGAAGGTCAGATCGGCGTTGAGGCCCTCGCGCAGCAGGTCGCCGTCGAGCATGAACGTCCGCACCTCATCGGAGTCGAGCAAACCCTTCAGGGTGGTGGCAACGGTCGTCTTGCCTGCTCCCGATAGCCCTGTGAACCAGACCGTGCCTCGCGTCACGACCGCCTCCTTCGTCGTAGTTCGCTCGCCCACGGCTCCAAGCGACGCGGCCACGTGGCCATTGGCGTGCTCCGCTGTCTGTTGCGCCATCGTCAAACCCCCGGGAGTTCTCAGGTTCAGATCGCTCTGGGTCAGGTGCTCTGGCGAAGGATCATGCCCGCGCCCACCGTTGCGTTCGTACCCTCGTCCACGAGCACGAAACTCCCCGTCACCCGGTTGGACCGGTACTCGTCGTAGAACAGCGGGACGGTCGTGCGCAGGTCGATGCGTCCGATGTCGTTCAGCACGAGCTCGGTCGCCTGGACATCACGATGCAACGTGTTGACGTCGAGGCGGTACTCGAGATCCTTCACGAGGGCGCGTGCCCATCGCGTGGTGTGCTTGAGCATGAGCTTGGTGCCAGGCTTGAGTGGCGTCTCAGCCATCCAGCACACCATCGCCGAGATGTCCTGGCCCTCGTTCGGCCGGTTGTGCGCCCTGCACAGCATGTCGCCGCGGGAGATGTCGAGCTCCTCGGCGAGGCGCACGACGACCGACATCGGAGGGTACGCCTCGGCGAGCGGCCCGTCGTAGGTCTCGATGGCCTCCACCTTGGAGGAGAAACCCGACGGCAGCACCACCACGTCATCGCCCACTTTCAGCACGCCGCTCGCCACCTGGCCGGCGTAGCCGCGGAAGTCGTGCAGGTCGCTGGACGAGATGGGGCGGATAACCCGCTGGATGGGGAAACGGAAGTCGATCAGGTTCCGGTCGGAGCTGATGTGCACCTCTTCCAAGTGGTGTAGCAGCGACGGGCCGTCGTACCACTTCATCTCCGTCGACCGGTCGACCACGTTGTCGCCCTGCAGTGCCGACATCGGGATGCAGGTGAGATCGGTGACCTGGAGGCGCGTAGCGAAGTCGTCGAATTCGGAACGAATCCTCTCGAACGTCTTCCGGTCCCAGTCGACGAGGTCCATCTTGTTGACGCAGACCACGACGTGGCGGATCCCGAGCAGGGAGGCGACCGTCGCGTGGCGGCGGGTCTGCTCGGTCGGTCCCATACGGGCGTCGACGAGCAGGACCACGAGATCAGCCGTCGAACAACCCGTCACCATGTTGCGCGTGTGCTGGGTGTGGCCCGGCGTGTCGGCGATGATGAACTTGCGCTTGGGCGTGGAAAAGTAGCGGTACGCCACGTCGATCGTGATGCCCTGCTCCCGCTCGGCCCGAAGGCCGTCGGTGAGCAAGGCCAGGTTGGTGTACTCGTCGCCTCGGGCGAGGCTCGAGGCCTCGACCGCCTCGAGCTGATCCTCGAAGACCTGCTTCGAGTCGTAGAGCAGGCGACCGATCAGCGTGGACTTGCCATCGTCGACCGAACCCGCCGTCGCGAAGCGGAGCAGCTCCATCTAGAAGTATCCCTCCCGCTTGCGATCTTCCATCGCTGCCTCAGAGAAGCGGTCGTCGGCCCTCGTCTCCCCGCGTTCGCTCACGCGACTGATGGCGGTCTCGCTGATGACCTCCGCCGGCGTGACGGCCGACGACTCGACCGCGGCGGTGCAAGTCATGTCGCCCACCGTGCGGTAGCGCACCGAGACCTCGAATGGAGTCTCGCCGGCGACGCCGACGCGGGGCTGGGTGTACGGGCCGACGGCCAGCAGCATCCCGCCCCTGCGGAACACCTGCCGGCGATGGGCGAAGTAGATCTGCGGCAGCGGGATGGACTCGCTCTCTACGTACTGCCAGATGTCGAGCTCGGTCCAGTTTGACAGCGGGAACACACGGAAGTGCTCGCCCGGCCGGTGCCTTGTGTTGAAGAGGTTCCACAGCTCAGGGCGCTGTGCACGGGGGTTCCACTGGCCGAACTCGTCGCGCAGCGAGAACACTCGCTCCTTGGCTCGCGCCTTCTCCTCGTCACGGCGCCCACCACCGAACACGGCGTCGTAGCCGCCTTCCTCGAGGACCCTGAGCAGCGTGAAGGTCTGGAGACGGTTGCGCGTGGCGCCCGGTGTGGGGTGCTCGACGATCGAGCCGCGGTCGATGTCCTCCTGGACCGAGCCGACCACGAGCCGGAGCCCGAGGCGTTCGACCTGGGAGTCGCGGTACTCGATGACCTCGGGGAAGTTGTGCCCGGTGTCCACGTGGACGACCGGGAACGGCAGCTTCTGAGGCCAGCAGGCCTTGACGGCCAGGTGCAGCAGGACGGCGGAGTCCTTCCCTCCGGAGAACAGGAGGGCTGGTTTCTCGAATTCGGCGACCACTTCACGGATGATGTGGATCGCCTCGGATTCGAGGGCGTCGAGGTGAGAGAGGCGGTACGTCGTCATGGAGATGTGAGCATTTCGTTCAGTGGGCCACCCGGACAATCCAGAGCTCCCCGCCTGAGGAGCCGTTGAGCCGACGCTTCATGCGTGCACCGGCGGCCTTCGCTCCGCCCATGGTGCCGCCTGCTCGACCTGACAGGCTAGTCGAATCAACACATCCTCGTGGCCGTAGGCCGCCACGAGCTGGATCCCGACCGGGAGGCCACCGGGTGTCATGTGCAGCGGCAGCGAGACCGCCGGCTGACCGGTCACATTGAACTGGGCTGTGTACTGGAGCGCTTCGATGACCCGTTGCTGGCCAACGATGGGTTCGGAGAACTCGCCGATGCGTACAGGCGGGACCCCGAGGACCGGCGACAGCAACAGGTCGTAGCCGTCGTCGTCCCAGAACGCCGCCATCCGCCGGCGCCAGGTCTCGAACCACAGCACGGATCCTAGGTACGACGCCCCGCTCACCATGGAGCCGAGCGTGTCGAACATCTGGTTGTCCGGCTCGAATTCTTCAGGAGCCACCTCGCGGCCGAGCAACTCGCTCCAGCGGTCCCGCTCGTGCGCTACCGCCGTCGAGACGAGCACGAGGAAGTGCCTCTGGAAGTCCGGGTCACCGATCGCCGCCGGGTGCGCCTCTTCCACTCGGTGCCCAAGGGACTCGAGCAGGCGGGCCGCCTCGTGGACTGCCGCAGCACACTGAGCGTTGGGCACAAAACCCTCCATCGCCGGGTGGTCTAGCCAGCCGATCCTGAGCGAGCCCGGCTCGACGCCCACCTCATCGGCGAACCGACGGGCGGGTGGCGGTGCGACGAAGAGGTCACCCGGCTGCTCGCCGGCGAGCACGTCCAACATGGCTGCGGAATCCCGTACGGTGCGGGTGACCACGTGGTCGATCGTCGAGCCCGCCCAGGAAGATTCGTGCGGCTCAGGGCCCGGACTGACTCGGCCCCGGCTCGGCTTCAAGCCGAACAGCCCGCAGTTGCTGGCGGGGATGCGGATCGATCCGCCTCCGTCGTTTGCATGGGCGACGGGCACCATCCCGCTGGCCACGGCCGCCGCCGACCCACCTGACGAGCCGCCCGTCGTGTGATCGGTGTTCCAAGGGTTGCGGGATGGGCCGTACGACTTCGGCTCCGTCGTGATCGTCGTGCCGAGCTCCGGGCAGTTCGTGCGGCCGAGAATGACGCAGCCAGCAGCGCGGAACCGCTCGACGATGAAGCTGTCCACGGGCGCTCGGTAGCCGGCTTGCTTGGCAACAGCCAACCCCTCGTAGTACGGCTCTCCCGCCATCTCGGCACTGAGATCCTTCACCACGATGGGGACACCTGCGAACGGGCCGGAGAGCGGGCCCTCGGCCTCCTTGCGAGCGGCGTCGAAGCGTTCGTGGATCACGGCGTTGAGCACCGGGTTCAGGCGCTCCACCCGCTCAATGGCGGCGTCGACTAGCTCCGACGGCGTCGCCTTCCCGCTCGAGACCAGCTCAGCCTGTGCGATGGCATCCATCCAGCGGAGTTGCTCGTCCATTCGGTTGCCCCCTCTCTCACGCGTTGGCCGCCCACACTATTGGCGAGCCCGGCGCGGGCCTGCACGAGCTCAGGCAGTCGGTCGGAACCGCCGGCGGACCACCGCCGGCAGCGCTTCCCGCCGCCCGAGCGGCTCGAAGGACTCGGCGGCCGCCGTCAGCTCCCGGATCTCGTCTCCGGTCAGCTCGAGATCGCCCGCTGCGGCGTTCTGCTCGAGCTGGGCGACAGAGCTGGCGCCCGGTATC